>NZ_CP059576.1:295000-658333 GCF_014109825.1 Legionella sp. PC997
GAGAAATCGAGTCTGAATAGGGCGCGAGTCGCTGGGAGTAGACCCGAAACCGGGCGATCTAGTCATGTGCAGGATGAAGGTTGGGTAACACCAACTGGAGGTCCGAACCGGGTAATGTTGAAAAATTATCGGATGACGTGTGACTAGGAGTGAAAGGCTAATCAAGCCCGGAGATAGCTGGTTCTCCCCGAAAGCTATTTAGGTAGCGCCTCGTGAATGATTACTGGGGGTAGAGCACTGTTTCGGCTAGGGGGCTGTCATGGCTTACCAAACCGATGCAAACTCCGAATACCGGATAATTGAATCACGGGAGACACACGGCGGGTGCTAACGTCCGTCGTGAAGAGGGAAACAACCCAGACCGCCAGCTAAGGTCCCAAAGTGCTAGTTAAGTGGGAAACGATGTGGGAAGGCATAGACAGCCAGGAGGTTGGCTTAGAAGCAGCCACCCTTTAAAGAAAGCGTAATAGCTCACTGGTCGAGTCGGCCTGCGCGGAAGATGTAACGGGGCTAAAACTAGTCACCGAAGCTGCGGATGTGCACTAAGTGCACGTGGTAGGGGAGCGTTCTGTAGGCTGATGAAGGTGGATTGAGAAGTCTGCTGGAGGTATCAGAAGTGCGAATGCTGACATGAGTAACGATAATGAGGGTGAAAAGCCCTCACGCCGGAAGTCCCAGGTTTCCTGCACGACGTTAATCGGAGCAGGGTGAGTCGGCCCCTAAGGCGAGGCTGAAAAGCGTAGTCGATGGGAACCAGGTTAATATTCCTGGACTTTTTATAAGTGGTGATGTGGGGACGAAGAAGGCTAGATGAGCCAGGCGTTGGTTGTCCTGGTATGTGCATGTAGGAGGGTAGACTAGGCAAATCCGGTTTACCATCAACTCTGAGATGCGACATGGTGCTGACACTTCGGTGTACAGCGAAGTCATTGATGCCCGGCTTCCAGGAAAAGCTGCTAGCCATAACTTATAGAAAACCGTACCGCAAACCGACACAGGTGGACAGGTAGAGAATACTAAGGCGCTTGAGAGAACTCGGGTGAAGGAACTAGGCAAAATGGTACCGTAACTTCGGGAGAAGGTACGCCCTTTTTGGTGATGAGATTTACTTTCAGAGCTGAAGAGGGCCGCAGAGACCAGGTGGCTGCGACTGTTTATTAAAAACACAGCACTCTGCAAATTCGTAAGAAGACGTATAGGGTGTGACGCCTGCCCGGTGCCGGAAGGTTAATTGATGGGGTTATCTTCGGAGAAGCTCTTGATCGAAGCCCCGGTAAACGGCGGCCGTAACTATAACGGTCCTAAGGTAGCGAAATTCCTTGTCGGGTAAGTTCCGACCTGCACGAATGGCGTAACGATGGCCACACTGTCTCCACCCGAGACTCAGTGAAATTGAAATCGCTGTGAAGATGCAGTGTACCCGCGGCTAGACGGAAAGACCCCGTGAACCTTTACTATAGTTTTGCACTGGACTTTGATGATAACTGTGTAGGATAGGTGGGAGGCTTTGAAGTGAGGACGCTAGTCCTCATGGAGCCGACCTTGAAATACCACCCTGTTGTTATTGAGGTTCTAACTTGGTCCCGTAATCCGGGATGAGGACAGTGTATGATGGGTAGTTTGACTGGGGCGGTCTCCTCCCAAAGAGTAACGGAGGAGCACAAAGGTACCCTCGGTACGGTCGGACATCGTACCAAGAGTGTAAAGGCATAAGGGTGCTTGACTGCGAGAGCGACGGCTCGAGCAGGTACGAAAGTAGGTCTTAGTGATCCGGTGGTTCTGTATGGAAGGGCCATCGCTCAACGGATAAAAGGTACTCCGGGGATAACAGGCTGATACCGCCCAAGAGTTCATATCGACGGCGGTGTTTGGCACCTCGATGTCGGCTCATCACATCCTGGGGCTGAAGCAGGTCCCAAGGGTATGGCTGTTCGCCATTTAAAGTGGTACGCGAGCTGGGTTTAGAACGTCGTGAGACAGTTCGGTCCCTATCTGCCGTGGGCGTAGGAAAATTGAGAGGAGCTGCTCCTAGTACGAGAGGACCGGAGTGGACGAACCTCTGGTGTACCGGTTGTCACGCCAGTGGCATTGCCGGGTAGCTAAGTTCGGACGGGATAACCGCTGAAAGCATCTAAGCGGGAAGCCTCCCTCAAGATGAGTTTTCCCTTGAAGCCCGTTGAAGACTACAACGTTGATAGGCAAGGTGTGGAAGCGCAGTAATGTGTGAAGCTAACTTGTACTAATTGGCTGATTGTCTTGACCATATAATCTGAGCTACTTCATTTCTTAGCTCCAGATACAAGTTTAAAGGTATCAAAGTGAGGTTTTTGACCTCACTTACAAAAAAATGTGCACCTCTTTATTTACCTAACGCATAATTCGGGTATAATAGCCCCCATTATGCAAAAACAGTTTTCCTGGCGACCATAGCGTCTTGGAACCACCTGATCCCATCTCGAACTCAGAAGTGAAACGAGACCGCGCCAATGATAGTGTGAGGTTTCCTCATGTGAAAGTAGGTCATCGCCAGGGTTTTATTCTTGAAAGCGGCTTTAAGCCGCTTTTTTTTTCTACAATGAAAATCTGCCATAAAATCCATGAATAGTGCTTGGAAGCTCTAAGTTCATTTCTCAACGAATGACTTGAACTTAGATTCATGTCTGAATTTTTTATTTAATTTCCTTCACTTACGCGCTTCCTCATGGGGTTTATAATTGATTTTTATTTAACTTTAGTTTAAGTTAATTTATTTAAGGATAGGTCGTAGTTTATGTTAGTCCAACGAATTTTGGATTTTATTGAAACTCTAGAAAAGGAAAGCACGCTCACTCCAAGTGATCAGAAGCTATGCGAATGCCTTGTAGATCATTTTTCTAAATGCAAGCCAACTGATACTTTAAGTCAGGATGATTTCCTTTTTCTTCTCGCCCGTTATAAAACTCGATGGGAAGCAATTATTGATGATGATGATTATATGCTTAATCCTTCAGCGATTAATCTACATTGGATTGATTTAGCTCGAGAACTGGGCCAAGTGTTACAAACTAATTATTTAAAAATATTGATACCGACTTTGACCAACGAAAAGGATTTAAATGATTTTTCGTCGCTTAATGAAACGGTAAATCTCTTTAATTTTTATCTCGGTTATGGCGATAATACTTTATATAGGAAGCTAAGCTTTTGCAAACACTTAGAAAAATGGAAATTTGAATTATCGACATACAGATCAGATAAAAGATTAAGCGTTGTTACAATAGATGAATTAGCGCGTCTAAAATTATGTAAGCAAACGGAAAGGGAAGTAAGCGTTGATTCGGAAATTTTCAAAAACTTTTGGGATCTAATGCGTAAAAAGGTTTTTGTTAATTTAAGAGCTCATGGTCGTATGCCCATAGCCTTGTTACCTCACTTAATGGAATTAGTTGAGCGATACTATTTTTTTCAAGCGCATAAAGGGGAATTTACAGAATTCAAAAAAGAGATCAAGAACTTTTTCCATCGTTTATATGAACATGAGCTCGTGGATGTGAACTTCTTGTATGGGTCAAAAATTAAATACAAGGAGAATGAAGAGTACTTATTGGATCTATTTATCGCACTTCATACTGCAAAGAATTTTTCTGATCTGGATTATGAAATAAAGACATTAAGTAAATGGTTATTTAACTATAGTCCTGATTTAAAAGCCACAAGTAAAGAATTAGAACCCGTTTACCAAGAATTATCTGAGGAGATCGAAGAATACCAAGTCCTCTTTGATAAAAAAGATGCTTTAATAAATTGTTGCAAACTTATTGTTTCGTTATTTACCACTCAATTTGAACTTTCTATCCTCTGCCCGCGTCAAACATCGAGTCTATGGGATAGAGAAAATGCGGTATTTCCCCAGGCTTATGCAATTCTTGGGGTGTTGTTGCCATTTGTTGCAGCAAATAAACCTAAAGCTTTAGAAGCAGCATATGAAGAGATCATCCGTGATATTATTAGTCCTACAAAAAAAGATACTGGCTGGTTTTCCTGCTTTACACGCCATACACAATCGATTAGATGGTTAGAGCTTGTGCAAAAATGTAAGTTAAATGAACTTGGAGTTTATTGGTTTGAACCAGAACGCTTGTTTAATGCATTATTGATTTTTAAAACAAATAATGAATCTGTAAAGACGCGGACTAATCAATTTTTAGATGACATAATTCAAACTTATGCGCAAGATGAAAATGAGCTCATGAAGCAATTCCGGGTTAATGTCTTATTCACTGAGTTCCTCAATGGACTGAGCGAACATCACCGTACCCATTTATTGAGATTAATTAAATTATGTGATCTGGACATAGCAAAATCTCGATTTCTTATTAACTGCAGTAAGCATATCAATAAGCAGATATCGATGTTATGTCAAGGTATAGAAAGTTCCTCAATATCCTTTTTTCCTATATCTCAAAAAGCGGATAAGATGGAATTTTTTAAGTTCTCTGAAGTAAAAGATGTTCAATCACTGATAATTGATTATAAAAATCAATTGTACCAGCTTACTCTTGATCCGAGGAAAATGGATATAATAAGCAATTATTTATTTAATATAAGCCAACCGATTTTAAGCATAGCACAAAAAGAAAGCGCTAAGAATTGTAGTCGACCTCTCGATTATATTGGTCAATATAGCTAATTTATTAATTGTCCGTTGCATAACCCTGTTTAGATACAAGACATTTGAGTGCGAACAGTGGCTCAGATAAAGTCAATGAATTGCATAATGAAAAACAAGATGGTTATGCAAAATCTATACGTCGCAAAGCATCTAAGAGAGTAAGGAACAAGATGGTATCCTACCAGAAGGCTTATTTTGTTCTTGGTATGAATGTTTAATAGCTCAGTAAGTTTTAGGTGTATTGACCACAAAGCCTGATGAAATTTTCATATCGTTTTTCTGAAATTAAACCCTCTTTCTTCGCCTTAATTATAGCGCAATGCGGCGTATCTTTATGGGTACAATTTCGAAATTTGCATTGTGATAAATAGGGTCTAAACTCGGGATAACAACGTGCGATCTCAGCGGCATCTATATGCCATAAACTAAACTCTCTCACTCCCGGTGAGTCGATTAAAGCACCGCCGCTAAGCAAGTGGTAGTATCGTGAGTTGCTGGTTGTATGTCTTCCTAATTCGGATAGTTCAGAAATTTCATTTATAGAAATGTTAGGTTCATGAGGCAAAATACTTGAAATAATTGAGGACTTACCTACTCCGGATTGGCCCACGAACACGTTGATTTGATGATTTAATATGTGTTTGAGTTGTTCCAAACCCTCAGTAGAGTTTTTATTTGTTAGCACAATAGGATAATTTAGTGGTCCATAATCCATGAATAATTGTTCTTTTAGAAGTTCACAGGGTAAATCAGTTTTATTTAATAGAATTACTGCCTTTAAGCCAAGTGTTTCTGCCATAACTAAATAGCTATCAAGTAACGCCCAGGATATTTCTGGTTTGGGTGCTATGACAATAATGAGTTGGGTAATATTGGCAGCAACGGGCTTTGCAAGTCCCGAGCTGGTTGGTTTTGCCAAGACAGTACTTCGAGGATAAAGGCTAACTACTACTCCTTGGTTAATTCCTTCTGATTGCCATATGACCTTATCTCCCGCAACCAAAGTCTCTAGATTTGGCCTAATTGAACAACGTATGTGATTGCCCTTTGCGTCTTCTAGTTCAACATGTTTGCTAAAGCGAGTAATAACTAAGCCATCATCCAGATCGTCATGATTTTTTTTGTGCTCATGATAATTTTGTTGAATCTTTTCAATACGGGCAGTTTGTTGTTTACTAATACGTCTTTTACTCATGGTCCTAATCTATAATATAATTATTAAAAATATTCTTAGCTCGACGAAAATTAAGGCTAAATAATCATACAGTATGAAGGTAAATTAAATTTAATGAAAGTCTACTTAGTGGGTGGGGCTATACGGGATGAATTAATGAATCTGCCAATAAAAGAACGTGATTGGGTTGTTGTTGGCTCTGAGCCACATGAGTTATTGGAAAAAGGATTCAGACAAGTTGGTCGAGATTTTCCTGTTTTTTTGCATCCTGAAACCCGTGAAGAATATGCTTTGGCGCGAACAGAACGAAAATCTGCGCCTGGATATTATGGTTTTTCCTGTAATTTCAGTAAAACAGTATCCTTAGAGGAAGATTTAGCACGCCGTGATTTAACAATTAATGCAATGGCACGAGATGAACAAGGACAGCTTATTGATCCCTACCATGGGTTGAAGGATTTAGAGGCAAAAATACTCCGTCATGTATCTCCCGCCTTCGCTGAAGATCCAGTACGGGTATTGCGTATTGCCCGTTTTGCAGCACGTTTTCATCATTTAGGTTTTAAATTGGCCGAGGAAACCCGTTCATTGATGTATACCATGGTTCAACGAGGTGAATTAGCTCATTTGGTCCCTGAACGTGTTTGGCAGGAATGGCAAAGAAGCTTAGGAGAAAAAAACCCAGAACAATTTTTAATTACTTTACGATCCTGTGATGCATTGCGGGTAATTTTACCTGAAATTGATCGGTTGTTTGGCATCCCTAATCCATATCGTTATCATCATGAAATAGATAGTGGGGTTCACACCTTATTGGTCTTGCAAGCGGCAGTAACTTTAACTGAAGATCCTGTGATTCGATTTGCCGCATTAGTGCATGATTTGGGTAAAGCGTTATCGCCTATGGACAATTGGCCAAGTCACCATGGCCATGAAGAGCGGGGAGTTAGCATTGTAGAAACTCTATGCTCTCGATTACGAATTCCTAATGACTATCGTTCCCTGGCTATTTTGGTTTCACGCGTTCATTTAAACATCCACCGCTTATTTGAATTGAAAGCGAGCACGATAGTAAAAATTTTGGAGCAGAGCGATGCATTTCGTCGTCCCCAACTCTTCTATAATATGCTAATTGCCTGTGAAGCAGATGCATCAGGTTGTGGTCGGGCTATTGAATATCGCCAAAGTAAATTATGGAGCTATTTGCTTTCTGAATGTGCTAAAGTGAATAGCCAAGCGATCATTGCTGAAGGGTATAAGGGTGAAGCAATTAAACACACCCTACATCAAAGACGAGTGGCTTGTGTAGAATTGATATTAAACTCCTGGAAAACAAATGAAAAATAATCAAAATTTAATTTGGATAGATTTGGAAATGACAGGACTTGAGCCTGAAAAAGATAGGATTATTGAAATTGCTACTGTGGTGACCGACCCCCATTTAAATATTATTGCTGAAGGTCCAGTTTTTGCAATTTCTCAAGCTAAAATGCTGCTCGATGGCATGGATTCCTGGAATACTCGGCAACATGGACAATCCGGTTTAGTTGATCGCGTTTTACAAAGTCAAATTAGCGAAGCACAAGCAGAGCAGTTAACCATCGAGTTTTTAAAGCAGTATCTAGATAAAGGTAAATCACCAATGTGTGGCAATAGTGTGTGTCAGGATAGGCGGTTTCTTTACAAATACATGCCAGATCTTGCTGCATTTTTTCATTATCGAAATTTGGATGTGAGTACACTAAAAGAATTAGCTATTCGTTGGCGACCTGAATTATTAAATGGAGTAGTTAAAGAATCAAAACACCTTGCCCTAGACGATATTAAAGACTCTATTGCGGAGTTAGTATATTATCGTCACCATTTTATAAACATGTTGGATGTAAAGAAATGATACAAAGAGAGCGACTGGAATTACCTAATGATGCAGACAAGTTATTGTTGCACTCATGTTGTGCACCTTGTTCAGGTGAGGTCATGGAAGCGCTTATTAGTTCGGAAATTAATTTTACTATCTTTTTTTATAATCCGAATATTCACCCTATTCAAGAATATGAAATTAGAAAAAACGAAAATATTAGTTTTGCAGAAAAGCACAATATCCCATTTATTGATGCGGATTATGATAAGGATAACTGGTTTGCTCGTGCGAAGGGTCTAGAATGGGAACCTGAGCGGGGTAAACGATGTACTATGTGCTTTGATATGCGTTTTGAGCGTACGGCATTATATGCTCACGAGCATGAGTTTCCCGTAATTAGCAGTTCTTTGGGAATATCACGCTGGAAGGATATGAATCAAATTAATGATTGCGGAATTCGTGCGGCAAGCAAATACCCTAACCTAGAATATTGGACTTATAATTGGCGAAAAAATGGAGGTTCAGAACGCATGTATGAAATTGCCAAGCGTGAAGAGTTTTATAAACAAGAATATTGTGGATGTGTATATTCGTTACGTGATACAAATGCATGGCGTAAGCAAAAAGAACGTAATCGAATAAAAATTGGCATTAACTATTATGCTGAAGAAAAAAAAGAAGATCAAAAAAACGAAGGAACATTATGAGCACGCATTCTCATGGTGGTTCACATCACCAACACAATCACGGAGCAAAGAATGCTCCCATGGCTTATGATAAAGCCTTTATTATTTCCATAGTTGCGAATGGCATCTTTGTACTGATTCAAATTATTTTTGCTTATTTATCAAATTCGACCAGTTTATTGGCTGATGCGTTTCACAACTTAGGCGACGTTTTAGGTTTGGTTTTAGCATGGATTGCTACCGTACTTATGAAACGCGCACCTACAATGAAAGCAACCTACGGCTTAAAAAAAATTTCCATACTCTCCGCATTGGCAAATGGAATCTTGCTCGTTTTTACATGCGGTATTATCGCCACGGATGCGGTCTATAAGTTGTTTTCACCGTCTGAGGTTCAAGCTTTCTCTGTCATGATTGTTGCAGGGATAGGTATTGTCATTAATTCTGCTACCGCCTTATTGTTTGCACGTGGCTCCGACGATTTGAATATTAGAGCCGCTTATTTACATTTATTCTATGATGCCTTAGTTTCCGTAGGTGTTGTTTTGTCAGCAGCCTTGCTGTATTGGACGGGTTGGCAATGGATAGATCCAGTGGTTGGTTTACTCATAGCATTAGTCATACTCAAAGGTACATGGGCTTTATTTGCAGGTAGTTTCAGATTAATTATTGATGGTGTTCCAGATAATATCTCTTGGACTACTGTAAGCGATTTTTTATTGAGCAAAGAAGGCGTGAAAGGATTTCATGATTTACATATTTGGGCAATGAGTACTCAAGAAAATGCCCTGTCAGTTCATTTGTATATGCCTGATAATGAACTTTCAGATGCATTAAGAGCAGAGTGGGTTGAGCAGTTACGTCAAGAATTTAATATTCAGCATGTTACTATTCAGGTGGAAAAGACCCAAACAGATTGTAATGATGCATGCCATCAACCTAAGTTTCTATAGTAAAAAATCGATTTGTGCGTTGATTGGGATGTTACTGAGTTAAATTTGCCTCCCAATCTCCAATACTTGATACAACTTCAATCCCATCAATTGATCAACAACCCCTATTATTGCGTTAACCTGCTAAACTATAAGACATATGACATCTCTTAAGTAGGAAAAAAAGAGAATGGATAAGTCTTATGAGAATAACGAAACATTCTCTGATCCATTATTAGATTGTTTAGTAATTTTAACTATGCTAAATCATCGCCCGTTGTCTGCAGATGTACTTCGTGCTGGATTACCGCTGGAAAATAATAAATTTACCCCCTCCTTATTTGTACGTGCAGCGGAACGAGTTGGATTTTCAGCACGCATAGTGAAACGATCCCTTCAGCATATTTCAAAATTAGTTTTACCGGTTGTGTTGCTTTTAAAAAATGATCAGGCATGCATCTTAAAAAATATTATTGATTCTGAAACAGTCGAACTCATTTTGTCGGATCATGGAGGAGGGGTTCAACAAAAATCATTCGATGATTTGGAGGAAAGTTATATTGGACAAGCTATCTTTATTGCTCCCGTTTTTAAATATGAAACTCGAGCTGAAGCAGCACCAACAGAAAATATAGATAAGCTTTCCTGGTTCTGGAGTACCTTATCCCGTTATCGCTATATTTACATGCAAGTTGTTGTTGCGGCATTCATAGTCAATATTTTCAATCTGGTTATGCCCTTATTTATAATGAATGTATATAACCGAGTCATTCCTAACAATGCCTATGTCACTTTATGGGTACTCGTTGTTGGGGTTTTGATGATTAATTTTTTTGATTTTATATTAAGACTATTACGTGGTTATTTAATTGACGTGAGTGGAAAAAAGGCGGATGTGGTGATGGCAAGCACTTTATTCCAACAAGCAATAAGCATTCGCTTAATGAACAAACCCAACTCGGTCGGTGCTTTTGTAAATAATCTGCGAGAGTTTGAAGTGCTTCGCGATTTTTTTACTTCCGCAACACTAACTACAATTATTGATTTACCCTTTGTGGTTTTGTTTTTTGTACTTATCGCGTATTTAGGCAGCTGGCTTGTACTGATTCCCCTTATTATAGTGCCGCTTATCTTACTCGCTGCCTATATAATTGAGAAACCTATGCGTGAAGCGGTATTAAAATCCTTGCAAGGAGCCATGCAAAAACATGCATTATTAGTGGAAACAGTAACGGCTATTGAAACAGTTAAATCGTTAAATGCTGAAGGACAAATGCAAAAAAAATGGGAACAATATGTGGGTACGACCGCCCGAGATTCACTAAAAATGCGCTATTTCTCAAATTTGATAATCACTATTACCAATTATGGTCAAGGGTTTATTACGGTAGGTATGATTGCCTTGGGTGTCTATATGATTGAGGAAGGAAGCATGACATTAGGTGGCTTAATCGCCACAAATATTTTGGCGGGAAGAATTTTAGCTCCTCTTTCTTCATTGGCGGGAATTTTAACCCGGTTGCAGCAAGCCAGGTTATCCTTGGAAAATCTGAATCACTTAATGTCATTGCCTGTTGAGCGTCCAGAAAATAAACGTTTTTTACACCTGCCTAAAATAGAAGGAACCATAGAATTCGATAAAGTTAGTTTTCAATATCCTGGTCAACAGATCCTAGCCCTTGATCACGTTTCTTTTAAAATAAAGGCGGGGGAACGGGTAGCCATAATTGGCCGTATTGGTTCGGGTAAAAGTACAATTCAACGCTTAATTCTAGGTTTATATCAACCGAAAGAAGGAAATATTTATATAGATGGGATTAACATTGAACAACTAGATCCTGTTGATTTAAGAAAGAACATGGGCTTTGTCCCCCAAGATAGCATGCTATTCTATGGAACAGTCCGAGACAATATTTCTATGGGAATGCCTTGGGCTGATGATGCAGCAATTATCAATGCAGGTTATCTTGGTGGTGTAGACCGATTCGTTAATCACCATCCAGAAGGATTTGATATGATGGTAGGCGAGAGAGGGGAAGGCTTATCTGGAGGACAGCGTCAATCTATTGCCCTGGCGCGTGGGCTACTATCTAATCCCCCGATCTGGTTATTTGATGAGCCTACCAGTGCCATGGATATGGCCACAGAACAAGAAACGATTCAGCGCTTATTAACTCTTAAAGAAAGTAAAACCATTATCTTAGTAACCCATAAAGTATCATTATTTCCTTTAGTTGACCGTCTTATCATGATGGATAATGGCCATATTATTTTAGATGGGCCTAAAAATGAGGTGATTGAAGTTCTACAAAAGGCACAGGCACTGGAGAAACAAAAACAAACCCAACCGTTTTCATCTTCAATACCCAATCAGGAAGGTAAATAAACATGGCTTTGAAGAAAAAGAGGAAAGAGAAAAAATTTTTTTCAGAAGATGAAGATTTTATTGCTGACTCTAAAGCAGCGTTGTTATCGAAAACAACAATGGTTGCGAACAGTATTCTTTTTATTGTCTTAATGCTTATTATCTTGGGAATAATTTGGTCTTATTTTGGAATGATAGACGATGTTGTTATTGGTGAGGGAAAAGTTGTTCCTTCATCAGAAGTTAAAATTATCCAAAGCTTGGATGGTGGAATTATTAATAAGATTTTGGTTCAAGAAGGGGAAATAGTTCGTCCCAACCAAATTCTAGTAACTCTTGATGATACTCGGTACAAGGCAGATTATAAAAATGGTTATCATCGATATCTTGCTCTTTCGGCCACAGTCGCCAGGCTAACGGCACAAGCTTATGGTAAACCAAGTGTTCAGTTTTCTGCTGAGTTGAAAGAAAATGCTCCTGATCTCGTAGATAGAGAAAATTATTTATTTAAAACCCAACTCGATTCACTTCATTCAGAATTAGAGAATTTAAAACAATATTTAGATCTGGCGAAAGAGCACACTAAAATGTATGAGAAATTAACAATCAAAGGGTATGCATCTAAAGCTGAATATATTCGCACTCAAGAAATTATTGCAGAAATTCAACAAAAAATATTAGAGAAAAAAAACCAATATCAAAATACTGCATGGACTCAGCTTAACCAGCAAAAAGCAGAGTTAATGAGTTTGACTGATTCATTAGCTTCTTTAAAAGATAAAATGGTGCGTACTCAACTAAGATCCCTCGTTTATGGTGTAGTTAAAAAAATCAATATTAAAACGGAGGGAGGAGTTGTTAGTCCAGGTGAAGATATTTTGGAAATTGTTCCTTTGTCAGATAAGTTACTTGTTGAAGCAAAAGTAACGCCGAAAGATATCGCTTTTATTCATACGGGACAAAAGGTATCAGTTAAGATCACAGCATATGATTATACGGTCTATGGCAGTTTAAATGGAGTGGTTACTTATATCAGCGCGGATGCAATTGAAGAACCAAGCACTAAATTCTCTGCAACACCATCAATAACTTACTATATGATACGTGTACAAACCGATAAAAATTATTTAGGAAACGATAAACATAAATTACCCATAATTCCTGGTATGACCGCCAATGTTTTTATTAAAACGGGGAAAAAAAGTGTTTTGGATTATATTCTTAAACCCATATTTAAGGCCAAAGAGGAATCGTTCAGGGAAAGATAAAGATTATTACCTTGTAATTTTAACACGGGAAAAGGATTTTTTTGCATCCATAGATTTGAATAAAACTTAACCAGTTACTATACTTAATTCATATATGTTAAGTGAAACTCCCGCTACTTGAAAGTATCGATTTGTTCAGGTGTTTTAATAACGCGCAGGTACTAAAGTCATGGAGGAATTCAGAACCTTGCCCGCATGGTTTAGGTGTTCTCATGGCTGCTTCCACTATTACTTCCTCTAGTAATGAAGCATTAGCTCTACTACTAAAGACGATCCGCAATAGTAATCAAGAATCAATTTTAGCGCAGAAAATAACTTCTTACGGTAATGGGAATTTAAATTTAACCCTCAATACCAATAATGGGGTAGGTTTTATAGGAAATGGGAATAATAATGTTTCCTTAATGGGAAATAATAACATTCTTACAGTAGGTAATGGCAAAGATACTCTCTCAGTTTTAGGTAATAACAATCTTCTAATTGTAGGAAATGGCAACAATTCGGTCACACTTTCTGGCATCAATGAAACCTTATTTATGGGAAATGGTAATAATCTAATAAATGCTTTATCTTCTTCGGGCAAGGATGTTATTACAGCAGGTAACGGAAATAACACTTTGAATCTTGGATATGCCCATGTAGTGAATAGCATGGTACAACTAAGTGCCGCAAATTTTTCAGTAACCTTAGGCCAAGGCATTAACTCCGTACACTCCGTAACTACAGGGAGTACCGTTATCAATTTTGGGAATAATAAAAATAGTGTTGATGCTGGTGTTGGTTCTTCTGTTATAAAAGGAGGGAACGGTGCCGATAAGATGACTTATGAGGCTAATTTAAATGCCATTGCCCACGGAGGATCATCTATATATAACGGAGGTAAAGGTATTGATGTTTTAGAACTAAAAGTAAGCTATGGACAACTTACTTCTGCGAATTTTAAAAATAATATTTTGGGTTTTAAAGCGGCTGTAGCTTCAGGAGCAGAAGCAAACAGCTTTTTCAAATTTTCATCCATTCCTTTAAGTGTTAAAGGTTTTGAGCAAATAAAAATCGTGGCTCAAGATCTTGGAGCACCTAAAGTTTCATTTACTCCAACTTCAGTTCGCGAAAGCGCTCCTGGTGCGACTCTAGGCACTTTATCTGCAACAGATATTGATGCTAAAGATCAACACTATTGGTTAATTATGAACAATAGTGCCAATGGTTCCCTTAAGTATGTCGTAGCCAATGAAAGTACCCAAGTAATTAAGGGCTCAACCTGGTTTAATGGGGTAAATGGACCTGAAACACTAAAATTAGCTGCTGGAGTAGTACTTAATGATTCAACTCCCAGTACATTACCGATTACTGTGGCCGTAGCGGATATAGCTCAATTACAGGCAATAAAAGCCGGTACTTTACAGGTTAGTGCATTACCTACTCATACTTACAACGTCCCTGTTATTGCGGTTCCAGTTCCTCCTACCTCATTACATGTAACAAGTCCTGGAGGAAACGAAAATACATCGATACCATTAAATATAAGCGCTACAACACGTTATACGGGTGACGTATTATCCTATAAAATCACTGGGGTTCCAGCGGGTGCTTCTTTATCTGCGGGGACACACAACCAGGATGGTAGTTGGACGCTTACTGCAGCACAAATTAAAGGTTTAACTTTTAAATCTGGATTAAATCAAGTGTCTGGCTCTGTGACTCTTAATGTAATTGCGACATCTACGTCTCCCAAGGGTTTATCCGCAAGTATTCACCAATCAATAAAGGTTGGAGTTAATCCTGTTGCTGATGCTCCTATCTTAAGTACCCAAGCGGTAACTGGGAATGAAGGTTCCGCCATACCTCTTAATATAAGCGCCAAACTTCCAGTGGGAGACACCACGGATGTGCTGTCAGTAAAAATTGGCAATGTACCTTCTGGAGCTACTCTAAGTTCAGGAGGGATTGCTTTAGTCGCTAATACGGATGGTACTTATACGCTCAGTGCGAGCCAACTGAAGAATCTTTCCCTTACCTTAAATGGGCAATTAGCCACAACTGCCAAACTTGCCTTAGCAATAACTGCCAAATCAACAGTAGGAACTTCAGTAGCCACGGCGACAGCAACCCAAGTAGTAACCGTCAATCCCGTTGCCGATACTCCTATCTTAGCTACACATTCGGTTTCAGGAAATGAGGGCACTGCCATACCCCTTGATATAAGCGCATTGCTTCCCGCAGGAAACACTACAGATGTGCTGTCAGTAAAGATTGGCAATGTTCCTTCGGGAGCGACTCTAAGTTCAGGAGGAACTGCTTTGGTCGCTAATACGGATGGTTCTTATACTGTGAATGCGAGCCAATTGAAGAATCTTGCCCTTACCTTAAATGGTCAATTATCCAGCACCACCAATCTTGCTTTAGCAATAACCGCTAAAGCAACTGTCGGGACTTCAGTCGCTACTGCGACGGCAACGCAAGTTGTAACCATTAAACCTGTTGCCGATACGCCTATCTTAGAAACGCATCCGGTCTCCGGTAATGAAGGTACTGCCATACCTCTTGATATAGGTGCCTTACTTCCCGCAGGAAACACTACAGATGTGCTGTCAGTAAAGATTGCCAATGTTCCTTCTGGAGCGACTCTAAGTTCTGGAGGGACTAATTTGGTTGCTAATACTGATGGTACTTATACGGTAAATGCAAGCCAATTGCAGAATCTTGCCCTTACTCTAAATGAGCAATTGGCTAGGACCACCAATCTTACTTTAGCAATAACCGCTAAATCTTCTGTTGGAGCTTCAGTCGCAATTGCAACGACAACGCAAGTCGTAACCGTTAATCCCGTTGCCGATACTCCTATTTTAGAAACCCAGACGGCTACTGGGAATGAAGGCTCCGCCATACCTCTTGATATAACTGCCTTACTTCCCGCAGGAAATACCACAGATGTGTTGTCCGTAACCATTGGTAATGTACCTTCAGGAGCTACACTAAGCTCTGGAGGAACCGCCCTAACGGCTAATGCGGATGGTACTTACACCCTTACTGCCAACCAATTGCAGGATCTTGCTATTACGGTAAATGGACAATTGGCCACCACCACCGATTTGGCCTTAGCAATAACTGCCACCTCTACGGTCGGGACCTCAGTAGCCACTGCGACCGCAACGCAAGTCGTAACCGTTAATCCCGTTGCCGATACTCCTATTTTAGAAACCCAGACGGCTACTGGGAATGAAGGCTCCGCCATACCTCTTGATATAACTGCCTTACTTCCCGCAGGAAATACCACAGATGTGTTGTCCGTAACCATTGGTAATGTACCTTCAGGAGCTACACTAAGCTCTGGAGGAACCGCCCTAACGGCTAATGCGGATGGTACTTACACCCTTACTGCCAACCAATTGCAGGATCTTGCTATTACGGTAAATGGACAATTGGCCACCACCACCGATTTGGCCTTAGCAATAACTGCCACCTCTACGGTCGGGACCTCAGTAGCCACTGCGACCGCAACGCAAGTCGTAACCGTTAATCCCGTTGCCGATACTCCTATTTTAGAAACCCAGACGGCTACTGGGAATGAAGGCTCCGCCATACCTCTTGATATAACTGCCTTACTTCCCGCAGGAAATACCACAGATGTGTTGTCCGTAACCATTGGTAACGTACCTTCTGGAGCGACACTAAGCTCTGGAGGAACCGCCCTAACGGCTAATGCGGATGGTACTTACACACTTACTGCCAGCCAATTGCAGGATCTTGCTATTACGGTAAATGAACAATTGGCCACCACCACCGATCTGGCCTTAGAAATAACTGCCACCTCTACGGTCGGGACCTCAGTAGCCACTGCGACCGCAACGCAAGTCGTAACCGTTAATCCCGTTGCCGATACTCCTATTTTAGAAACACAGACGGCTACTGGAAGTGCAGGTGTCGCCATACCTCTTGATATAACTGCCTTACTTCCCGCAGGAAATACCACAGATTCGTTGTCCGTAAACATTGGTAATGTACCTTCTGGAGCAACCCTAAGCTCTGGAGGAACCGCGGTGATGGCTAATGCGGATGGTACTTACACACTTACTGCCAGCCAATTGCAGGATCTTTCTATTATGGTAAGTGGAGATTTATCGGATACAACAAACCTTGCATTAACTGTAACGGCTTATTCCAGCGTAGAAAATTCAGTTGCTACTGCTACAGCAACTCAATTAGTTACCGTTACTCCTATTGATTCAGGAACTCTATCTTCAGGAAATGATGGTGCAACCACGACAACAGATGGTTCCACTGCAACAACGACGACGGGTGCAACCACGACAACAGATGGTTCCACTGCAACAACGACGACGGGTGCAACCACGACAACAGATGGTTCCACTGCAACAACGACGACGGGTGCAACCACGACAACAGATGGTTCCACTGCAACAACGACGACGGGTGCAACCACGACAACAGATGGTTCCACTGCAACAACGACGACGGGTGCAACCACGACAACAGATGGTTCCACTGCAACAACGACGACGGGTGCAACCACGACAACAGATGGTTCCACTGCAACAACGACGACGGGTGCAACCACGACAACAGATGGTTCCACTGTCACAACGACGACAGGTGTAACCACGACAACAGATGGCTCAACTGCAACCACGACGACAGTTGCCACTGCGACAATTGCAGATGGTTCAACTGCAACAACGACAGATGCCACTGCGACAATTGCAGATGGTTCAACTGCAACAACGACAGATGCCACTGCGACAATTGCAGATGGTTCAACTGCAACAACGACAGATGCCACTGCGACAATTGCAGATGGTTCAACTGCAACAACGACAGATGCCACTGCGACAATTGCAGATGGTTCAATTGCAACAATGACAGATGCAACTGCAACAACAGCGACAGGTGCAACTGCTACCACTACCGATGGTTCAATTGCGACAGCGGTAGATAGTTACACTCTGACCACGGATGGTTCCACTGCGACAGCGGTAGATATCTCCACTGCAACAGCGATAGATGATGCTGGGGCTGTTCCAATAATTGACTTAACTCAACAAGATAGTATTTTAGATGTAAGTACATATAGTATTTTAAGTGTAACAAGCTCAACTGCGACAGCAATAGATGGCTCAACTGCGACAGCAATAGATGGCTCAACTGCGACAGCAATAGATGGCTCAACTGCGACAGCAATAGATGGCTCAACTGCGACAGCAATAGATGGCTCAACTGCGACAGCAGTAGATGGCACAACTGCGACAGCAGTAGATGGCACCACTGCGACAGCAGTAGATGGCACCACTGCGACAGCAGTAGACAGCACCACTGCGACAGCAGTAAGTTCAATTGCGACAGCGGATAGCTCGATTGCAACCGTAGATGGTTCAACTGCAATAGTGTCTAGCCAAACAAATGTTACTTTATCTTTACAAGGGACATTTACCGATATGGGTATAGGTGGTGTAGAAGTGAATTCTACCCTTATCTAATTGAATAACGCTCTTTGAGTTCCGAAGTTTGTCATCAAGAGGAAGAAGGTTTAACCAACCTTCTTTTCTTGATGATGGCCTAACTAGTCCCAAATATAGGTTAAATTTTTGTTGTTACTAACGTTAAACCCTGTTTATAACTCCTACAAGCAAGTGCTTCTTCGCCCAGTTTTTCATGCAACTGTCCTTGAGTTTCATAGGCTAAAGCAGTAGGTTCTATTTCGTTAGATCGTTCAAGATAATATTTGGCTTTTCCCCACAATTTTCGTTTCATGCATATTTGACCTAAACATAAATAAAGGGCCGCTGAATGGGCATTTTTTTTCAGTAATCCTTCAGCAAAAGCCAATTGTTTTTCATCGATTGGTAAGAGACTATAGAGTCCAATCAATTGCGGATTAAGGTCTTTGCGCAGTGCACGACGTAATAGGTCATTTGCATTAGTGTAATCTGCTTTTTTTAATAAGAAACGGATATATTCTGCGATAATATTCGGTTCGTTCGCTAAAGCTTTGGGTAATGAATGGAAGAAAGCCTTCACCGCCTCAGATTGATTTTGTTTTACAAGATCAATAAGACGTTGCAAATAAGCATTACACTGTAATAATTCAAATTCTTGCGGATTAATAACCTGATATTTTTTTAAGTCCGGCAAAATTTGAATGAGTTGTGGCCAGTCTTTTACCTCTTGATAAAGTTGCATTATAAGCTTTAAAACATAAGGATGACGTGGAGCTATATCATGTAAGTGCTGGAGTGTTGCAAGCGCTTGCTCCCATTGATGATTTGCAAGTTGTAATTCGGCTTGAGTTAACTCCACGGCAATTTTAGCCTCAGGCATGGAATGTTGCGCCTCACGTAGATAATCATCGCGTAATTGATTGTCCCCCATTTTTTGGGCGGCCCGTGCAGCAGTTAAATAATTAAGTAAAGGTGTATCCGTATTCGGTAATGCTTGAATCAAATGATTTTTGGCTTTTAACCAATATCCTTCACTGTACTCAATTAATCCTTTTCGGGTAATTGCTTGTGCTTTTTGAGTCAGTCTTTTTGAATGCCATTGAGCTAATGTACTTGGCGTGTGTGAAATTTTCTGACATAGGCGCAAAATAAGATACATAACAAGGAATAAAAGAATGATGCCAAAAACAGCTACCCAGACTGTAGTTTCAATGGTCCATTGGTTGATCGCAATTAATACATAGCCTGGGTCTTTATTGAGTTGAATTCCTAAAGCCACGGAACCTAGTAAAATCAAGAAAGCAAAGAGAATACGCATCATTATTGATTTCCTCCTTGTCCGTCATTTAAAGATTGAGTTTCCGGAGTTTTTTTTGATTGAAGCAATTCATTGAGCATCGGGAGTGCAGATCCCATGGCTGGTCTTTTTTGAGTTACATTCTTTTGTTGTAACTCCGTTAGTTTTTTGATTAAAGCAGCAGTGTTTGGCGTCTTTTCATTAAAATTCATTTTAAGACTACTAATCGCTTGTTTGAGAACCAGTTGGTAAACCGACGGCTCGTTATTAAGAACAGCCCATTGCGCTTCTTGAAGATTAAGGCGGAGCTTTTCTTTAAGTAATGCTTCAAATAAAGGAGAAATCAAAGGTTCAATCCCTTGCTCATGTCGTCGAATTACCACAAGCTTTTCCAATGCATTCAAACTCCCTTGTAATCGCCCTTTCCAGGTAGACGAATCATTTGCTGTAGGTGGGCTATTTTCTGATGAATGAGTATTTCCTTTCATCGGTAACGGAATACTCAGATCATCGATGCTGTTTTGTGCTGCATCCAGTTGACTAAGCAGTCCAGCAATATCAACTGTGGGAAGGGCTTGAATTTGTGCTATTTCTTTTGCTATCGCTTGTCTTATATTCAAAATTTTGGGGTCGTTGAGTTGTTTTAAGAGCTGATCGGATTGCTCCAACAATGCAACAGTTGCATCAATTTCGTTGCTCCAATGGGAATTAATTTGTGCTAATTCAAGATAATAACGTGCCTTAAGGAGAAGCCAATCCTGATTTTGATAAAATTTTTGTTGCAGTGCATTTTGTATTTGTTTGCTTAAATTTTCAAATTTGGCTTGCCACTGTGTTTGTATTTCTTCAGTCTTATTTTCTCTTGTATTCGTTAATTCCTGGGCTTGGACTTGGCTTTGCTCTAATTGTTGGAGCTGTGTGGAGAAATTATTTTGCGTTTTACTTAGTTGCGTTTCCAACTGGTTGTTCTCAAAAAGAGTATAAGCAGCAACTCCTAGCGAGCCTAATGCAACTATAAAAGCTAAGATGGGTATCAGGGATTGATTTTTACATAATGGTGAATTATTTATAGGTTTCGTCTTTTCATTGTGCGAAGTATTGAGTGTTTTTTTTACTTTTTGTACTTGTTCTTCATTGCTGGCCATAAGTTAATCCTTGTTTACGTAATCAGACAATGCAGTCATTATATGATTAGGGTTACAAACCTTAATATTTTTTATACTCATCGATGAAGCAACTTGAGCCAGGCGCTCGCTGATTAAAAGCCATTTTTTATTACGGAGCCATTCCTGGGCCTCTTGTTCAAACATTTTAAAAAGGTTATGCAGAGACTGTTCGCTTGTTAACAGTATAATGTCCACTAAATCATTGCGCCATATAGACTCGATCAATTTCGGGCTAATTTGCGGGATAACCCTTTGATATACTTTTAGAATAACAAGGTTCGCTTCCCGTTTTATTAGTTGCTCCTCGATAAGTGGCCTGCCTCCTTCACCTTTAAATAGTAGCACGTTTTGATTGGCTGGTTGTTGTAATGTTTTTAATGCTAATAAATGTTCGCTGTTAGGAATATTGGGAATTGCGTGGACTTTTATACCAAATTTTTGAAGTGCCGCTGCACTACCTTGACCGATTGCAATGACATGGGCTGATGAGGGCCATTTAATATGTTGTCTGCTTAATTGAGTAAAACAGTAATGAACCGCATTGGCGCTAATGAAAATCGCTTGATCCACTTTCTTTAAATCCGGCAATAGCTGGAGCCAATTATTGTCTGTCGCTTTAATCTCTAAAGTTGGGAGTTCGACTACAATTCCTCCCGCTTCGCGAATACTCCGACTCAGTTCCTGCGCCTGATCGTGTGGACGGGTATTTAAAATGCGCAAACCGTGAAGTGAGTTACTCATTTTGGTACTGATGCAAGAAGGTTTGCCGCTCCTTGCGCCAGTAACGATTGGGCGCAAAGTTCAGCCAAGCGTGTTGCCTGTTCCAATGGCCCAATTTGCACGCTCTTAATCATTTGTGAGCCATCAAGGCTCAGAACTTTTGCTTGCAAAGAAAGTTGGTTGTTCTCTATTGGTACACAAAAAACAGCCAAAGGGACATGACAATTACCGCCCAATAAGGCATTAACTTTTCGCTCCGTATGCACACAAATAGCTGATACGGGATCATTAAGTTCGGTAATTAGCGCATGCATTTCATGATCGTCAGCCCTACACTCAATAGCTAAAGCACCTTGGCCACAAGCAGGAAGCATGATTTCAGCTGATAGTTGTTCCTGTATAGAATCCATAAATCCCATACGTTCAAGACCCGCAGCAGCAAGAATAATCGCGTCATACTCCCCTGATTTGAGCTTCTCAAGACGAGTATTGATATTTCCTCGTAAGGACTTGACACTCAAATCTGGTCTGTATGCCAATAATTGAGATTGTCTTCTAAGACTTGATGTTCCAACAATTGAGTGTGCGGGCAAGGTCTGTAAATCGGTATGTTGATAACTGACAAAGACATCAAATGGATTATCCCTTTTGCAGATTGCCGCTAATCCGAGACCTTCAGGAAACTCTGCAGGCATATCTTTTGAAGAATGAACAGCAAAGTCAGCTCTTTTATCCAGCAATGCTTCTTCGAGCTCTTTGACAAATAAACCCTTGCCGCCAACAGCGAGAAGTTTGTCCTTGAGAAACTTATCTCCAGAGGTGTTCATAGGTAATAAATCAATCTGTAAATTCGGCCATTTATTTAACAATAAATTCCGGACATGATTGGCTTGCCACAAAGCCAAAGGGCTTTGACGGGTTGCTATACGTAAGGTTCTTGAATACATACGATACGGCATTTTGGAGAGCATGCCGTATCATACTATGTTCATTACGTAGATGCACGCACAGAAAGAGCGATAAAAATGTAAGTCCATCCATTCACAATCATATCAATAGCAAGAAACATCCCAATAACCCATAAGCCACTAATTGGCCATTGCATGATGATTAAAACACCAAGAATAATGGTAATAATTCCCGCAAATAATAACCAACCCCACCCTTTGTCGTTTTTTAGAGAAAAGGCTAGAATTATTCGTGTGAGGCCAATAACAATTAAAACCCCAGCTAATAGCGCAGTAATCAATGTAGATGCTAAAAAAGGATCATACAGAACTACACCCGCACCGATTAGGTATAACACTGCAATTATGGTTTGCCAGAGAATACCACTCCAGTCCCGATGTTTGAAAATATCAATAAAATGGGAGATTGCGGAAATAATTAATAAGACAGCAAAAAAATACATGCTTACTAAGGTTAAGCCAATGACCATGCTCAAGCCAATACAACCTAGAAAAACAAGTAATATCCCTAACCCTAACAGCAACCCCCAATTTCGCCTTAAAGCACCAGGAGTGTATAGTTCATTTGTATTTGTCATATCCCTTCCTTGTTGTAATGCATCCGTAACTTGATACTCTTGAAATATACCCTAATTCTCAAAGGGTTGTCGATTAACTTGTAGGTTTCTAGGTGAGCTTATTTGCTCGAAGTTTAGGTAAAACGACAGATTATTTATAAGTATCGTAAAGCGCATGAGACTTTTGTTTATAATAGGCCCAATATCGATCTCCATATGACCAATGCCAATATTCGTAACCATAATTTACGAAGCCTACAGTTTCTAAGACATGACTCATGATTTGGCGATTTTGTTTTGCTTCGTGAGAAATAACTTCTGAGACCGTGAATGACAGGGAGCCATCTAAATCTTCCATCCAATCTTTAGGATGAATTCCCATATCAATTGCCTCTCCTTGTTCATTGATTAAATAAACATCAATTGCAGCGCCTGTCGAATGAGGCGGGATATTTGATGAACCATCTAAGTTGATAACCGGAGAGACCAATCGGGTTGTTTCAGTAAAAATCTCTTCTGATGACCAGTCGGAATGTTTATTTTTAACTTTTTCATAGCGTGTTTCAAAAAGGAATTTTTGTAATGCCAGACTTCGATAACTTTCATACAAGCAAAAACGTAATCCTTTAGGCAACAAGGATTGAGCTTGGTTTAATTTTTCATAAACCGTTTTTCGCATTTTTGTGTAATCCGTATTATTTGCTATTTCTGGAGACGGCCCATAGCTGATTTCAGCATGATTGATTACATCAATCATCGGATCGTGATTTTCGATCACCGGAATGGCAATTATTTTAGGATCGGCAATAAGCAAAATAGAATCTTGTATGGGGAAGTCTGACATTTTGAATCCTTATAGCTTATTTTTTTGCCATAGAAGCGAATGCTTCTGCTGCATTTTTTCTGCTTTCTTCAACTGTTTGATCCTTGATGTGCGTGGCAATCATCCATGAGTATCCGAAAGGATCTTTAATGAAACCGGCACGATCGCCCCAAAACATGTCAGCTACCGGCATTATTATTTGACCTCCAGCAGCAACCGCTTGTTGAAAGAACGTGTCTACATCAGAAACATATATAAAAAGTGTGATTGGTGATTTCCCAAGAGTTTCCGCACTTTTGGAACAATGTTCTCCTTCCATTTCATCACCCATCATAATAATTGAGTTACCAATTTGAATCTGAGCATGCATAATGCCTTTTTCATCTAAAGATGGGAAAATTTGCAACGCTTTAGCGTGAAATGCTTGTTTATAAAATTCAATTGCTTTCGCACAATCTTTAAAAGTTAAAGAGGGTGTTACAGTATGAAAACCCTCAGGAATTGCTTGGACCATTTTTCGCTCCTTAGTTTTTTTAATGATCCATTATAATTTGAAGAGGGTGTCCTGGATAGAAAATCCTTTTATTTGGTTTTAATCCCGCTGGAAAAAAAATTCACTTCTAGGTATCATTCTAAATTATGATCATGAGGTGTATGGGCATGAGGTTGCAGTTTTTAATGTCATTGTTTTGTTGTTCATTTGTATTGTATGCAAGTGATGAAGCGCAGCAACGAGAAATTCAATTAAGAATTCAACCTGTGGGGAAAGTTACTGTACAAGGTCAAGCTCAGACCGATAATAGAGCAATGAGTACGGTAGAGACCAAAGAGCTTGGACAAGAAACATACCAGCAATTTTGTATTGTTTGCCATCGAGACGGTCTAGCGGGAGCCCCAAAATTCAGAAACGAACAGGATTGGAAACCGCGATTAGCCCAAAAAGAATTAAATGATTTACTTGCTTCTTCAATAAAAGGTTTAAATGCTATGCCTACAAAAGGAACGTGTATCAAATGCAGTGATGAGGATCTTAAGGCTGCTATATCCTATATGTTGCCCAAATCATGAGAAAACCTACGTATAAAAAAATTCAAACTTTTAATGCAATCCTGACTGTGTTTGTATTATTTGCTTCGTTTTACTTTCAATACGTGGTTGGTCTTATTCCTTGTCCCTTATGTATCATGCAACGCATTTGTGTTTTTTTGTTGTTGGCAGTTATGGGATTAAGCTTTCGAACTTTAAAAAAGGCGCACATTATTAGTCTGTTGCAAATCATAATTTCGTGTGCCGGATTATTTTTTGCTTTACGTCAATTATGGTTACAATCTTTACCTGCGGGAGAAGCACCGGCCTGTATGCCTGGTCTTGATGTTTTGATCCGTTATTTTCCCTGGCAAACTGTAGTGAAAGCTTTGTTTTGGGGTAGTGGGGATTGTGCTGAGTTGAATTGGAGGATGTTGGGAATCTCTATGCCAGGCTGGTGTGCTTTATACTTTCTATTCATGGCGTTAATGGGATGTTTCTTGTTTTGGCAGACTCGACGAAGTGCGCTTCACGAATATTGAGCGTAGTGAAGGAAGCAGAGATTAGGGTTAAGTCGTTTATCCATTCCGGAATCTTGGATTCCTCTTTTTTCAGACTATGTATACCTAAATAGTTTTTGAAGTATTGAACTGCCGATTTTGGCTACTACTAGCCACTTCGCATTCAGTTCCCAAAGTAGCTAAATAAGAACTGGATTTATATTTTTCCGGATGTGCGAAGCGAAGCATCTGATTTTTAAAGTGGACAATACGGGCTAGTGACTCGGGAGATTGGATTAAACTGATTTTGTTCAATAATTCCAGCAATATGTGTCGTGGCTGGTGGCAGATGATCAACATATCACAACCTGCGTTAAGAGCTTCCCCTGTTCGAGTCATTAAATTGCCAATATCTGCGCCAGTCATGCTCAAACAATCGCTTAAAATCAACCCTGTAAATTCCAATTCATGGCGTAAAATTTCCTGCAACCAAACTGTTGAAAAGCCAGCAGGCTTATTGGCATCAATTGCTTTATAGGTAACATGCGCGGGCATGATCGCACTGAGAAGCCCCTTGTTAATTAGCTCGATAAACGGTTTTAAATCTTTGGTTTTTAACTCATCCAAGGAGGCAAGAGAAACGGGCATCGTACTATGTGAGTCGCCACTTACCGAGCCGTGCCCGGGAAAATGTTTGGCCACGGCTGGCATTCCTGCTGCATTCATTCCATCAATAAAAGCACCAGCCAAAGAGGCTATTACATCAGGATTAGGGTGAAAAGCCCGATCCAAACGTGCGATAATAAGGCTTTTATCATGAACATCAAGAACTGGAGCAAGGCTTAAATCTACACCGCAATTTAATAGGTCTTTGGCCATAATTTCGCCATATTGTCTTGCCAGTTTGATCCCTACTTCTGGATTCTGATCGTAGATATCACCATAAACGCGAGGAGCGGGCAATGCACGAAATCCCTGACGCAAAAAGCGTTGCACAAAGCCACCTTCATGATCGGTAGTTATAAAAATATTAGAATTGATTGCACGGATTTCATCAATCAAAGAGTTCAATTGTTGTGGACTTGAAAAGTTGCGGGTGAAGAGAATTACGGAACCTACTAATGGATGTTTTATGATTTCCCGTTCAATGTCTGAAAGTTCCGTACCTTCTATATCGATCATGAATAAACTAGAATTTGAACTGGGCATAAACATATATCCTTTTTAGAATTGTGGATGAATAGGACCATGCTTCCATAGATTTTGCGAATGATAACATAAATTGCTTAATTATTAACATCGCTAATGCTGGTAATCTGAGTTTGACTTAGCTATTATCGGCATTTTGAATTATTTCTAACCGATGAAAACCTTTTCTTGCGAAGTGTTACATAAACACTCCTCAACTCAAGCGCGAGTGACTCGTATTACTACGGCTCACGGTGAATTTATTACCCCAGTTTTTATGCCGGTTGGTACGCGTGCGGGTGTAAATAATATGACCCCTGCTGAATTGCATGAAGCCCACAGTCAAATCATTTTAGGGGGCAATACCTATCATATGCTGTGTGCTCCAGGTATGGAGGTCATTGAAAAAGCAGGCGGGATGCATCCTTTTATGGGATGGCATGGACCGATGTTAACGGATAGTGGGGGCTTTCAAGTTTTTAGTTTATCCAAGAATAAAAAAATTTGTACGATTGACGAGGAAGGTGCACATTTCCAATTACCGGGGACTCGGCGTTTAATTCATATGACTCCGGAGATGTCTTTAGAAACTCAAAAAATTATTGGTGCAGATATTATCATGGCCTTTGATCAGTGCACGCCGGATAGTTGCACTAAAGATGAAGTCAGTCATATCATGTCCCGTACACATCGTTGGTTAAAGCAATCCATCAATTATCATCAACAATATCCGACTTCCCGATATGGCTATGAGCAAGCGCTTTTCGGCATAATTCAAGGAGGAACTTTTAAAGATTTACGCCGTGAAAGTGCGGATTTTATCTCTTCCATGAATACCGAAGGAATTGCCATTGGCGGTGAAACTATTGGTTTCGATATGAAAACTACTGTGGAAGTTATTCGTTGGGTACATGATTATTTACCAGAAAATAAACCACGATATACCATGGGGGTTGGAATGTCCCCACAAGACCTTTTGGATGTGGTCGCAGAAGGAATTGATATGTTCGATTGTGTTGCACCAACACGGAACGCTCGCCATGGATCTTTATATTGCGGTGAATTGATTCGAGATGGCAATTGGTTACGCTTTGCTAGCGAGCATGAGAATGAACGAATTCAAATAAAAAAGTCTTGTTTTGCAGATGATATGTCGCCAATCATGGCACAGTGTATGTGTTACACTTGTCGTAATTACTCTCGTTCTTATTTGCATCAGTTAACAAAACAAAAGACGAATTTATTTACAGCTTTGGCAAGTATTCATAATGTTCATGTAATGCATGATGTTTGTGATAAAATGCGTGAGTTAATAATTAATGAAAGTGGGAATTAAAAGCACTTATGCATTTATGTCATGTAACGAATAATATCCGGTAAAAAAACATTCTTTTTTACATATATTAAAGATCATCAATTAATTTAAAAATGACAGGAGATATTAATGGTTGTAATTAGCACATCTAAAGGTGATATTCATCTACAGTTAGATACAGAAAATACTCCGGCTACGGCTGAAAATTTTCTTAATTATGTGCGCAGTGGTTTTTACGATAATACAATTTTTCATCGTGTTATTGCAGGGTTTATGATTCAAGGTGGTGGGCTTGATTCAGAGATGAAACAAAAATCAACTCGCGAGCCAATAAAAAATGAAGCGAAAAATGCGAAGCCAAATAAACGCGGATCTATTGCTATGGCAAGAACTATGGACCCTCATTCTGCAACCGCGCAATTTTTTATCAATGTAGCTGATAATGCATTTTTGAACTACAGCGGCGATCATATGCAAGGCTATGGATATTGTGTATTTGGTGAGGTAGTGGAAGGAATGGATGTTGTTGATGCGATTGCGAAAGTAAAAACTGGGCAACGTATGGGACACGCCGATGTACCTGATGAAGAAGTAAGCATTATTACAGTTAAAGAAGTGTAATAGAACTTGTTAGCCTGGGTGAAGCGGAGCGAAACCCGGGCTTTCCCAAAGATATTTCCAGATCCGCTTGTTTCACCCGGCCAACGCTGATGATTAAGATTTTCATTTTCGCTTTTTTATACTTTCCGAATAGTCAAATATTGGTATTTGAATATGGAAAAAAATGGCTAATAATCGTGCAGTGAAAATACTAATGAGTGTAATAATCACATTGAGATTTTCGGAGATATTAAAATAATTAAGGGTCGTAAACAGTACAGCTCCAGCTAAAGCAATAACTGCATAAAGTTCTTTTCTTAACACTAAAGGGATATCGTTGCAAAGAATATCTCGTAACATACCTCCACAGATCCCTGTGACCATGCCACTAATAATAGCAATGCTGGGTGATAAACCATGATTGAGTGCTTTTTGAGTACCGATAATCACAAAAGTAGATAGTCCCAATGCGTCAAGAATTAAAAATATTTTCATAATTCGAATTAATGAATGGGCAATAAATATAGTCAGAAATGCACATATTGATGTGTACAGCAAATATTCTGGATGGACAACCCAAGTTAGGGGATAAGTATTGAAGAGCGCATCTCTTACTGTACCACCACCCAATGCAGCAATACTTGCAATCAACATAACACCAAAAAAATCCATTTTTTTACGACCGGCCGCTAATGCACCTGTGATTGCTTCAACACAAATACCAATGATGAAAAGACAGTGGAGTAACATATAAACTCTGTGTGTTTTTAAAATGCAATGATACCACTATTCGGCCAAACGGTGAAATACATGGGACGGAGTTCTTGTTTGCATTAAAGCCAGAAGATAGCAAACTTCGATTTGTTATTCTCTTAGTAATGGAAAAATTCACGTTGTAGGTTGTTTATTTGCTATTTTGGCATAATAACTTACAATTTAGAGGGGGTTTAATTTCGATGACCACAGAAAATGGATGGAAAAAATTCTAAAATAAAAGTACCAATTTTTTATTTAGAAAGATTTAATTGACCTGTAGGTATCGAATATCAAACATATTATAAGGACATTATCATGAGCGATCAAAATTCTACAAATAACCTTGTCGCAGTTGTTGCAGTAATTGCAATTGTGATTATCGTATTTATCGGTTTGTATTTTATTTTTGCAAAAACAGAAACCTCGCCTACTGGAACTGGAGAAAATGTAAACGTTACCGCTCCAACAGTTCAGGCGCCAAAAATTGAAGCGCCCAAGGTTGAAAAGCCGGTAATAGAAACCCCTGCTCCTAAAGATACTAGCGGTGGCAATCAGTAAATAGAAGCGGTGTTATTGTAAGGTTTGAGAATTGATGGGCTTTGACTAAATTGGAATGACCAATAATGGTTTAATTAAACTAGATTAAACCATTATTGTCTTTTTGAGCATTTTAATTTCTTATCCAAGTTACAACGTCATGCCCTTTTGTTTAAAAGGGGGACTATCTCAACAAGTCAACGGATTAGGTTCCATGCGAATGGCTAAAATGTTTCAGCGAAGCTAAGGCTAAATCAATAATTTTTTTAGACTGTTCTTCATCTGCATGGATCAGACTCACATCATGAATTAATTCAATTAAAAAATTGGCGATCTCTTGTTCGGGAAGCATATCCGTATAAAGACAGGACGCTTTGGCGAAAATATAATGAAGCAAGTTTTTACTAATGGATACTTTTTCTTGGAATATCCCCGGGGCATTATGGGAGTCGCCAAATAACAACCATCCTGGCGAAATATGGAGTTTCGACGCGATTTCTACCAATTTAACGGGATCAGGAATCGCTTCACCGCGAAGATATTTACGGCATATTTGTAAAGAATAGCCTGTTATTTCCGCTAACTTATGAATGCACACGCCCGAAGTAGAGCGTTGCGAATTAAATCCTGCGGCGATCATGGCATCACGCAGACGATCCGCGAACTGTTTTGCCAGGTTAACTTTTTCCATGGTATTAAGTCCCAATTTATGAGTAAATAAATTATAATCAATAGAAACAAAACATGCAAAAGAACATAAAAAACGAAACTAAAAGTTTCTATTGGAAACTTAAAGTTGACATATGCGACAAACGAAGTATAATACCAGCGAAACCTATGGAAAGGTGCTTAGTCCAATAAAGAAGTAGTGATATTAGATGGAACAAATATCAGTCCAATAGAAAAAGGTGGATAACTCATAGCAGTTCACCTCGCATACTTTGGCTTGAATGGTTCCCCTCCATTTGAGCCTATCTATCATGTTCTTGAACGGATTTTCATTAGAAAATCTCTAATTTTATAAATTAATCGACTTAGTTTAAGGATAGAAGATCCAAAATCTTATTGATTAGATCATTTTAATAAATTAACTAATAAGTTAATCGAATTGGCGAGGGTTATTTGCTCCTGTTCATCTAAAGAACGAAGGTTTTCACTTAGTCTATTATGGAGCAGATAGGGGGAGGCATGAACAAAATCTTTTCCCTTTTCAGTAATATCAATATAAATGATACGACGGTCTTTACTGTCTCGAGTACGATGAATCAATCCTTTTTCTTCCATCCTATCGATTACTCCCACCAAAGTGCTCATTGATAAGTAGACTTTTTTAGAAAGAGTAGAGAGAGTCATAATTCCATTTTCATAAATTTCATACAAACAGATGATTTGCGGTACGGTTAAACCATAACATTTATTCAATCGTCTGGAATGAAAATCCATTTCCTGCATGATTTTGCGTAATGCTAGCATAATGCTTTTGGAACGCTGTTCGGATTGTATTTCGAGATCAATTTTCTGATTCATTTGATTGGGTTCAATAAGGTTCATGGATAGTCTTATACAAATTCAAGGTTGAAATTAAACGCATTAACCATTAGTATCGAAATGATTTGTGTACGAATTGTTTCAACAGATATGAATATTTAAGGGTATATTTATTGTACATCACTATTTAATGCAACTGTATAGAGCTCCTCAAAAATATCAAAGAGGGACTTTCAACATATATTCCAACTATCAATAATAAAAAGAAGGATTAATTATGCAAAGTCAACTCAAAGAATCCTTGGCTACGCAAACCGAAGATACTGTATCCGCCTCAGAAGAAGAAATTCAATTTAATAGTGGCGGAATACTGACTTTGGGAGTAGAAATTGAACTGCAACTTATGATTCTGAAACCTATAACTTATGTTCTCGAGCAGAAGAGATCTTAAATGCGATGTCTCACCATGAGAAAATTAAACTTGAATTTTATTTAAGTACGATCGAAGTAAATACTGCTAAATGCAACTTAGTGCAAGAGGTTGAAGAAGATCTATATACTTCAATATCTGAGCTTCAACATGCTGCCAAAAAGCTCGGAATATTACTTGCAGCAACGGGATCTCATCCCTTTTCTAAATATGCTGATTGGATTTTCTCACCAACAACCCGTTATCTGGATTTAATTGATCGAAATCAATGGCTTACTCGGCGTATGAGTGTGTACGGACTGCATGTCCATTTAGGTATGTCCAGTGGAGAAGAATGCATACGCTTTAATAATTTCTTCATGTATTTTTTACCGCATTTATTAGCCTTGTCTGCAAGTTCCCCTTTTTGGCAAGGGATTGATACCGGCCTATCTTCTTGTCGTCCAACCACCTATGAAGCTCTTCCCACAGCGGGTCAACCCTATCATGTCCGCTCATGGCAGGATTTTGAATATTTATAAGACCCTTAAAGTCTGTGGCTCTATAAAATCACTTAAAGATTTATGGTGGGATTTAAGGCCAATCCTAATTTTGGGACGCTCGAAATTCGTGTTTGTGATGGTACGGCAACATTAGCAGAAACATTAGCTCTAGTAGCTTTAATTCACGCACTCGCCCATTGGTTTGCTAATAATGGAAGTTGGCTGGAAGCAGTCGCTTACCCCCCTTATGGGCTTTCTCGAGAAAATAAGTGGAGGGCCATTCGTCATGGCTTGGATGCTGAGTTAGTAATGAATACCGACGGTAAAACAAAATTAATGCGCGACGATTTGCGAGAGTGGTTTGAGAAATTAAAACCCTATATTGAGCAACTCAATTATCACACCTATTTTTCGACGCTTGAAGCGATTATGGATGCAGGGACAAACTCAGAGCGACAACGAAAAGTATTTGCCTATAATAATAGCTTTACAGAGGTAGTGAAACACAATATAAGCGAGTTTTTATTGCAAGTGCCGCTATACCGGCGTGAACTGGCCATTACCTAATGATAAAAGGAGCCTGAAAAAGCAATAGCGTTGTTTTAACACGCGCACTATGGATTCATCCGTTTTTTCTAGGTAAATGATTGCTTTGTAATATCACCTTATTATATACTTCACCCCAATGTGTATGAAGGTCGTTTTATAGGCACGTAGCTCAGTGGTAGAGCACCACCTTGACATGGTGGTGGTCGGTGGTTCGATCCCACTCGTGCCTACCATGCAACTAAATCGTTTTCCAGGAGCGCCCGCTTTCATTTGGGATGATGCTTAAAATTGACTCCTCTTAAATTAAGGTTTAAGCCCTGCCATGCAGGGCTTTTTTTTGAAAAGAAGTGCTTACGGATAAAATTATGCCAAACATTAAACTGCCTGATGGAAGTATAAAACATTTTGAAGCGCCTTTAACTGTCTATGATGTAGCTCATAGCATAAGCCCTGGCTTAGCTAAAGCAGCTATTGCGGGTCGTATTAATGATCGTTTAGTCGATACTTCTTTCCTTATTGAAAATGATTGCGCCTTAGTAATCCTTACAGAAAAGCAAGATGAAAGCCTTGAAGTGATTCGTCACTCTACTGCGCATCTATTAGCACAAGCAGTTAAAAGTCTTTTTCCCACCGCACAGGTCACTATAGGTCCTGTTATTGAAGATGGCTTTTATTATGATTTCGCTTTTCAAAGACCATTTACTCCAGAAGATTTAGAGTCCATCGAAGCGAAAATGATGGAATTAGCTAAGGCAAATTACCCGGTAACACGTAGAGAACTACCTCGTGATGAGGCAATTGCATATTTCAAAGGCATTGGCGAGGAATACAAAGCGAAAATTATTGCTGATATTCCTAAAGATGAAATATTGTCTCTGTATAAGCAAGGCGAGTTTGAAGATCTTTGTCGTGGTCCCCATGTTCCTTCCACAGGATTTTTGAAGGCATTTAAGCTGACTAAATTAGCGGGTGCTTACTGGCGTGGTGACTCCAATAACGAAATGTTGCAACGTATTTATGGTACCGCTTGGGCTGATAAGAAATCCTTGGCCGATTATTTATTTCGTCTTGAGGAAGCTGAAAAACGCGATCATCGTAAATTAGGCAAGAGCTTAGAGTTATTCCACTTCCAGGATATTGCTCCTGGAATGGTATTTTGGCATCCCAAAGGTTGGACAATTTATCAAGAACTTGAACGCTATATGCGACATCGTCTGGCTGATTTTGGTTATCAAGAAATTAAAACACCACAATTAGTTGATCGGGTTCTTTGGGAAAAATCAGGTCATTGGGCAAATTTTAGAGACGAGATGTTTGTCACTGAAACTGAAAATCGTCACTATGCCGTTAAGCCAATGAATTGCCCATGTCATGTGCAAGTATTCAATCAGGGTTTAAAAAGTTATAGAGATTTGCCTTTAAGATTATCAGAATTTGGTAATTGTCATCGATGTGAACCCTCAGGTGCCCTCCATGGTTTGATGCGTGTTCGTAATATGGTTCAAGACGATGCTCATATTTTCTGCACAGAAGATCAAATCCAATCTGAAGTAGCGATGATGCTCGAACTGGTTCAGTCTGTGTATGCCGATTTTGGTTTCAATGAGATTAAATATCGCCTGGCCTTACGTCCTGAAAAGCGAGTTGGCAGTGATGAGGTCTGGGATAAAGCAGAAGCGGCATTAATGCAAGCAATGAAAGATCGCAAGATAGAATGGATTGATGCTCCAGGTGAGGGAGCTTTCTATGGACCTAAAATTGAGTGTTCCTTGGCTGATTGTTTAGGCAGAATTTGGCAGTGTGGAACGATACAAGTTGATTTTTCGATGCCAGGTCGTTTGGATGCTTCCTATGTGGCTGAAGATGGTAGCAAACAAATTCCGGTTATGTTACATCGTGCTATTTTAGGCTCTTTTGAGCGTTTCATGGGGATTTTGATAGAACATTACGCAGGAAAATTTCCTTTATGGTTATCTCCAGTGCAAGCGGTAGTACTCACAATTAGCGAAAAACAGAATGAGTATGCTCAAAAGGTTACCCAAATTTTACAAAAAAAGGGTATTCGCGCTAACTATGACTTGAGAAATGAGAAAATTGGCTTTAAAATTCGCGAACATACTTTACAAAAAGTACCTTATCTCATAGTGATAGGGGATAAAGAAGTTGAATCAAACCAAGTCGCAGTGCGTTCTCGTGAAGGAATAGACTTAGGTGTGATGACAATAGATACAATTTGTGATACCTTGGCGCAAGAAATTGCTCGCAAAGGATCAATTGCAATTAACAAGCAGGGGGGATTAAACCATTAGTGCACCAACTAAGCGTGAAAATGATCGCGCAAGAATTAATGAACAGATCAATGTACCTGAGGTACGCTTAATTGATGTCGATGGTAATCAGGCAGGAATTGTCTCTACACGTGAAGCCCTGCGTGCAGCGGAAGAAGGTGGATTGGATCTGGTGGAAATATCCCCGACAGCCAAGCCTCCAGTATGCCGTATCATGGATTACGGTAAGTTTCTCTTTGAACTGAGTAAAAAACAAGCTGAAGCGAAGAAAAAGCAAAAGCAAATTCAGGTCAAAGAATTAAAATTCCGTCCTACGACGGAAGATGGGGATTATCAGGTCAAGCTACGCAACCTGATCCGTTTCCTAAATCATGGTGATAAAGTCAAAATTACGCTGCGTTTTCGTGGTCGTGAAATGGCTCATCAAGAACTCGGTATGAAGATTCTTGAGCGTTTACAGCAAGATACCGCTGAATTTGCAGTTGTTGAACAACACGCAAAACGCGAAGGAAGACAATTGCTGATGGTGTTATCACCCAAAAAAACTAAGTAGCTGAAACAAATGCGGAGTATATTGTTATGCCGAAGTTAAAGTCACATCGCGGAGCATGTAAACGCTTCCGTAAGACAGCAAGTGGTGCGATTAAACGTCGTGGCGCTTATAGAAACCATATCCTCACCAAAAAGTCCACTAAGGCGAAGCGTCATTTGCGCGTAGAGTCTGGTACTTTGAAGCCATGCGATGCTCGTTTAGCAGAACGCATGTTGCACGGTAGTTAAGGGGGGAATGAAGAATGCCAAGAGTTAAACGTGGGGTGATAGCGAAAGCACGTCACAAGAAAGTTTTAGACCAAGCTAAAGGTTATTACGGTGCCCGTAGCCGAACCTACCGCATGGCAAAACAAGCAGTAATTAAAGCGGGTCAATATGCTTATCGTGATCGACGTCAGAAAAAGCGTCAATTTCGCGCCTTGTGGATTACTCGTATTAATGCACAAGCTCGTGAGTGCGGATTATCATACAGCCGTTTAATTGATGGATTGAAAAAAGCATCAATTGAGCTGGATAGAAAAGTATTGGCTGATCTAGCTGTTCATGACAAAATAGCTTTTGCTGCAATTGCTGAACAAGCTAAGGCCGCATTGGCAAATTAACCTATTTAAAGCACTTAATGACCTGCATTACACGGTGAAGCGTAGCGAACCTAGGATACTTGGAATTAGTGCTAAAAAGATAAAACTTATTTTAAGGAGGCTGCGGCCTCCTTTTTACTTGTGGGTATAATTATGCAGGATATCATCACCATACAAGAGCAGGCTTCTGAAGCAATTAAGAATGCACAAGATGTATCTGGATTAGAGTCAATTCGCGTGGATTTTCTAGGCAAGAAAGGCAAGCTAACTGAAATTTTAAAAGGACTTGCTCATTTATCTGCTGAAGAAAAACCTAAAGTAGGTCAATTAGTAAATCAGGCAAAGCGTGAAATCAGCACATTGATTGAATCGAAGATGCTTGAACTCAAAGAAAAGCAGTTACTAGAAAAACTTTCAGCTGAGCGCATTGATGTAACTCTTCCAGGACGTAAGAAAGAAAGTGGTTCATTACACCCTGTCACTCAAGTAAAACATCGAATTAATGAGTTTTTTAGTCGTATGGGTTTTGATATAGTTGATGGCCCAGAAATAGAAACTGAATTTTACAATTTCGAAGCACTGAATATTCCTGGACATCATCCAGCACGTGCAATGCACGATACTTTTTATTTTGGTGATGGCCGTTTATTGAGAACTCATACTTCTCCAGTTCAAATTCGTGCTATGGAACAACGCAAACCACCATTTCGTTTAATTGCTCCTGGCCGTGTCTATCGTTGTGATTCGGATTTGACCCATACTCCCATGTTCCATCAGGTTGAAGGGTTATTGATTGATAAGCAAGCGACGTTAGCCAGTTTAAAAGGCTTGCTCCAAGACTTATTTGCAGATTTTTTTGGTCGAAAATTGGCATTGCGGTTTAGACCTTCTTATTTCCCATTCACCGAGCCCTCTGCAGAAGTTGATATCGAATGTACCCAATGCAGTGGTAAAGGATGTCGCTCGTGTAAGTTTACTGGATGGCTTGAAGTTTTAGGTTGTGGCATGGTGCATCCTAATGTGCTCAAAGCGGTGAATATTTCTCCTGACGAATACCAAGGTTGGGCATTTGGGATGGGTATGGATAGATTGGCGATGTTGTATTACGGAATAGATGATTTACGGATGATGTTTGAAAATGATCTTACTTTTTTAAGTCAATTTTGAGAAATTGTGCACTTTGATTCTGTCATTTGCAGTATTGTGGTCCGACATTTGAGCTGAGCTCTGCGGACCTAAAAGTTTAATTAGGTGGTAAGGACTATAAATGAAATTAAGTAAATTATGGTTACGTGAATGGGTAGATTACTCATTAACTGAACAAGAATTAGCAAGTCAACTGACTATGGCTGGCCTGGAAGTAGACGCAGTAAGTCCAGTAGCAGGAGAGTTTACTCGCGTAATCGTCGCTGAAGTTCTTAGCACCCAACCCCATCCCAATGCAGATAAATTAACTGTATGTGAAGTCAATGCCAATACGGATAAGCCCTTGCAAATTGTATGTGGTGCGTCCAATGTCCGGGCCGGGTTAAAAGTAGCCTTGGCTATGATTGGTGCACGTTTACCGGGAGGTTTTAATATTAAAGAATCCAAATTACGGGGCGAATTATCTCAAGGGATGCTCTGTTCTGTCAGCGAGTTAGGCATGGCTGAACAATCTGAAGGCATCATGGAGTTAGAAGAGGATGCTCCCGTAGGGATGGATTTACGCGAATATTTGACTCTTGATGATCATATTTTTGATATTGATTTAACTCCCAACCGAGCCGACTGCTTTAGCATTTTAGGTATCGCTCGGGAAGTGGCGGTTTTAAACAAATTACCCTTATTAGAAAAAACAATTTCTGAAGTGACGCCCAGTATTGACGACGTCTTTCCCATCCAATTGAAAACTCCAGAGGCTTGTCCGGGATACTGTGGGCGCATAATTCGTAATATCAATACTAAAGCTACTACACCTTTATGGATGAGTGAGCGTTTACGTCGGAGTGGTATTCGCACATTGCATCCGATTGTAGATGTTATGAATTATGTAATGATCGAATTAGGCCAACCCATGCATGCTTTTGATTTAGCAACAATCAAAGGTGGAATCAATGTACGTTTTAGTCATGATCAAGAGCAGATAGGGTTGCTTGATGGTCAAGAATTAACATTAAATGAAAAAGTATTGGTTATAGCTGACCATGATAAACCTTTGGCGATAGCTGGGATCATGGGTGGAGAAGCCAGTTCAGTGCAAGCGCATACTCAAGACGTATTTTTAGAAAGTGCCTATTTTAATCCGATTGTCATTGCCGGTGTTGCGAGAAAATTTGGTTTATTCAGTGATTCCTCTCAGCGTTTTGAGCGCGGCGTCGATCCATGTTTGCAAATGAAGGCTTTGGAACGAGCTACTGCATTAATTTTAGAAATTGCAGGGGGAGAAGTAGGACCAGTTATTGAGGCCCAAGATAGGAAGTATGTACCAGAAACGGTGGGTTTTTCTTTTGACACCGATAAAGTAAAAAAATTAACCGGCCTTACTATTTCATTACAAGAAATGAAAACTTTATTAGAAGGGCTCGGTGTTGTCCTAGGTAAAGACCATAATAATTGTTTGGAGGTCACTATTCCTTCTCACCGCTTTGATATCCAATATGATGTTGATTTGGTAGAAGAAATCATACGACTTTATGGCTATGATAATTTACATGCACAACCTATCACTACCGTAGTGCAGGCTGGAAAAGCATGTGGTAATGAAGAAATCGCTGCGAAGCTGTCTCACTGGTTCAGTAACAGAGGGTATCATGAAACGATAAGTTACAGTTTTGTTGATCCTGTATTACAACGCGAACTTTATCCAAACAAGGAATTTATACAGTTGCTTAATCCAATTTCTTCGGAATTATCCCAAATGCGTGCAGGGATGTGGCCAGGATTAATTGCCTCCATGATTTATAATGTTCACCGCCAGCAAAACGCGGTTAAATTTTTCGAAATCGGTGTGGTTTTTGATGTGAGCAAAGAACAAACCATTGAGCGCCCTTGTATTGCGGGTTTATTAATGGGAGAACAAGGGAGTGTCAATTGGAGTGAGCCTACTCGGGTCTTTGATTTTTTTGATTTAAAAGGTGATCTTCAATCTTTATTTTCTTCACTTAAAATAAAACAAGTCGAATTCGTAGCTGCTGTCCATGATGCGTTACATCCTGGTCAATCAGCACAGATACATATTAATGGAGTTCTCGCCGGATGGATGGGGATCTTACATCCACGTTTGGCAGATGCATTAGATTTGCAAGAGGATGTCTTACTATTCGAAATCAATTTAGCGGCATTAATGGGACATGAAGCGCCACGTTACAAAGCGATTTCAAAATACCCGCAAATTCGCCGCGATTTGTCATTCTTGGTTGACGCAGAAATCAGCGTTATGCAGATTGAATCAGCTGTTAGAGAAAACATAACCGAAAATTGGTTAAAATCTTTTGATGTATTTGATGTCTATACAGGTGAAGGAGTTCCTCAAGGTAAGAAAAGTCTTGCCGTGGCAATGACTTTGCAAGATGAAAGTAGGACTTTAGTTGATGCAGAGATAAATTCTTTAATTAGTGCTATAATCAACATGTTAGAAAACCAATTTTCAATCATATTGAGGGAATAATCGTGAATGCACTAAGCAAAGCAATAATGGCAGAAACCCTGTGTGATGAATTAAAACTGTCCAAGCCTGCATCAAAGGAAATGGTCGAGAATTTTTTTGAAGAATTGCGACATGCTCTCGAGCATGGCAATCACGTGAAGTTATCAGGATTTGGTAATTTTACATTAAGGGATAAGCCACAAAGGCCGGGTAGGAATCCAAAAACTGGAGAAGAAATTCCAGTAGTAGCCAGGAGAGTTGTGACTTTTAAACCTGGTTTAAAGTTAAAAACAAAAATTGAATCTATAGGAAAGTAGTCCATTGGCCTATTATAATAAACATATTCTCGTATGCACCAATCAAAAAGCTGCAGGCAAACAATGCTGTGGCAATACTGGTGGGGAACCTTTTTTTGATTATTTGAAATCCCGTCTTTTGGAACTGGAGATGCATGGTCCAGGAAAAGTGCGTGTAAGTAAATCGGGATGTCTTGGGCGATGTAGTTCTGGCCCATGTATCGTGATTTACCCTGAAGGCGTCTGGTACAGCTATTCTTCTTTCTCTGATATTGATGAAATCATTGAACAGCATTTAATTTCAGGCAATATTGCAGAGCAGTTATTAATTGACCAGGAATAATCAATAAATCAGGGCAGTCTGGATGTGGAAGTAGAGAAACCTGAAATTAAATTATGAAACACATTGATTTCGGATTCCGCTTCATCGTAGAGAGCCTATAGTTTAGGATTATGTAGATAATCGCTTAGTACTAATGATGGTGTTTCTGCTTCACACAGATTAAACAAGAGAACAAAAATTATTATGATTCTTGTTTGAAATTTGCTATATTTACGCGGATTTAATTAATTGTTTATAAATTTTTATCCTTTTTACTTGTAGGATGTTTCTGTTTTGGTTAAAATCGCCCGTCCATGATAGAAGATTACCAATTTAGGCGGTTCGGAGTTCATTTAATGAAGACATTTAGTGCCAAAAGCCATGAAGTCAAACGTGACTGGTTAGTGGTTGATGCCAGCGACAAAGTTTTGGGTCGCTTAGCAAGTGAGATTGCTCGTCGTTTACGTGGCAAGCATAAAGCTGAGTATACCCCCCATGTTGATACTGGTGATTACATTGTAGTTACTAATGCGGAAAAGGTTATTGTGACCGGCCGTAAATTTACCAACAAGATGTACTATCGTCATACCGGATATCCTGGTGGAATAAAATCAGATAGTTTTGAAAAATTACAGGCTAGAAATCCTGTTAGAATTATCGAACTTGCTGTTAAAGGCATGTTACCAAAAAATCCTTTAGGTAGAGAGATGTATCGTAAGCTAAAAGTATATGCTGGCAACGAGCATCCACATACTGCACAGCAACCCAAGCAACTTGATATTGAGGAATAAGTATTATGGCTGAAATGAAGCAATACTACGGCACAGGTCGTAGAAAAAGTTCAACAGCTCGTGTGTTTTTACGTCCAGGTAAAGGCGAGATCAAAGTAAATGGCCGTACTTTACAGGAATATTTTTGCCGTGAAACATCCTGCATGGTTGTAATGCAGCCACTTGAAACCGTTGAGCTTGTTAATAAATTTGATGCTTATATTACAGTATCCGGCGGTGGAGTTTCTGGCCAAGCAGGTGCTGTACGTTTGGGTATCGCCAGAGCATTAGTTGCTTATGATGAAGCAGGATTAGCAGAAGATGCTGAACCTAGTCCAAATTCGGTTCGTAGAAAATTACGTGCGCGTGGTTTATTAACTCGTGATTCACGTCGTGTTGAACGAAAGAAAGTGGGTCTGCACAAAGCACGTCGTGCAACTCAGTACTCAAAACGTTAATCGTTTATTGGTTAAAAAACCCCGCTTCTGCGGGGTTTTTTATTTTGCGTGGTAAGAGTATGAAGTTCCTAGCCTAGGAGCAAGAAAGCGGGACTCGAGGTATCTATGTCTTATGACCCCGGTTATACTGCCTTGCACCCAGGCTACAAATACATAAGCAAATGATGGTGAATGAAAATACTGAGCCTGATCATGAACAGGATAAAAGCGATCGTATCGATGAAGATCGTCGTCAATTTTTGTTAAAAACAACCTGTGTATTAGGCGGGATAGGTGCTTTATGTGCTTTAACCCCTTTTGTGGCCTCATGGTTACCTAGTGCCAAAGCTCAAGCCGAAGGTGCGCCTGTACATGTTGATCTAAGTAAATTGGAACCAGGTGAGCAGGCGGTTGTTGAATGGCGCGGTAAGCCCGTATGGATAATTAGACGAACCAAGGAAATGTTACAGCGTCTGAGTCAGGATTCTTCAAGACTTCGTGACCCAAATTCAGTAACGAGACAGCAGCCACCTTATGCAAAAAATGAGTTTCGTTCAATTAATCCAGAATACTTGGTTCTTATAGGGATTTGCACGCACCTGGGGTGTTCTCCAAAATACAAACCCAATTTGGGCGATTTAGGACCTGACTGGCCCGGGGGTTTTTTCTGCCCTTGTCATGGCTCTACTTTTGATCTTTCCGGTAGAGTTTTTAAAGATGTGCCAGCACCTATTAATTTGGAAGTACCGCCATATTATTTTATCGATCAGCATACTCTTGTTATTGGTGAGGACAAAGTATAGATTCTTTGTCTGCATAATCGGTAGCCTGGGTGCAGCCAAGCGAAAACCCGGGATGGTGAACAATATGGTTTTCCCGGGTTTCGCTCGCTGCGCCCAGGCTACAATTTATGATTGGTAACAGAAAAGGCTTGCTTAATGAATAGACTCCTCAATTGGCTCGATGAGCGTTTTCCTTTGATGAGCACCTGGAAAAATTATTTCAGTGCCTATTATCTTCCTAAGAATTTAAATTTTTTATATTTTTTTGGTTCACTAGCCCTTGTCGTTTTGATCAATCAATTGCTAACAGGTTTGTGGCTCACCATGTTTTATACTCCAAGCGCAGAACAAGCTTTTGCTTCTATAGAATATATCATGCGCGATGTTAATTTTGGTTGGTTACTGCGATATATGCACTCAACTGGGGCTTCTGCTTTTTTTATTGTTATTTATTTACATATGTTTCGTGGTTTACTTTATGGCTCATATCAAAAACCCCGTGAATTGGTTTGGCTTTTGGGGATGTGTTTATATATTTTACTTTTAGCGGGCGCATTTTTTGGTTATTTATTGCCTTGGGGACAAATGTCCTACTGGGGAGCAGAGGTAATCACCTCTTTGTTAGGTGCCGTTCCGTATATTGGTGAACATCTTGTCGTTTGGCTTAGAGGGGATTACTCAGTTGGGAATGCCACGCTACAACGTTTCTTTGGGTTACATGTGATTGCCATTCCATTCCTGCTTGTATTTTTGGTGTTCTTGCATGTTATTGCCTTGCATCGAGTGGGATCTAATAACCCTGAAGGTATTGAAATTAAAAATCACTTAGATGCGAAAGGAAATCCTCTAGATGGCATTCCCTTTCATCCACTCTACATAGTTAAAGACTTAGTCATGGTACTTGCTTTCCTTAGCTTATTTTTTGCCGTTGTTTTTTTTGCCCCTGAAATGGGGGGATATTTTTTAGAACATAATAATTTTGTACCCGCAAATCCTTTAATCACACCCGATCATATTGCTCCAATGTGGTATATGTCGCCATTTTATGCCATGTTGCGGGCGGTTCCGAATAAATTACTAGGCATTATCTGTTTGGGCTTAGCTCTATTACTGCTTTTCTTTTTACCATGGCTTGATCGCAGCCCGGTTCGCTCAATGCGTTACAAAGGGAATTACTCAAGGATTATGTTGTTTCTAGGCGTAACTGCTTTTATGGTATTGGGTTATTTAGGAACAATTCCTGTAACTCCAATACGCTTGTTTTGGGCACGTATAAGTACGATTACTTATTTTGCTTATTTTATCCTGATGCCTTTTTATTCTCGTTATGAACAATCACGTCCCTTGCCTTCTCGCCTAGGAGGGCAATGATGCGGATGCATGGAATCGCCTTCTACTTGGCCGTATGGTTTGGATGCTTCGTTCTAATTCCAGATGGATGGGCGCATACGGTAAAATTCGATGTTCAAGATAAGGCTAGTTTACAAAAAGGCGCTCGATTATTTATGAATTATTGTTCTGGGTGTCACTCTTTAAAATATTTACGCTATAATCATATGGCCAAAGGGTTAGGGCTAATAGGATTTAATGGTCAGATAAATCAAGATTTATTAAAAAGTAATCTGATTTTTACCCAAGCAACAATTAATGATCCAATTCGTATTGCCTTGCCTCCTGAGGATGCCAAGCAATGGTTTGGGATAGTACCTCCAGATTTATCTTTAGTTGCTAGAGAAAAAGGGATGAAATGGCTCTATAACTATTTAAATGGTTTTTATAAGGATGATGCTCGTCCATTTGGTACAAATAATCATCTCGTTCCGGATGTTGCTATGCCAAATATTTTAGAAACATTGGCGCATGATCTATCAGAGGGGCAATTTGATCGAAATTTACAAGATTTGGTGACTTTTCTTGTTTATGTGGGTGAACCAGTACAGTCAATACGTCACTGTTTAGGATATTTTGTTGTGGGTTTCTTAGCGATTTTATTTCTCGTCGCCTGGGGTTTAAAAACAATTTATTGGCGAAAAATCGGCGTAAAGTAACCCAAAAAGGTAAAAATGTGGTAAAGTGCGAGTTTTTGTGTGTGTACTTACCTTTGTTATAGGTTGAATTAAATAGGAGTTGCTCATGGCAATTGTTGCGAAGCGCACTATAATGTCTTTATTTTCCGATACAGACGATGTTTACAGCCATCAGGTTCGGATTGTGTTGGCTGAAAAAGGGGTGAATGTTGAAATTCTTGCTGCCAAGCAGGCCGAACCCAGCGCTGATCTCTTATCAGTTAATCCATATGGAACCGTTCCTACTTTAATTGATAGAGAGCTTGTGCTTTATGAGCCACGTATTATTATGGAATATTTAGATGAGCGATTTCCTCATCCACCATTATTACCTGTTTACCCCGTTGCTCGTGCTGAAACCCGTAAAATGATGCACAGGATAGAACATGATTGGTATTATTTAATGAACCGTATTTTAAGAGAAGATAATGCGGAACAGGCGAAAGCAAATTTATTTGAAAGTTTAACCGCACTGGATCCTGTATTCGCCGATAAGACCTATTTTTTGAGTGATGAATTTTCTTTGTTGGATTGTGCATTAGCACCGTTATTGTGGCGTTTGCCTCGATTGGGTATTGAAATTGCACCGGAGTTTAAAGGAATAATTGCTTACATGCAGCGCTTGTTCAAACGTGAATCGTTTCAAACAAGTTTGACTGATGCGGAGCGACAACTAAGAGCGGCATAATTATATGACAATGACATCAAATAAACCTTATTTAATACGCGCTGCCTACGATTGGATTGTAGATAACGAATTAACACCTTATATCCTGGTTAATGCGGAATATTCGGGAGTACAAGTTCCGAGAGAACATGTAAATCATGATCGTATTGTGTTAAATATCTCTCCGGCAGCAACTCGCGGTCTTTTGTTGGAAAACGATCGTATCATCTTTACTGCTCGTTTTTCAGGAAAAACAGAACAAATTTTTGTTCCACCAGGAGCAGTATTAGAAATCTACGCTAAAGAAAATGGTAGAGGCATTGCTTTTGCGATCGAAGATGAAGAAGATCCGCCTCCAGCATCTACTGGAACTGCTGGCGCTGAATCGGATGGCTCAACTGTTTCTAAAAATAAACCTTCATTAAAATTAGTCAAGTAAAATGGACGTAGTCCGGTGCTCTTTAGCCTGGGTTAAGTGCAGTGTATCCGAGCGATTTTATCTCTTTAGCAACGATTCGGGTTACTTTGCGCTTCATCAGGCTACAACGCTTTAAACCAGACTACATATAAGCAAGTGTTCGAAATAGTAGATTTGGAGCACAAGATGATCATACCAGCAAATGCCTTGTATCGTTGTGAGCAAATTAGAACATGTGAGCAACAAGCTTCTTCTTTGTATCAATTGGATGAAAATGCACTTATGTCCCGTGCAGGAGCGGAGGCATTTTTTCTTATAATTAAACTTTACCCCCAGGTACGACATATTGCCGTATATTGCGGTGCTGGAAATAATGCTGGGGATGGATATGTGGTGGCCCGATTAGCGCATGAGCATGGTTTATCAGTAACGATTTACCAGTGTAAAGCAGTGGCTGATCTCCCTTTTGCTGCACAACATGCAGCGTTAATGGCTATAAATTCAGGAGTGGAGTGTCAAGCGGCTGATGAACCATTAGAGACCGAAGTAGAATTAATAATTGACGCTCTTTTAGGGATTGGCCTAAAAGGGCCTGTACGTGGAGTTATTGCATCAGCCATTAATCAGATCAACTCCAGTGGGCTACCTGTTATAGCTTTGGATATTCCCTCAGGTCTAAATGCCGATACAGGAAAGGTAGATAATTTTTGTGTTAAGGCCACCATTACCTTAACCTTTATCGCTCAAAAAGCAGGTATGTATACCGCCGATGGCCCGGATTATTGTGGTATTATTCATTGTTGCTCTTTACAACTTGATTCCTGTGTCTCTCATTTGGTTCCAACTGCTCGTCTTTTAAGTTCAGATACTATATCTTTACCCTTGGCTAAACGAAAAAAAAATTCGCATAAAGGCAATTATGGCCATGTTTTAGTAGTTGGTGGAGGGCCAGGAATGCCTGGTGCAATCAGTTTGGCTGCTAAAGCAGTAATGCGAACAGGAGCAGGAGCAGTTACCGTTGCTACATGGCCGGAACATGCCAAAAGTGCCTTATCAATAATTCCCGAAGCGATGGTAAGTGGTGTTGCAACTGCCCAAGATTTAAAACCGCTTTTAGCCCAGGCTACGGTCTGTGTTATTGGTCCAGGGCTAGGGGAAAGTGAGTGGGCGATCAATCTGTTTTTGACTGCGATTACCTCACAATTACCTATGGTTATTGATGCATCTGCCTTAAGATTGTTAGCCGAAAATCCTCAACTGGATGATAATTGGATATTAACACCACATCCAGGTGAAGCAGCTTGCTTGCTTTCTTCTTCTGCTGATTTTGTTCAGAAAGATAGATACCTTGCCGCGGCAAATATCCAGAAACAATATGGTGGCGTCGTTGTATTAAAAGGGGCTGGTTCGGTGGTTCAAACAGAGAAGGATACTTTTGTTTGTCCCCGAGGTAATCCTGCCATGGCTAGTGCTGGTATGGGTGATGTATTAAGCGGTATTATTGCGGGTCTTTGTGCTCAAGGATACTCTTTATCCGAAGCAGCACAATGCGGTGTGTGGGCTCACGCAGTTGCAGGGGATCTGGTAGCAAAAAAACTGGGAGGAACTGGTTTATTGGCCAGTGATTTATTTGATGTTTTACCTCACGTATTGAATTATCCTGAATGATGACAAATAGTGAATTAAATGATGTTATAACACTAGATTTACCTGATGAGAAGGCCAGTGAACTGTTTGCCTCCCATCTGGCCTCTTGTCTTTGTCCTTCTTTAATCCTGACCTTTAGTGGAGACTTGGGGGCAGGTAAGACAACTATTATTCGCGCTATGCTAAGACATATGGGCGTTCAATCTCCAATTAAAAGCCCTACTTTTTCTTTAGTAGAAAGTTATTTATGCAACCACCTAACCCTACATCATTTTGATCTCTACCGAATACATCATGAAGAAGAGTTGGAATATCTTGGTTTTAGAGATTATTTTACCCAGGAGAGCATCTGTTGTATTGAATGGGCAGAAAATGCAGGAGGAGCATTGCCACAAGTCGATATTCGTTTTAAGTTAGCTATTAAGGGGGCTGGACGTGAAATGCAAATTATGGCATTGAGCGCAGCTGGTAAAAGAATTTTAGCGCGTCTTGCAGGTGAAATATGATATTTCGCTTCTTGTGTTTTATGGTGATGTGTTTTTGCTCGATAACAACATTTAGTGCTCAACTCAAATCAATTGTTTTAAAGCAGCAAGGAAATCAAACCTCACTGTTTCTAACAATTAATGGTCCATTCACCCATAAATTATTTTTGTTAAATAATCCTGAACGAGTTGTCTTGGACTTAAATAATACACAATTGGCTGTCGATTTAAAGCAGTTGGGTTTAATTAATGGATTAGTCCGACAAGTTCGAAGCGGGCATTCGGAGCCTAGAACTTTAAGGCTTGTGTTCGAAGTAAATCAAAAAGTACAACTTAGATCAGCTCCTTGGAAACCCAATGGTGCTTTTGGAGGTATTCGTGTTGATTTACTGCATAGCGGTCATCTTGTTGCGCCTATTGCCGCAACTACTCCTCCAAAAGCAGAGTACGTTGCCCCAAAATCCTACTCCACACAGAAAATACAACAGCCAAAATTGCCTGTGAAAGTTGAGACCAAGCAACCAACACTCCCTATCCTCGCAAATCAAAAGCCAATTAAGGTGAGTGGCAGACCCTCTAGACTCCGTGATGTTATTATTGTTTTGGATGCAGGTCATGGTGGCAAGGATCCAGGGGCTAGAGGTCCACACCGCAGTCGCGAAAAAGACGTTGTTTTAGCAATTACTTTGAAGCTAAAACAATTAATTGATAGACAACCCGGGATGCGTGCTGTACTAACGCGGTCGGGAGATTATTATGTTGGCCTGCGGCAGCGTCTTGATATAGCCAGAAAATATAATGGCGATGTATTTGTGGCAATTCATGCAGATGCATTTAATAATCCACATTCAAATGGTGCTTCAGTATTTGCTTTATCGCAGAGGGGGGCTACAAGCGAAGCAGCGCGTTGGCTTGCAGAAAAGGAGAACTATTCAGAATTAGGGGGCGTTAACCTGGGCGATCTGGATGATCAGAATGGTGTGGTGCGTTCAGTCCTGATTGATTTATCACAAACAGCGACGATAAATTCCGGTTTGCAAATGGGGGGACGAGTTTTAAGCCAGCTGGGTAATTTCACCAATTTGCATAATACTAAAGTAGAGCAGGCTGGGTTTGTTGTTTTGAAGTCTGCAGATATTCCTTCAATTTTGGTAGAAACAGGATTTATCTCAAATCCAATTGAGGAACGTAATTTAACCAACCCAGCATATCAAACTCGTTTGAGCCAGGCCATTTTTCAAGGTATTAAAGGCTATTTTTGGGAAAATCCGCCTCACGGATCTCGTATTGAGGCAATGACGACGAACAATGTCCATTTGGTTCGCGCTGGAGAAACTTTACCTGCTATAGCTGCCCGTTATCATGTTTCAGTTGCAGCCCTCCAGTCTACCAATCATTTGCGCGGAATCTCTCGACTTAAGCCGGGCCAAAAACTGGTGATTCCTCCAGCATGGGCATAAGAATTCATCAATTACCGCCGCTCATAGCGAATCAAATTGCTGCGGGAGAAGTAATAGAACGCCCGGCGTCAGTAGTGAAAGAGTTGCTGGAAAACTCTTTTGATGCCGGTGCAGATGCTATTACCATCGAAATAGGTTATGGCGGGCTTAATCAAATCAAGATCAGTGATAATGGAATAGGTATTGTAGCAGAAGACTTGCCTTTGGCCATTGCAGCACACGCGACCAGCAAAATCAGTACCCTTGATGATTTATATGCAATTGACAGTATGGGTTTTCGCGGCGAAGCATTAGCAAGTATTGCATCAATAGCAAAAGTTACTATTAGTTCCAGGCCTGAACATCAAGAGACAGCGACCATGCTGCGAGTCCATGGCCTTGAGCGGTCTATTTCACCTTGTGCTCGGGCTGTAGGAACGACGGTAGATGTGGTGGATTTATTTTTTAATGCACCTGTTCGAAAACGTTTTTTAAAAAGCGAAAAATTAGAGTTTCAAGCAATAGAAACCACCGTGAAACGTTTTGCTTTAAGCGCTCCTGGAATTGCGCTCACGTTAAAACATAATGGAAAGCAGGTCCTGGCTCTTCCTGCTGCAACCAATGAACAAACTCGGTTAACACGTATAACCCGTATATTCGGTAGTGCTTTTGTTAAAGAATCAATTTATCTTGATGTGGAACATGGGGAAATGAAGCTCTGTGGTTGGTTAAGTAACACTAATTTTCAGCGTAGTCAAAATGATCGTTTGTGGGTTTATATTAATCAACGGATGGTTAAAGACAAGTTAATTCACCAGGCGTTAAAGCAAGCCTATGATGGTTTATTACATCCTGGTCGATTTCCTGCATGCATATTGTATCTAATGATTAAACATGCAGAGGTTGATGTAAACGTTCACCCCACCAAACATGAAGTTCGCTTTCAACAGCCCCGTTTAGTGTTTGATTTTTTAACCTCCCAATTGACTGCGGCACTGAAGGCTAAAAAAGAAACTTGCGAAGATGCTCCCTATGAATTGAGCGAACCGTCGCATCAAAATCAGATTCAAACAATTTATGAACCTTATCCGAAATTAATTGTATCCAGTAACAGCATTTATCATTGTGAAACGGAATTATCTTGGGTCATTTTAAATAGCCGATATATCATAGTGTTCATAAATCAACAACCGTATATTGTGGATATAATAACCTTATATCAACATCGGATGCAGGAGCAAATACCGCAGTTGTTCTTTCCTTTGGCAAGTAGACCTTTATTGGTTCCTATTCGTTATTCTTTTCCGCAAAAGCGACACTCTAATTCTATAGAATTAGTACAGAGTCTCAAATCATTAGGAATACATATGGAGTGGGTGGACGATAATGAAGTACTTATTCGGAGTATACCGCTTTGTATGCCACATTTAGATTTACGGTTATTTCTAGATTCAATTGCAGAATGCAATGTAGTTCAACAGGATCAATTACTTGAATTAATGAACCAATCACAAAAATTTGATCCTAGACTTCTGAACCGTGAGGAAAAAATTGAATTAAATGAATTATTACTTAAAATATATAAAGAGAAAAACAAAAAGTTTGGCTTATTTAAAGCATTAACCAATGAAGATTGTAAAAAATTAGTAGATACATAGTGTTTGAGCATAATTAAAATTAAAGAAATAGTTCCCTTCTTCCCTCACCAGGGGAGGAAAGTGTCTAGGGTTAATGAGGCGCTTTACACGTACCATATCAGAACCCCAGCCTCACCCTCTCATAACGGGAGGGGTTTCTTCAATATAGGTTACCGCTTGTTTTTTAATTGAGATAATGAATGGTTAAATTAGTTTTATGTTTAATGGGACCCACTGCCTCAGGAAAAACGGCTCTAGCTTGTGAATTAGTTAAACGATATCCTTTTGAACTGATTAGTGTCGATTCAGCAATGATTTATCGGAATATGGACATCGGAACTGCTAAACCCACACCGGAAGAGTTACTAATTGCTCCCCATCATTTAATCGATATTAGAGATCCAATTGAATCTTATTCTGCAGCTCAATTTTGTACGGATGCATTGTCTTTATGTGAACAGATTTACCTGAAAGGGAAAATTCCTCTACTTGTAGGAGGGACGATGATGTATTTTAATGCATTACAAAAGGGTCTATCAACGTTACCTGAAGCCAATTCGGTAGTTCGCCAACAATTAGAACATGATGCTGCTTTAAAGGGTTGGCCCGCTCTTCATCAAAAATTATTAGAGATTGATCCTGAGTCTGCAGCACGAATTCATGCACATGACGCACAACGAATCCAACGTGCGCTTGAAGTATATTATTTAACAGGTAAAACTTTATCGGCTTTTCATGAGCTGGATAAGGAAAAGCCTGACTTTCATTTTGTTAATTTAATTCTCTTTCCAGAACAAAGAGCGTGGCTGCATAACCGTATTGCACAACGCTTTGATCATATGCTAGCTGAAGGCTTTATTGAAGAAGTAACGCAGTTAAAGGAACGATGGAATTTAACCATGCATCTACCTTCAATGCGTTGTGTAGGGTATCGACAGGCAATGGAATTTCTTCAAGGCGATTATGATTTTTCTATGATGCGTGATAGAGGTATTGTCGCTACTCGGCAATTGGCTAAACGTCAATTAACGTGGCTTAGGCATTGGGGAGAGGCTTTGTATTATGATCCACAAAATGAGGCTTTTCGCGATGAGATGATAGCGAAAATCGAGGAAATATTAGATAATCTTAATAAATAAGCGTTAAAGGAACATTATGTTAGAAACTAATAAAGAACCAGCGAGTACGAAAAAAAATTACGTAGTGCATCGTAATGAATTACCCCTGAGTTGTCCCACAAAAGATATGATCTTATGGAATGCCCATCCTAAGGTTTATTTGCCAATTGAAAAAACTGGTATAGAGGTATGTCCTTATTGTGGCTCGAGGTTTGTTTTACAGAATGATTAAATCCATTTGTATTGTACGATTATCTGCATTAGGTGATGTTCTAATGGCGGTGCCACTCATTAGAACCTTACAATCCAGTTTACCCCATGCAAAGTTGACATGGATAATTTCAAAACCTGCTTTTGATTTGGTAGAAGGGATGGATGGAGTAGAGTTTATTCTAATTGATAAACCGAACAACATTGCAGATTATTGGCGCTTTAAAAAACAAATGAAAGGGCGTACCTTTGATGTATTATTAGCTCCGCAAGCGAGTTTAAGAACTAATTTACTCTATCCGTTTATCAAAGCAAAACGTAAAATTGGTTATGATGAGCATCGAGCGAATGACGCTCATGGTTTATTTGTTAATGAACGAATAACCCCGGGCTTAGAGCACACTTTAGATGGATTTTTGAAGTTTGCTCAGGCCTTAGGAATAGAGAAACGTGTTATACGTTGGGATTTACCTATTACTGAAGCAGATTATGAATGGGCAACACAACATTTACCCAAGCAAGGTCCGATTTTGGTGGTTAATCCCGCTGCCAGTAAGCCAGAGCGCAGTTGGCCTGTTGATCGCTATATTGAGGTCTTGCAAAGAGCCAGGGAAAAATGGAATGTACACGTTATTATAACCGGTGGCCCCATCGATTTCGATAAACACTTGGCAGACCAAATTATCCAAGTGATACCTGCGATTAACCTTGTTGGTAAAACAAAACCCAAACAATTGTTGGCGCTCATCAGTAAAGCCACGGTGGTTCTTTGTCCTGATACCGGACCTTCACATATGGCTACTGCTGTAAATACCCCAGTTATTGCGTTACATGCGGTGACCAACCCCCTTATTTCTGGGCCATATCTTTTTCAAGACTTGGTTGTCGATCATTATCCTGAAGCAGCAGAAAAAATTTTAGGTAGTAAACGTATCGAAGATGTTTGGGGGCAACATGTACATGGCGATGAACCCATGCAGTTAATCTCTGTTGATGAGGTGATGGAGAAGCTATCTACTGTTTTAGATGATTATAGATTCCCTACCTAAACGAGATAGCTTTTCGTCTTGGGAGCCTACCAAAATTTTCGAATCCCGATAGCCGTAATCCGACCACATTCTTATTCTGGTAGAGTTAGATCACTTAAAAAAACACCCTTCCTCCACATTTAAAAGAGAATCCTTCGTACTCCTTTCAACTAAATAAAGCTCAATTTCTTCAGTGGATGACTTATTGGGAAGGCAATAATTCCAAAAGAAAGAGGTTGTAGGGGGTTTTGCAGATTTAAAATGGATAGGCTCAGGGTCGCATAGGGGGTCTTTTGAATATAGAGGTGTATGCTGATTCATTTTTGAATGAGAGGATTCTCTAGGAGAGCTTGCTTCTTGATATTGCTTTTTCTCTTCTTGAAGATGATCTAAGGGTTGTAGTTTAAAGCGATAAACATTCATTAGAATCATACAGGCTTGAAAAATCATCAATCCAACACCGACTACGGGGTTAAGAGTTAAGCCAACTGAAACTAATAACCCACCTGAAAGCAAAATTGAACCCAGGTTGTAAACCAGACTCATGACCAGATTTTGATTTATATTGGACACGGTTTGTTTAGAGACAGCAAACGCAGAAGCAATTGATAATAATGCTCCATTATGGATTACAATACCTGCTGCCTGCTGGGTTAAAACATCACTGCCGTCGGAAACTACCGCAATACCTAAGTCACTGGCAGTAATTGCAGGAGTATCATTACCTGCATCCCCGATCATGGCTACCTTATGTCCTTTTTTTCTTAAGGCTTGGATATGGGATGTTTTTGATTGCTGCCCTTTTTCTTCAGCCGAACTGGCGATGCAGTTAGCATAAACTGTTTTAATACCCAGCGCTATGGCATAACGATGAGCGGTTTCCTCATCTGCACCGGTACATAAACAGATTTCTTTGCCCATTGCTCTTAAAGCTCTAATCGTGCAGCACGCATCGTCCCGCACAGGATCGGTTATGACCATAAATCCAATTGCCATTTTATTCCGGGCAACATAGACTATTTGATCACCAGCTTGTAAGTTGGGTTGCCTGAAATTGCGTGGAATTTTGATTCCTTTTTCTTTCATTACGGTCATGCTGCCAATGACATAGTTTGTATCTTTTATTTTCCCAGAAATCCCGGAGTGATGAGAGTGATCTAATAAATCTGTTTCAATGTCTGTTATCTTGTATTGACTTGCAAAAGAATAAATAGCTTTTCCTATAGGATGACTTGATTGCCGTTCAAGGGCCGCACAATAAGACAGAAAATCGAGCTCACTAAGTTTACTTTCTTCAAACAGATACAACTCTTTTACACTCGGAACTCCAGTGGTTAGAGTGCCATTTAAATCGAACATGACCGTGTCTATTTGTTCTGCTTGCTGTAGTGTTTTAGCGCTTTTATATTGTACCCCATGCTCCGCTGCTTTATGCATCCCGGTTTTTACTGCTAAAGGAGTGATCAAGCCTAAAGTACAAGGGCATGCACTTACTAAAACAGATACAGCACATTGAATTGCTACGGCAGCAGGAAAAAAGAGTCCAATAATTATCCCAGAAGTCACTGCCAGTATAATTACGAGTGGGATAAAGTAAGTGAGTAATTGTCCTGTTTTTATTTCAATAGGTGCTTTTTCTAGCGCTGATAGTTCTATGGCTTTATCGAGTCGAGCTAAGAAGGATGAATTTTGAGTTTTTGTTACACGTATTGCTAACGGCTTTTCATTGTCGGCTAAGCGCATACCAGCGAGTACTTCCGTTTGCGGAGAAAAATATTGAGGAAAAATCGCGCCGGTATTAATCGTTTTGTAAATGAGACTTTCATCCTTACAAATGCCATCAAGTGGGATAGTTTCTCCAGAATGCACAATAATTACATCATCTACTTCGATCTTATCTAAATCAATTTCATCAAAACCTTGAACTGTTCTTTTGCGCACGGTTCTAGGAGCTCGGTCTTGGAATTTTGCAGTACCAATTTTTTCTTTAATAGTCTCTTCAATTGCAATTCCTAGATGTCTAAATCCATAAATAAGCAAACCGGCCTCAAACATCATGGGGAGCCAAGGTAGAAATAGGGAAGCGACGGAAACGATTAAGATGGAGGCCGTACTAAGCGCAAATAGGCTATCCATAGTTAATGTTCTAGCCTTTGTCAGTTTTGTCCAAGCGTCGTGATACGAATTTGCACCTAATATTAAGGTTAGTAGGGTACTAAAAACAGCCAGTGAGCTCACTACCGCTAAGGGGAGTCCACTCGTAGCGAGGCAAATGATGAGTACAGCAATTCCTGAGACACAGCCTACCGCACCTAGAAACCAATGCGATGTAAAAAAGCTTCGAGCTTTCTCTAAGTAATTGGCTTGCTGATTCTTTATTTGTGCATTTTCTTGGGGCTTTTCTTTGGTTGATAAATATTCATATTCTTTACAACTAAATAGTTCATCAATATAGCCTTTTACTTCGATCCATTCTTTATATTGATCCGTAGGTTCTTGCTCTTCCTCTAGAGTAATGATTGTTTTTTTAGGATCCGCGGTGGTGAGATCGACATGGAATTTTTTCATTCTATCCTTGAGTTTTTGCCTTAAATGGTACTCAAGAGAACCACTACAACTGACACAGGTCATTCCGTCGACATAAAAAGTATAGGTATTATTTTTGGACATGTTGGCTCGTTCATTAAGGTTAATTTATTAAGATTTGATAGGTTCATTTAGGCGAGATGCATCGTGATTTTCCGAACTTAATGGGGCGCATTTTATTGATAAGATGCTAGCCTTAGTCATTGATAAACAAGACGTTTCTTCCTAAGTTTAGAAAATATCAAGCCTTAAGTTTTCTTAAAAACTAGAGGATTCAATGTGGGTGAAATCATATCATATGCATCATTTTTTGCACCATGTTTTTTAAATGATTTAATAAAGATGTTCTTAAAAAGGAACTGTAACTTGGGATGTAGTGATTTAGGTAAGCCAATTCTTTGTTGTCGGGATGAAAGGAGCTCCTTTCACCCCGTAATTTAACTAAGGTTGTTGCCCTGATGTAAAATCAGTTGAGGGGGCGCCTGTACGAACACTTTGTAATAGCAAAATACTATTAGTCATCAGTAGACGCTCATGGATTTGACGATCTAAATACAGCTGATAATTGATTTCAGCAAGCAATATGGCAATTTCTTTTTGCACTACAGCAGGTGGCGCATTATTCAGACTATTAATCCATGGAGTATTGCTGGGTCCTGTACCACCTGTCCCAGAGGTCCCGCCAGTACCCCCTGTACCTGTGCTCCCTGTACCCGCATTGTTAGTACTACCCGCACTAGTAGTGTTATATAATCTCCAGGTTGCCATATTAAATTCGTTCAGTGCTTGGCTCGTTTGACTTCCGCCCTGCTGATTAGGCGCAGTTTGAGGCATTCTTTTTGACATGATGTAATAAAGGTTACTTATCCCTACGGAGTTTTGCGCCGCATAGGTACGTAAACTTGCCAGATATTTAGCAAGCGTTTGCGTGGCCTGCAGTTGTGAAGTCGACGGGGTGTTAGTTATCGATTTTAACAGACTTCTGGTGTACAAATTATCATAATCTTTATATTTGGGTAATGAGATGGGAATTACACTTCCAGTCACGTAGCGTATGAAATTGGCTGCAAGTTGTTCTTGATTTTGTGCTGTTAAGCCATTTTTGGGTATGTCACCCGTGCCCTGAGTACTGCCAAGGTCTTGATTTGAATACATCAGTGGCCCTGTTAAGGCATTACTATTAAGATGATTTAAGAATTGTTGAAGGTAATTAGCGTTGAAAAAAGTGAGCGCATTAGGAATTTCTCCTACCACATTCGAAGGTACTAAAGTTTCATAAGTGAAAGTGCAACTTCCATCAAAGGTTTGGTCATTCTTCATACAGTACGTATAATTAGGAGTTCCTAAAATATTTAATACTGCTTGGCTTACGGGATCTTGTTGATAGGTTTTTTGGTCCATCAAGGCATTTACAGTAACTTGTCCAGAAGATGACAAATTATTGTAATTAGGAAAGGTATTGTTAGCTAAGGGATTAAGAATGGATGCACTAGGATTTAGGTTGGATGTGCCAGAAGTTTCCGCAGGCAGAAATTGTGCATAAGGATTTCCTGCGTTTCCTGTATTTGTTCCACCGCCTCCTGCAGAGCTGCCTGAAGTAAAAGTGTTTACAGGAATCGAACCTAATAAAGTATAAAACTGATAGGCCTGAGCGAGTTGGGAAGTTGTTAAATTGATGAGTGAATAACTTATTGAGTAGCTTTGATTACTTTGTGTAGGGGTTTCCGTTACGTTATAACCTAAATAATTACCAAAATTTTGGAAGTATTCCACCAATTTTTGCATATTAGTAGAGGTTTGTTGTTGATTATATGAATCGTTTGGATCCTGAGCTGCAGCAGGAAATACAGCAAAAAAAAGTACGTTGAGCAATACAAATTTAGACGCTAATTTCATTTATTCTTCCCCTTCAAGTGCACGTAAAACAAGTTTTAGGCGGTACTGACAAAAAACGCGCGACAATAATCTGAGACGCTCAAATACAATATTCCTTTTGAGAAAGACCCCGGCCGGATCGTGGCTTCCAGTGCTTGTCTCTTCTGCATGAATCAAAACACGTGACGCACTGCCTGGATGGACTGTATCAATTGCTTGCAGCAAACGTAATCCTCGACCTGATTTGATATTACCTACTATTCGAATAAATTTGTCTTCTTCTGATAAGAGGCTCATATCTATTTTTTCGATGTCATCAAGTTCTTTGCCTAATTGTTCCATGGCTTGTTCGAACTCTGGATTTCCATCCAAAGTCCAATCTTCTACACTCTCCATAAAGGTAATGACTCTATAAATCATAGGATCAATATATTCAAACCAATATTGAGCAGACGCTTCATGACTAAGATCAGGCATATTTTTACTCTTTCTTTACTGTATTTTTAGCGGATGGACGAAATCATTACTTACTACTATAGTATATTATGAAAGAGAAAAGAAAGAAGTAAAAAATATGAAAAAGCAGTCAAGAATTGGTAATCTGCTCAGAAGAATAATTAATGTTCGTAGGTGGTTTGATTGGGATCGAATGAAGGCCTTTACCCTGTATTTGGTAAATGGTTTTAAACGTTTATTTGTCCCACAGAAAAAAGTTCAGGGTGAGTCCTTCGACGATGCAGTGAAACATTTGAATCTGACCGACGAAAGTATACTTAGCAAACAAAAGTCTCTATTCCGATTGAGTATTATTATGGTATTTGCCGCTCTTTTGATTATGGGATATGCCGTATTTCAGCTTTTTTATGGTTCGTTAAAAGCGTTTCTAGTAAGCATTGTTGTAACTTTAATTGCATTGGTTTTAGCCTTTCGTTATCACTTTTGGTACTATCAAATAAAGAATCGTAAGTTAGGATGTACCTTTAATGAATGGTATCGAAAGGGGTTGTTGGGGGGAAAGAAATGAATAAGTTGTTGATAACGTTACTTCTCCTGGTGTTTCCTGGTCTGGTTTTAGCCGATGGTTCTTTAAGTTTTGCCCCTCCTGCGAGTGATTATTCTGTTGTCTTTCTCGGTAATTTATTTGGTGTTGTTGACGGAGTTTTAAGCGGTACTGGTAGCCAAATCATGGGAAGCATGTTTGCAGTATTTAATGCTGCAGTTTTGGCATTAGGGGGTATTATTATTATGTATACCCTCATAGTTTCCACCATGAATACTGCTCACGAAGGGCAGATGTTGGGCCAAAAATGGTCTTCAATCTGGATTCCAATCCGTTCCACGCTCGGTTTGGCTTTATTAATACCCAAAACATCTGGCTATTGCTTAATGCAAATTTTTGTCATGTGGATTGTTGTACAAGGAGTTGGTGCAGCAGATAAAGTATGGGATGCTGCATTAAGTTATTTGAATCGGGGTGGTGTTATAATTCAAGCCCAGCAAATAAATCCTACCGCATCCTTGACGGAGAATTCCAGCACATCGGGAATGGCAGGCATTGCTACGGGTGCGGTAAACATGCTTGCAGGACAAGTATGTATGCTCGGCATACAAAGACAACTGGAAAATACCCGCCAAGATCTTCTTGATGCTCAATCCAAACAATCAGGAGCCTGTTACTCTGCTGAACAGGGTAGCTCAATGCAGAAATTTTGTTCTACTGTAGTTCCAGATTTTTTAAGTTCAGTTAATGCAGTAGCTGTTCAAAATGCTTCGCCAACAAATTCGTCTTGGAATGTAAGCATGCCGAATTTTGACTCCAGTTCACCTTATAGTTTTTTAAACGGAATTTGTGGCAGCATCGCCTGGAATAATATTAGTACCCTGAACTCCAATTTTGGTAGTCAACAGTTTCAAGCCAAACCTAGTGCAGGGAATAATGTGAAGGTTGGAAATAACACCTTAACCCCAGCAGAGATTGCAGCGACGCAAATGTCAAGAGGCATTGCAGTCCAGCAAATGTATATGGACTTAACCTCAGTATCTCGCTCTATGGTCAGTAATGATCCACAACTCTCGACAACTACAAATACGAATACTACCAATCCTTTTTCTCCAGTCGCAATGCAACAATTTGGTGTCCCTTATAAGGAAAATGGCACAGTTTGTACTAGTTATAACAGCGGCACCTCCTCAAAAGATAAATGTGTGATTTGGGGACCGGTACAAGGTTCAACAGTCGGGGGGGTTCTATTTAACGGGGCCGAAATTATCAATGCGATTAATGATTATAATGGTATTATGATGCCCACGGTTAATCTTGCCCGTCTTATTTCTCAATCATCAGATAAGAATAAATCCACAGAGTTTATCAACAAAGCTACCACCCAAGGATGGATAATGGCCGGTGCTTACTTCTTTAATCTGGTACAAATTCAGGGAGCTTCCTCTATAGAAAATGCCGGGCAAGTCGATTCAAAGACAGGGCTGGATTCAAGTTCATTTGATCCCACCGCGATGGCTAGTCCATTTGTTATAAGCTCTGATGGTAAGAGCGTCACCTGTGGTCCAGGAAATATGAAAGATAAGGACTTTACTGCCTTGTGTACCTGGTTAGGTGCAAGCAGTGATGGACTACAAAAAATACAAAATGTACAGGCTTTAATTACAAGTACTTCTCCACCCAAAAAACCTTCATTGTCTTCCAATATGACCGCCGTAGGAAGTGTTCCTTCATCTACGACCTATGGGTATATAAACAATGCATTAATGATGCAAACTCCTGGTCAACCTGGAGTTAAGCCACTTACTTTTGCTAATTCAATTAATTTCGCGATAAATACTGATTTGTATCGTTTACAACGGCAAAATTTTTCTTGTGGTGAAGTTAAACCGTTCTTTTCAATTTGCTTAGGGCAAATTCTTGGAAATATATTTTATAACATCATTTTAGTGACTATATATAATCTGTTTCTTGACATATTTGGCCAGATTATCAATCAGGTGGTTATGGCATTTTTAATGATCCCATTACAGGGAATGGCAAATATCTTTCAACAGGGGGTGAAGATTCTTGCTGAACCTGGAGTTAATCCAATTGTTGCCTTGGCAAATATGGGGAATTATTACATTAATTTTGCCGGTAATTTATGGATGATGTTATTAAATATGGCAATTTCCAGCGCTTTAATACCAGTCTTTGGTGTCTTTATTTTTGCGATGATGTCCTTGGCGATGCCGCTAGTAATTGCATGGGTTGGCGTAATGGTCAGTGTCGGTTTTACTACAGCTTATTACATTCCGTTGCTGCCTTATGTGATTTTTACTTTTGGTGCTTTAGGTTGGTTGATTTCCGTTATCGAGGCGATGGTTGCAGCACCGATCGTCGCGTTGGGAGTAACCCATCCTGAAGGACATGATGCCTTTGGTAAAGGTGAGGCAGCAATCATGATTCTAGTGAATGTTTTTTTAAGACCTTCCATGATGATCATTGGTTATATTACTGCTATTGCACTCTCTTATGTGGGTGTTTGGATTTTAAATGCAGGTTACGATCAGGCTGTGTCTTTCATGCAACAGGAGCATACCGATAATTCTGTTCTTGTCGAAGGACTTTTGGGCTCATCTCCATCTTCTTCAGGTAGTGGAATCGGAGGAGTAAGTTATACAGATTGGGCCGGAATTTATGCCTTCTTCTTCTCAATTTTAACCTATACCACCCTCTATTTAACGATTATACAAAAAGCATTTACCCTAATAACCTATCTACCCGATAAAGTCTTACGATGGATAGGAGGCACTCCTGAAAGCATAGGCCAAGAAGCTTCTCAATGGGGTGAAGAAGTAAAAGGTAAGACTCAAGAAGCAGGAAAAGAAACCCAAACTGCACAGGGTCAAATCGATAAGACTTTGGGTGGATATGGTGTGAAAGGTGTTGGGATGGCCAAAGGACTTCTGGGCAAAGGCGGTGGTGGTGGTAGTTTTCATCTGGGAAGGAGTGCTACTCAGGATAAGAATGATGACTCAAAAAAAAAGAATGACGTGGGGAACACCGGCTCTGATATGCCAATAACTAAGTAAAGGGCGTATACCGGTGAGTATTTTTTGCTGTACATTGGGCAGAAAAATATTTGCCCGTATGTTATAATTGTATATTAAATAAACACTTAAATTAATTTTATCATGGTTGAATTATCTGCTCCTCAAAGTACTATAACGAGTCATTCAGATTTGGCTCAAGATAAGCTTAATGTTTTGCAAAAAGCAAAAATGGATGAAGAGCGATTCATGCAAGAATTGTTTCTTTTTCTGCAAAATAGACGTGGAACAATCTTAGAAACGCAATTTGACCAGAAAACTCCATTAAAAGAAATTGCCACGAATAGTGGCTATCCTGATCTTCCTACCGCTTTAAATAATGCAAAAAATGCCCGGGGACAGACCCCCCTAGTGCAAGCGCTGCAAGAACAAGATTTCACAGTAGTAAGATTTTTGCTCGATTCGGGTGCCGAATATGATGCTCAAGCACTCGAAGAATACGATAACGCCATACGTAGTAAACGGGGACAAGAAGCCCTTCAGCAACAGATAATTGCTCCTCCTGAGGGTTATGCTCCATCCGCTTCGGATAAGTTACATTCAGTTAAAGAATTTGGTCTGGTATTAGGTATAGTAATGACCAGCCAAGATGGTGTTTCCTCCCAGCGAGCTCATATTGGACCTACATACCAATTAATAACGGATACGGTCAAGGAATATAGTCAGAGCTGTAGTAAAGAACCTGCAAAAGGGGACTTCAAACAAATTGCAGATGCCTTTGCTTTTGCAAATAAAACTGCTAATTTTCAATATAGTACTCCCGAAGGAAGTCCCGAAGCCGGCAATGCACTTTCTAAACGAATACAATCAGGTGAAGTAACCAGTGTTCCTATAAATTGCAAAGGGCACGCCATGGGATTATCTTTTGTGCCAGTCGAAGGAAATCCAGACAAAACCTATTTAGTGTTTACCAACCGTGGTGAGGGTGCAGCAGGAAAACATGGAACCCAAATTTATGAAGTAGATACGAAGAAAATCACTCCTGATTTTATAAATCAGGTAATGAGTGGTCATGATAATGGAAAATCCCATGCTCAAATCATGGAACATATTAACCAGGTGACTCAAGGTAAAGACCCAGTTAGTATCATCAATCAAAAACCCCAGAAATATGATAATTGTACCATTGCAAATACGCGCGCTAATATTCATGGAGTCCTTCTCTGTCAAGAAGCCAATCGCAAAGGTGGTTTTGACCATGTTACACAAGAGGTACGTGATGAAGTGAAACAAACCTATAAAGAGTTCACTAGTGATATGAGAGATAAAAAAATTCAGCAATTAGAAAAAGCCATAGAAAAGGATCCTGACAATCCAGATTTAAAAGCTCTCGCCAAAGGGTATTTGGACAAACCCAATAGTAAATCTTCTGCTGCCTTGATCGCGGCGGTTGCTGAAGACCCTCAAGAATCAATCAATATGACCAATCCTTAGCCTAAACACTTGTGTAATCTGGGTATAAAATATGAGTTATATCGATACGCAATTATTTAGGTGCGTTCACAATCGATAGATCAGAAATTCCGCGAATAAATTCCGACATTTCAACAGGCTCTTGACCTATTTTTAAAGAGCTTCGGACAAAATTTGCTGCTTCTAAGATCCTATCTAGATTATATTTTTTTAATTGGATTGAATGTAAATAAGCAACAAAAAATTCTGTTTTTAAATTACCAATTCCTTTACCCATACCTGCGAGGGATGCATCGATAAAGCGAACTCCGGAACTCATTGCTGCCAGGGCGTTTGCTTGCGCAAGACCAAGATTGTCATGAGCATGAAAACCAAATTGAAAAGGATATTTATGAATATATCTATCGTAAATTTCTTGGGTGCGAGTGGGGAGTAAACTGCCGTTTGAATCAGCAAAATAAATAATATCAGGGGCATATTCGCTTATTTTTTTGAGGGAATCATCCAGTTCGTTATCTTTGTAAAATGAAATACACATCAAATTAACTGAAACTTCCAGGTTTGCCTCTTTTGCCATTTTTATCTTAGACAACGCAGATGCAGGTTCGTTTTTAGCAAAGCAAATTCTTAATAAATCGACGCCACATTCTTTGAGCTCTATCAGATCGGTTTGAGAGAGATTGTTTGGAAAAACCATTACGGCCATTTTTGCTGTTTGAATCAAAGAACGACATAGAAGCAGGTAATCTTTGGCGCACCAGCCCGCTCGACCTACTTGGAGAGGTGTAAAAGTGCCATTGCGATAGCCTATTTCAATATATTCAATGCCTGAATTATCAAGAGGGCGAAGGATTTCTTCGAGTTGAATGTCATCAAAATTAAAATTAGTTCGATGGCCTCCGTCTCTCAATGAGGCGTCTAAGAGTACAACAGGATCAAGCATATAATTCCTAGTGTTGGTAAAAAAAAATACCCTCACTTAAATTATAGCTAAAATAACACCTGATGGATAAAGTCAGTCAACATAATCGTTTTTACTTAAAGATTCTTATTGTTGGTATTCCTTAGCACCAGCAATAATTAATTTGTAAACTCGTTCACTGATAATACCTTGTTCGAATTTTGCTTTCGCATCCCAAGTCATAAGTTGGCCTTTTTGCCGAACTAATTTACGGGTAGCCGAAGTTACATCATTGGGATCACTTTCAAGTAAAATGTCGCGGACTTCTTCGTCAAAGACGAGATACTCCCGTAATGCTACCCTTTTTTCATCTACGGTAGGGACAAGTTTTTGCCAAATGCACAGTCTAATGGTTTCTAGAATATCAATAGTTCTTCCTAATCGCTCTTCACCAGAAAATGAAGTCACCAAGCGACGCATGGTCTCGGCAACCCCCGAAGTATGTAAGGTAGTATAGACGGGGTGTCCAGTAAGTGCTGCTTCTAATGCGGCACTGATTGTTTCTGCATCACGACACTCACCAACCATGATTAAACGAGGTTTGCGCCGCAAAGCATTTCGTACTCCATCAGCAAAGCTGGGTAAATGCCGAGGAATTTCTGATTGGCTTACTACAGCTGAAATGGTTTCAATTTCATCATAGACAAATTCGATGGGTGATTCATAGGTGAGTACTTTACGGTTAGAATCTTCTGTTTCGATCAATTCACGGATAATAGAAGCCAATAATGTTGATTTCCCCGAACCGGTTGCTCCGGTAATAAATACGATTCCTTCTTGGGGTGCGATTGCCTCAAGTATATTATCGGGCAGATTCATGGTTTCAAGCCGCGGGGGAGTTGTGGGGATGGTTCTTAAAGTAATTTGGATTGCATCATGTCCTTCTACAAGACACGCGGTTCCATTTACCCGATAACGGTAACGAACGCCCCGATTAGGACGAAATTCATAGTGGGTATCGATATCCTTACCCGAAAGAAGCTGAGTTGTGGCGTTGGGCCCATATATCGCATTAATTAAATCACCCAGTTCGGTATTTGATAAACGACGATTAGTAATTCGTAATAATTTTCCATAAACCTCTGCATAAATAGGTTCGCCAGTTTGGATTGTTATGTCCGAAGCATTGAGACGCTCTGTGTGTTCCAACATTTTATCCATGAAAAGCGGAGTAAAACGCGTTGGTTCATCGGGCATTAAATAAACATTATTATTCATACGTCGTATCAGTGGATTCTATTGTTATCGTTAATTGGAGCTATTGTAGGCTGCCAAGACTTATCAGTTATTATAATTTTAGAACGATTTGCCAATTTTTCCATATTTTTGAATTGCTCTAAAGCATTTTCATCTTTAGAAACGGCTGCCCGCCATTGGTCACTGTTTACATTGAGAGCTGGTAAGGCAGTAATTCTCAATACGCGATCATCGATATGGATTTCAGAGGCATCACCTGTAATTCCCAAATCAGTATGAGAGACATAAGGAGGAGTTACCATATTCATTGCTAATAATTTTCTATAAAGGATCATTCCACCAAAATCTTCTTTAATTCGCGCAATATTTTCTTCGAGGATGGTATTTGCTTGATCAATACCATTTTTCCAACCTTTGGCCGTGTAGATACACCATATTTTTTTCTCTACTTTGGTTTTAGGCAATAAGGTGTAGTGTGGATATTCTGGTTTAACATAATCGAGCCATAAATATTGGCGCCAAGTTGGTGGAGTGGTAACAAAATGGGCCTGCTTTGCAACTCGATAAGTACGGTCCGAAATGCGAATGGTTTGCGAATCCGCAAGATTGAGAGTATTTCTACCTTCCAAGAGTACAGGGGGAAGGATATTGTGTTCCAGAATTAGGGAATTGAAATCATAAATCGCATCGAGTCTTCGCGATTGTCTGATCAAGTGCTCATCAATAACCTTTGCTCGCCAGGCTAAACCTGCTTGTGCGCCAAGGCTTAGAGCTGTTTCTTTTAAAGCCATTTGGCGAATTTTACCGTTCTGTTTTTTATTCCTTTGCTTCACATTTACATTTGCCATAGCTTGTATTCCTGCTAAAGAGCCAGTATCACCCATATATTTTGAGGAGTGGCATGCAAGCAACGAAGCAGTTAATACAACAACTATTAAGCTAGGAATAAATTTTGGCATAGCGTAATTCAACAACCTGACTGTTAGGATAAACATGAATATAAGCTTTTCTACCCGCTTGATAATCTATATCACGCAGGATTTCAGCTAAACTTTGATCTTTAATATTAAGACTAATTAAAACAGGAATTGAAGGTGCTTTTCCTAATACACGTAGTCGGAAATGGGCTGATTTAGCAATACGGGCAGTTAACTCTTCAATTGGACCTGACCAATCCACACTTGCTCTGGCTTGTAAGTTGTATGCATTAGGTATCGTGAGCGTGTTGTCTTTATGTGGTGGTAAAATTTCTTTTTCGACACGCGCCATTTCATGCATGGAATCACTTACAGATACCGCTGCTTCTGCTAATTTAATTGTAGCATCGTCGCTAGGATTGTTAACTGGTGGTTTTTTGAAAAGTACTCCACCATGTTTACAACCCACAAGCAGGATTGAGGCAATAAATAGCATGAGAAGCTTATTGTTCATTCAATCTTCTTAAATGTCTGGAAATATTCGTTTGATTGAAACAGGAGCTAAGCTCCTTGTCAAGCCTATAAATGAGGAATTGTATGAATTTAAACGGAAATAATTTTGCAAAATTTTAATCCTTTATCTCCTCTTAGCCTAGACACAGCGAAGCTAAATTCATCATTTGTGTCTCGGACGCGTTAGATTTTTATTCGTCGCACGCAGACCACAAATTAATTCAGTTTTTCAAATAAAGCATAAACTACTTGTCCTGCTTTTTTGAGTTTTATTTGACGCCACTGCGTTTCATCCAAGTCAATAACCGTAGGAGATTCCAAGTAAACAAGCCCTCCACGTTTAAGAACATTACTTCGCGTTATATAGGAAATACATTGAGGTAGGAGATTGTGAGCAAAAGGAGGATCCAGAAAAATAATATCAAACTCTTCTTGATGGCCCTGAAGATATTGAAGAGCATCTGTTCTCAATGATTTAAGTTTTGGGCTGTTAAACTCAGTGATTACTTTTTGTAAATTGGTATACGCTTTGGGCGATTGCTCAAGAAAAACTACTCGGGCTGCTCCTCTAGAAAATGCCTCAAAACCTAAGGCACCACTTCCTGCAAATGGATCCAGACAGCGAGCATCTCGGATGTCATGCATGAGCCAATTAAATAAAGTCTCGCGAACACGATCTGGAGTAGGGCGGAGTCCTTCCACATCTGGAACATGTAATTTTTTTCCTCGATATAATCCGCCGATAATACGAATGATTTGTTTCACGATTTACCCACGGTAAGTAATAGTAATTTATCTGGATTAACTTGTTGTTGAAATGCCTGTTTTATTTGCTCTTTAGTCACTGCATTAATACGGGCAGTGTATGTATCGAGAAAATCTTCGGGTAAATGATAAAAATTCATCCGTAATAGAATATTTGCAATGCTGCGATTACCCGATAAGGAAAGGGGAAAACTGCCTGTGAGATATTGTTTTGCAGCATTGAGTTCTTCATCCGTGGGACCTTTATTAATATAAGTTCGCAACACGTTTTGAATGATCTCTAAGGCATTTTGAGTTTGATTATTTTTTGTCGATAAACTGATGAGGAAAAGACCTTTTCCGGACATGGGAACAAATTGACTATCAATACCGTAGGTCAGGCCTCTTTTTTCTCTAACTTCAATAGCAAGTTGAGACACTAATGCACCACCACCTAAAATATAATTTCCTACGATAAGAGGAAAGTAATTGGGTGCATGATGATCAATCCCTATCTGGCCAAGGCGGATCACAGTTTGAGTAGAAGGAAATGGAATTTTTACTGTATCGGCGTGGGTTAATTGAGTGGCTGGGGGAATAGGGGGGGCAGAATGTCCTTCAGGAAGTTCTTGAGTCAGTTGATCGGCAAGTTGATGGGCTGTTTCACTATTAATTGCGCCTACCATTACTAAAATAGCGTTTTTTGCAACATAATAACGTTTATTAAATTCAATTACTTGACTCATGTTAATGGCATTAACTGTCTCTGCAGTACCATTGACAGGATGCGCATAGGGATGTTGCTGATATAAGGTTTGGAAAAAATGAAGATTAGCTATTTCTTCAGGGGATTCTTGGCGTTGTTCAATGGTCATCAATAATTGTTTTTTTTCTCTTGCAAACGCTTCATCTGGAAAATCTGGATGGTTAATAATTTGTGCAAAAGTGGTCGCTGCTTTGGGAAACGCTTCTGGATCAACGAGTGTTCTGAGACTAAATATCACCATATCTCGGTTGATCTCTGCTTTGTATTGAGCTCCCACATCGGCCAGGGACTCAGCAATTTGGTTTGCATCTTGACCCGCATTGCCCTGGTTCATTACGCGACTGGTTAAGGCACTTAAGCCAAATTGGTTTTCATCGTATGCTGAACCTGCCGCGAAAGCGAGGCTGATATCAAGCATGGGCACTTCCATAGCAGGATAAAACACGACCTGAACGCCGTTTTTGGTAAGCCATTTTTCCGTTTTGAACGTGCTTGCTGTCGTTGTGTGTGACAGTCCGATCATCAATGCCATAATACATGCGCTAAAAATTCTCATGATGCTGCCCTTTGTGGTTGAGGTTCTAATATTGCTGTCGTCATGTTTTTTTCTTGAAAGTAATGCTGGGCGGTTTCCTGGACTTGTTGTGGGGTAATTGCATTGATCGCTTTAGTATAATCGTTTGCCTTTTGCCACCCGATCCCAATGGTTTCTAAGAGACCCAATTCGGAGGCCTGGCCAAAAATCGAATCCTTTTCAAAAGTTTTCTGTGCAATGATTTGATGTTTGATGCGTTGCAATTCTACCTCGTTCACCGGATTTTTTTTCAAATCATCCAATTCCTTAAGAAGCCCATTTTGCAAATCCGTTAAAGTATGATTTTGACTGGGAGAACCATATACAATAAATTGGGTTTGATATCTCGTGTATGGGTTATAATAGGTATCCGCACCTGTGGCGATATGCGTTCCACGAATCAAATTTTTGGAAAAACGAGCGCTTTCACCGGCATCTAAAATTCCAGCAATGACTTCCAAAGCATAGGGCTCGTATTCTTTTTTAGCAGTTTTTACACTTGGAACAGAGTAACCCATCATGAGCAACGGTAATTTGGCTGCGCCTTGAATATGAACAATCTTTTGACCTAAGGCGGGTGGTTCATTTTGCAATTTTCGCTCAGGAATGGGATGTTTGGGTATAGCACCAAAATAATGTTCTGCCAAAGTCCGAACTTGCTCTGGGTTAACATCTCCTGCAACCACTAAGGTTGCATTATTAGGCGCATAATATTTTTTATACCATTCTCGCAAATCTTCAACGGACATATGCCGAAGATCACTCATCCAGCCAATAACCGGATGGTGGTAGGGAGCACTAAGATGCGCCGTTGCCAGAAAGCGCTCAAAAGCCAGTGCTTGTGGATTATCATCTGTTCGAAGACGTCGCTCTTCCTGGATTACTTTAATTTCTTTGCCGAATTCATTGGTATCTAGAAGCAAATGATTCATGCGATCGGCTTCCAGCTCAAAACTGGTAGCAAGTTTTGAAGCATCTATTTTTTCGAAAAAAGCTGTGTAGTCATTATTGGTAAAAGCATTTGCTTGGCCACCAATTGCCGCTATAATTTTGGAAAATACCCCTAAAGGAAATTTTGGGGTTCCTTTAAACATCATGTGTTCCATCGCATGCGAGACCCCTGTAATACCACCGGGTTCATCCGCCGATCCTACGTTATACCAAATCATGGAAACAGCGATCGGCGCTCGATGATCTTCTTTTACCAATATTTTTAATCCATTATTCAATGTAAACTCTTGAACTTGGCTAAAGGTCTGGCAAGATAGTACCATGAGTAAAGTAAATAGTATTTTGCGCACAACTTAACCTCAAAGTAAAAAAGATGATAGAATTTCATATTTTTCAGGATTTGTACACTATATGATTAAATGGTTCAAACGCAGTCATGATTCTACCTCCGCGGAGGCCGATCCACAAAAGCCTGCTGACTCGTTGTCTCCAGCTCCTGTAGAAGTAACAGAACAGGAACAAGAGCCTATAAAGGAAGGTATTTTTGCACGTTTCAGAAAAGGATTAAGTAAAACTCGTCACCAGCTTGGTGACGGGATTGGCCGCTTGTTGTTAGGTAAAAAGGAAATTAGCCAAGACTTATTAGATGAGCTAGAGACTCTTTTAGTTAGTGCTGATCTGGGAGTAGAGACAACTCAAACTGTATTAAAACAGTTGACCGATAGTTTAGCTCGTAAACAGTTATCTGATGGTAATGCTGTTTATGAAGCCCTTAAATCTCATTTGCAAGCGATATTAACCCAAAATAATCAGCCCTTAACTGTAGAAACTGCCGATCATTCTCCTTTTGTTCTCTTAATGGTAGGGGTAAACGGTGCAGGTAAAACCACTACCATAGGAAAACTGGCTAAGCAATTCCAGCAGCAAGGTAAAAAAGTTATGTTGGCAGCCGGTGATACTTTTAGAGCGGCTGCAGTGGAGCAATTGCATGTTTGGGGAGAGCGAAATGATATCCCGGTAATTGCTCAACATACTGGAGCGGATAGTGCTTCGGTAATTTTTGATGCTCTGCAAGCCGCAAAAGCACGTAAGATAGATGTCTTAATCGCCGATACTGCAGGCCGGTTGCACACTCAAAGTAATCTGATGGAGGAATTAAAAAAAGTAAAACGTGTATTGCAGAAATTATGTCCTGAGGCTCCTCATGAAACAATGTTGATATTGGATGCAAGTATAGGACAGAATGCTTTAGTGCAAGCACGACAATTTCATGAAGCAATTGGATTGAGCGGAATTACCATGACTAAATTAGATGGTACAGCTAAAGGCGGTATTTTGTTTGCTATTGCTAATGAACTTAGATTACCCTTTCGTTACATAGGGATTGGTGAAGGGATAGAGGATTTACGCCCCTTTGATGCAGAGCAATTTGTTGGTGCACTATTTAATGATCACATTTGACCAAGTGACTAAACGCTATCCTGGTGGTTTCGAAGCGTTAAGCCAGGTGAATTTTTCCTTGCAGAAAGGAGAGATGGCTTTCCTTACTGGGCATTCAGGGGCGGGGAAAAGTACCCTGCTTAAATTGATTGCTCTTTTGGAATGGCCCACTTCCGGTCAATTAACAGTAAATGGTTTGCGTTTGAACCAATTAAAAAAACGTGACGTTGCAGCACATCGCAGTCAATTGGGCATCACTTTTCAATCACCCTATTTACTAAATGATCGCACTGTATTTGATAATGTAGCTTTACCTTTACAAATTCAAGGCATGGCTTATCCCATGATTGCCAAAAGAGTCCATGCAGCTCTGGATATGGTTGGTCTATTAAGCAAGGAAAAAATGCTTCCTATCCATTTATCAGGTGGTGAACAGCAACGCGTAGGAATTGCACGCGCCGTGGTACATAAACCTGCCTTATTATTGGCTGATGAACCTACCGGAAATCTTGACCCCAAACTTTCAACCGAGATCATGGCTATTTTTGAGCAATTTAATCAAGTGGGTGTCAGCATCCTTATTGCCACCCATGATTTGCCATTAATTGCAGGAATGAAACACCGTATTGTTATGCTTAAAGGGGGACGAATGTGTTAGGACGAGCACAATCAATCCTGGCCTACCATCTGCAGGCAGCGATACAGAGTTTAAATTCATTATGTCGTAAACCCTTGGCCACCATGATGACCTCCATCGTGATTGCCATTGCCTTGGCCTTACCCGCTCTTTTTTGGGTGTTTTCGGATAACGTGTCTCAACTAACCGCAAGTTGGCAGCGTGGCGGGCACATCTCTCTTTATTTAAAGCCAGGATTATCCGATTCAGAACAACAAGTGGTCTTGGAAAAAGTACGTAAAACTGATGGTGTAGCTCAAGTTTCCTTAAAAACCTCCTCTGAGGGTTTGTCTGAATTAATTCAGCAAGAAGGGATGCAGGATATTATGCGTTATCTTCCGGAAAATCCTCTACCCGCAGTAGTGGATGTGGTTCCGGCTTTAATCATTGATTCACCAGCAAAATTAGATTTACTGGCACGTCAATTACAGACCATAACTCAAGTAGACAATGCCAAAGTGGATATGGAGTGGATAAGTCGCTTGCATGCTCTTTTAGGTTTTGCGGCCAAGTTTGCCAATGCATTATTGGCTTTATTGGCAATGGCAGTTATTATGATTGTAGGCACTACACTGCGCTTGGCCCTTCATAGTCGACAAGAAGAAATTCAGGTTTTGAAGTTAATTGGAGCAAAAGATCCTTTTATTCTCAGGCCCTTTTTATATTCAGGGATTTGGTACGGTGCTTTAGGTGCTATTTTTGCGGTCTTTATGGTTAATATTTTTATTTTCAGCTTGGGAGCTGCGGTGAACCAGTTGGCCGTTGCTTATCAAATGCACTATCCATTAACAGGGCTGTCAATTCGCCAGATCTTGCTACTTGTTTTATTTGCAATTATACTAGGATGGATGGGGGCACGTTTATCGGTAAAACGACAATTGGCTTCCATTGAACCACAATTATGAGTTGTTCTTTTATCGTGTTTTTACAGAGAAATTTTTAAAGGAAGAAGCATGAGTCAGTATTTGCAACTTGCCGAAATGAATTTACCTGTGGGCAGTCTTGATTCGTACATTCACAGGGTCAATCAAATTCCTATGTTATCCTTAGAGGAAGAAATCGCTTACGCTGAGCGTTTTCATACTGAAGGAGATCTTGAGGCTGCACGCCAATTGGTTCTTGCGCATTTACGTTATGTGGTCCGAGTTGCCCGTGGTTATTTAGGATATGGATTACCTCTAAACGATTTAATTCAGGAAGGTAATATTGGTTTGATGAAGGCGGTAAAACGCTTCGATCCAAAGATGGGCGTACGGCTTGTTTCTTTTGCAGTGCATTGGATAAAAGCAGAAATCCATGAGTTTGTTTTACGCAACTGGCGTATTGTTAAAATTGCAACAACCAAAGCGCAGCGTAAATTATTTTTTAATCTTCGCCAAATGAAAAATCGTTTAGGCTGGATGAGCAATGAAGAGGTGAATGCTGTCGCAAATGATCTGGGTGTAAGCCGCGAAGACGTGTTAGTTATGGAACAACGCCTGAACGCGATGGATACACCTTATGATGCTCCTGACGCCGATGAGCAGGATGAGTTTTATACAGCTCCAGAGCGTTACTTATTTAATGCGAATGACGACCCCTCTGTGTTATTGGAAAAGGAAAATGCTGGGGATCACGGGCGTGAACAACTCATGTTTGCCCTGGATCAGTTAGATGAGCGTAGCCAGGATATTTTACAGCAACGTTGGTTAGCTGAAGAAAAGCTAACATTACACGACTTAGCTAAGAAATACGGCGTATCCGCTGAGCGGGTCCGACAGCTTGAAAAAAATGCCATGAAAAAGCTGCGACAATATATAGAAAGCGCATAACTTCTCAATTCTTAGAGCACCCTCATTGCATGCAGAATCGTCCTATATATCCTGAATACATACCATATTTGTAGCCTGAGTTAAGCTCAGGTTTTATCATAGATTTCTTGATTTTCGCTACGATTTACCACATCTACGTTATCCAAAAAATCACACACCAATGGCCCCACTCGTTCATCCAATAAAACACTTACATGGTTCGCGTCAGGAAGTAAGCAAAGCCTAGAATTTGGATATTTTTTACAAAACTCGATAGATTCTTTTGTGCTAATTGTATTATCTAACTCTCCATGAATGCATAGGAATGAGATATCAGGAGATTGAGCTATGAAATGATGTAAACGTATTAATTTAATATCAAATTGGGCTTGTTGTTTCATAACCTGACGTAACTGTAGATAACCATGACCGCTTAGTTTAAATTTTTTTGCCATCCGGTTAACAGGGCTGCGCATCTGCGTGGGTGATGCAATTAAAATTGCGCGTTCTGGTTTATGCTTTAATTGCCATTCAGGAAGTTGACCTGCTACATTGAGCGTGTTGAGTAGCATTGAGCCACCAAAAGAATGTCCAATAACGGCATAAAAAGGCCCATGTTGATTAATGGTGTCTTTCAGAATAGCAACCGCATCTGTCCACGGTAGTTGTAACCCCTTTGCCTCTCCATGTGCGGGAAAATCAAGTGCATATACTTCATAACCTTGCTGATGGAGCGCCTGGATTATGCGTGCCATATAGGCGGCACGGGATATCCATCCGTGAGTAATCAGTATTTTTTTCCCTTTTGAGTTCTTTTGGGGTACAAAACGATGCAACACATGGTGCCGAGGAAACTCCTGGTGAATTACTTCAGTACGTCTTCCCTCGATAAACTCACAAGCCAGTTTGGCAAAATCTCGGTACTCCTTTTCCAAAGGAAAAAAAATAGGAGTAATAAAGGCTTGGTAACACAATTGGGCATGTAAAATATCTCGTACACGGATTAATGATGAAGTGATCATAATTATATCCCCTTAAGAGTTTACTTTAATTGTAGCACCAAAAATAAAACATTTTGTCAACAGAATAGTTTAGTTTTTTGCTTTTGGCGGGCTGCTGGCTGTGAACTTTTACATTAAGAAAGAAAGGAGGGAAAATGGTAAATGCTGTTATGGAGACGCAATAGAACTTAATGTATTTCATCACTTTATCTCTTTAGCTCAATTTTATAAACTAGAGCTTTTAAACGTTAATTCGGGTTTATTTCGGGAGCTTGAGATGCATACTTCAAATTATATTTATCATGATGATGGACAGGAGCTCCATGGATTTGTTGCTTATGACAATTCTTCGGAAGGCCCACGTCCTGCTGTGCTGGTTGTCCATGATTGGTCTGGTCGCAATGAATTTGCGTGCGACAAGGCAAAATTATTAGCCAAGATGGGTTATGTGGGTTTCGCTGTAGATATGTATGGGAAGGGAAAACTGGGTTCCACTACAGAAGAGAAACAGGCGTTAATGACCCCTTTAGTTTCTGATCAGGCTCTATTACGACGTCGTGTTCAAGCTGGATTGACTGCTGTTTGCTCTATGTCTGAGGTTGATAGTAAGAAAGTTGCAATTATTGGTTTTTGTTTTGGAGGAATGTGTGCTCTTGAGTTGGCTAGATCGGGAGCAGCTGTCAAAGGTGTAGTTAGTTTTCATGGTTTGCTGCACAAACCTGGAACTATAAAATCTGAACCGATCAAAGCTAAAATTCTAGCGTTGCATGGTTATGATGATCCTATGGTTAAACCCGATACAGTTCATGTATTTTGCAAAGAAATGACAGATGCGCATGTAGATTGGCAAATGCATATGTATGGACATGTGCAACATGCGTTTACTAACCCCTTGGCACATGATACCCAATTAGGAACGATTTACAACTCAGTTGCTGCGCAACGTTCATGGCAAGCAATGAGCAATTTCTTGCAAGAGGTTTTGGGAAAATAATTTACTCTAAACGAAATAGAGGAGCCGGGGAAGCAATATAAACCCCGGAGTGCCACTTAAATTATTTTGCTTCACTTATTTCGAATGTTTTAGAGAGTTATGGAATAAATCATTAAAACTCGTAGCGAGGGGCTCGATTATTGAACAATAAAGAATTATAATGCCAAAAAAATAATCTTGCTTCTGTTTTCTGTGTTTTTTCCATAAGTCTTTTACTCTAGAGTTAAATATAATATATTGAGTGATGTAAGTTCTTACTCGCTTTTTTATTAAAAGTAGACGACAAAACAAATCAAGTTGTGGAAAATTTACCAATTATTAGGAGCCTATCCCAATTTGAGTTTCTCATCCGGTCATAACACTATGAAATTGCATCACTTCTTTGAGCAATCTGTTGATAATTGTTCAGACAATATTGCTTTGATTTGCGATAATTCATTTATTTCCTATCAGGAGTTAGAACATCGCGCTAATCAATTGGCCCATTATCTCCACGAAAATACAATCTCCAAGGGTAGCATTGTAGGCATTCTATTCGAGCGATCGATAGAATGCTATATTGCTATATTGGCGACATTAAAAACGGGTGCAGCTTATGTACCTATTGAAGTAGATTATCCCAACGAACGAATTAACTATATTTTTTCCGATCTACCCTTTGATGCAGTTTTAACTTCCTCGTTACAATTAGCCCAGAAAAATTTGGAATGGCCAACTTATTATGCAATAGATCAATTGGCCGAAGAAATTTCTCGATACCCAACAAAGCGATTAATTCTTCAAGAAGATTTAACGGCTAATGACTTGTGTTACATCATTTATACTTCAGGTTCAACTGGAAAACCTAAAGGAGTTGAAATTACTCAGCGTAGTATTTGTCACTATGTTGAAGTTGCGAGCAAACTATATGATATAAAGAGTAATGATAAGGTATATCAAGGTTTTTCTTTGGCATTTGATGCTTCTTTGGAAGAATTTTGGATGGCTTTTGCCAATGGTGCCACCCTGGTTGCTTGTACTGCTAAAGAAGTTCGCTCAGGCTTAGGTCTCGTTTCCTTCTTACAACAACATCGAGTTAGTGTTTTTTCAACCGTCCCTACGTTATTGTCTACTCTAGAAGGACAATTACCTGATCTCCGCATACTTATTTTAGGCGGAGAGTCTTGCCCCTCCAGTTTGGTGAAGCGTTGGAGTAGAGAAGGGCTACGGATAATTAATACTTACGGTCCCACGGAAGCAACCATTATTGCTACTTATGCAGAATGTAACCCTAAGGAAGAGGTTACCATTGGTAAACCCTTGCCCGGTTATGAAGTTCTCATTGTTGATGAACAATTACGAGAAGTAGCTGAAGGAGAAGAAGGCGAGTTGTGTATTGCTGGAGTTGCTTTGGCTCGTGGTTATGTCAATCGCCCCGAAGATACTGCAAAGAAATTTGTTTTTAATCCGTTAAATCACAAACAGCGCTTATATCGAACAGGGGATTTAGTTTCAAGAGCTCCTAATGGTGATCTTCTCTTCGCTGGACGAATAGACGATCAAATCAAGTTGCGTGGATTTCGTATTGAATTAAACGAAATTGAAACAGTAATCATGCAATATACTGGCATAAAACAAGCCGTGGTTTCTTTGCAAACCCTTGAGCAACCGACACTTGTAGCTTATTTAATCCTTGATATTAAAAATGCCTTTGATGTAAATGAATTTAAATCATTTTTGAGGTCGCGCTTACCTGATTATATGCTTCCATCGCTAATTGAAATTTTGGAAACGTTTCCAGTTTTAGCCAGCGGTAAAGTGAATCGCAAAGAGCTTCCTAAACCCGTGCAAAAATCAGAGAGAGTTTATATAGCACCTGAGTCTGAGCTTGCAAAAGAAATCGCTCGCGCCTGGGAAAAGGTATTTGATTGTAAAAATATTTCAATAAGTGCAGACTTTTTCTATGATTTGGGTGGACATTCCTTACATGCAGCAAAGGTCATATCTAATTTACGCAAAATACCGGTGTTAAAAAATATTTCCATTCTGGATTTATATAAAAATCCAACAATTCAACTATTAGAACAGAAGTTTAATGATCCTTGCCTTAATCCACAAACCGATGAGCAACAAGCACCCAAGAAAAAATACAAAGTGCCACAATGGAAATATTATTTATGCGGTGTAGGTCAATTTTTTGGGTGTTTATTGCAATATGCAGTGGGAACCTTACAACTATTGGCTGTTATTTTATGTTACAGCTGGGTTAGCTCTGAATATTCAATTATATCTAGAGAATTACAGCTTGCTTTCCTAGGCTTGTTTTTGTCCATGCCAATCATTTCGTTATTTATTACGATTGGTTTGAAGTGGATTTTACTGGGACGCATTAAACCTGGCGAATATCCACTTTGGGGATGGTTCTATTATCGTTGGTGGTTAGTGCAAAGGCTGCAAAAGAATTTATTTTTAGCTAAGTTTTTAGTGGGTTCGCCCTTAGCTGGTATTTATTATCGCTTACTAGGAGCTAAAATAGGTAAAAACTGTTATCTAGGGTCGATGCAGATCTCTGCTCATGATTTGTTAACCATAGGGGATAACACTTCGATTGGTGCGGACAGTAGACTTAATGGATATATCATTGAGGATGGTTGGTTAAAAATAGGTTCCATCAGTATAGGCAATAATTGTTATATTGGTTCACGTGCAGTAGTAGGGTTAAATGCACAAATTGAAGATTATGCTGTTTTGGATGAAATGTCCATGCTGCCTGATCAAGGCTTAATTCCGCAAGGATCTTATTTTGCAGGCTCCCCAGCAGTGCCAGGTACTATTCCCGCAGATCACATTACTCGGAAGAAAGTTGCGATTGAAGAATCTACCCTGTTGGAAAATACTCTTTTTGGTATTTTGCATTACTTAGGCGTTGTTTTTGTCATGGGGGTTTATTATTTATGCTTAATTCCCTCAATCTCATTGATTAGCTATTACTACGATCAGAGTCATTATTTCACCACAATGTTTTTTGCCATACCTTTAGGGGCAATCTTATTTTTAGGGCTATATTATTTATGCATTGTACTCAGTAAAAAAATTATTTTGGATAAGATAAAACCCGGCAATTATCCTTTAAAGAGCTTTTATTACTTCCGTCATTGGTTGATAGTGAAATTATTGGATGGGGATGAAATCTCGATTATGGCAGATACCTTGTTTATGCCTGCTTTTTTAAGATTACTCGGAGCAAAATTAGGTAAGGGCGTAGAAATGGGGGAAACCCCTCATATTATTCCTGATCTAGTCACTATAGATGAAGGTGGTTTTACAGCCAGTTCTGTCGCTCTAGCTTGGCCAGGTGTTTATAATGGTTTTATTTCTTTTGCCCCGGTTTCTATTGGACGTAGAGGCTTTGTAGGAAATGTTAGTTTATTATCTGCGGGCAAATCCATTGGCGAGGGTGCTCTTATAGGATGTTTGTCGGTGACCCCCTCTGACGGCAGGGCATCAGAACCTCATTCTGCTTGGCTTGGTTCACCTGCTGTGTTTTTACCGAAGCGCGAGCTCTTTGTGGGCTTTTCTGATAAAGAGACCTTTTATCCCTCCAAAAAACTCTATTTCATGCGCCTATTTATTGAGTTGATACGTGTTATTTTACCCTCGACATTTTCATTAATAGCATTATTTAATATGTTGTATGTCTTGGATTACATGTTAAGTGAATACTCCTGGCTTGTGACCGCATTGGTTCTCCCACCCGTAGAAATGTTTATTACGGTTTGTCTTGTTGGAGTATTGGTTGGCTTAAAATGGATAATGTTAGGTAAATTAAAACCTTTAACCAAGCCTATATGGGATCCTTTTATTTGGAAGAATGATGTGATCGAATATTCGTACAACTATTATACGAATCCGCATTGGACCAATAAAGTTTTAGGCACTCCTTTTGCACTTTGGGTGCATCGTTGTTTAGGAACTAAAGCGGGGAAGAGGGTTTTCACAGACAGTGCTGAATTTTCTGAATTTGATCTGATTACTATTGGTGATGATGTATGTATTAATGCAGAGACAATAATTCAAACTCATCTCTACGAGGATAGAATATTTAAAGTTTCAAATGTTACTATTGGCTCTGGGTGTAATGTGGGTGTTGGTTCAATTGTTCTCTATAACACCTTGATGGAAAATAATTCTTCTTTGGGTAGTCTCTCTTTATTAATGAAGGGTGAACGTTTACCTGAAAATACCCATTGGGCTGGTATTCCTGCCCAATCCACTGCACTTGGTAGGTCATACCCACAAGTGGCTCAGCAGCGTGCTCCTGAAGAAAGCCCAGAAGTGCTTCCGGAATTATTATAATAATTAGCCTGGGTTTCGCTTCGCTTTACCCAGGCGTTTATGATAGGGCTTACCTTAATAAATAATTATCAATCAAGCGTATGTTGTCGATTCGTACGGCAGCAAAACGTCGATCGTGATGTTCTTCCACATACTCTACCATAATCCCTTTTTGAGTTAGCTTTTCGATGATTTGCTCACATGTGAGCTCTTTGTACTGAAATATTTTGGCAAACTCTTCAGCTAGAGCTTTTTGATCTTGATTGAGACGGTTATTTCGTGAACTGTAAGCCAATCCACTCGGTTCACGGATCGTCGGACATGCTTTAATTTCAATATCCATAAAAAAAGCATGAACCATACCTTGAATCAATAAGTATTGTTGGTAATCTTTTTCACCGAAATAGGCCCGATGAGGTTTAGTCAAGTTCAAAAGTTTCATAACTACCGTTAATACCCCATTAAAATGTCCCGGTCTATGGGTCCCTTCCATGAGTTGACAAAGTTGGTGTTCACTCACTTGATAGTTGTATTCATCCGCATACACTGAATGTTCATCGGGAAGAATGCAAAAATCGACACCCGTATCTTCCATAATTTTAAGATCCGCTTCTAATGTTCGAGGGTAATTTTTAAAGTCGTCGGTTTGATTAAATTGGGTAGGATTTACAAATAAACTGGAAACAGTGTAGTGATTCTCTCTTTGACTGGCTAAAAACAAAGATGCATGACCTGCATGCAAATTACCCATTGTTGGGGCAAAGCCTAAAGTGGATTGAGTGGATAAAGTCCTACGAAAACTTATCCATTCTTTTAGATCGTGAAAAATTTTCATGAGTTACTCCTGAATAGGGTTACCATCTAAATAGGACCTGAATGAAGTGACGAATAAGGGTTTGCCATAGCTTTATCCAGATCCTATTCCTACAGTTTCATAGATGAGTCAGAACAATTCTTATTGATAAAAATTTTTAGGAAGAATTATTCTGCTCAATTTCAAATTAAAATGAATGTTCCGCTGTTGGAAAACTAACTTGTTGAACCTGTTGGGCGTAATCATTTAATGCAGTCAATAGAATTTCTTTACCCTGAAGGTATCGTTTGACAAACTTAGGGTTGAATTCTGTTTGTAAACCAAGCATATCATGCCAGACAAGCACTTGGCCGTCAGTATGAGAACCTGCTCCAATTCCAATAGTAGGTATAGTTATTGAATTAGTTATTGTCAGCGCGAGTTGTTGGGGAACACATTCGATGACTAGGGCAAAGCATCCAGCCGTCTCTAACTGACGAGCTTGCTCAATAAGTTGTTCTGCTTGCTCTTTATTTTTTCCCTGCACTTTATAACCCCCTAATTGATGGATGGATTGAGGGGTTAAACCGATATGTCCTATAACGGGCACACCCGCCTTCACAAGATAAGAAATCGTTTGACAGGTATCTGCATCCGCTCCTTCAATTTTCACGGCCTGCGCACCTGCCTGTAACAAGCTTCTTACATTGTTTACAGTGTGACTCAGAGAACCTTTATGGCATAAAAAGGGCAAATCACTAATCAAAAATTGTTGTTTCAGCCCCCGTGCTACAGCTTGGGTATGAAGTATCATCATCTCCATGGTCGCAGTAACGGTTGTTTCATGGCCATGAACTGCCATAGCTACAGAATCTCCGACGAGTACACAATCGATATTTGATTCAGCTACAATGCAGGCAGAAGGATAATCATAACAAGTGATCACTGAAATTTTTTGGTGTTCTTCTTTTTTACGTTTGAAATCATGAATTTTCATGCTTTTCTCCTCAATAAAAAAGAGTAAGCATTATAGTGGAACGCGAAACACATTATAGGTACCTGTCGCATGGATCAAGTCCTCCAAAAAAATTGAATAGGAAGTCGCTGCCAAGAGGTCAGCGCATTATGAGTCTGTAGATCTGCTCATAAGGTTATCATATTTGAAATTCGGATAGTTGAGAAGTGGGGATAGGCACATTATCATTTGGGTGTATCAAGTGGACTTCATCTTGAATTTTGTTACGCTGCATTCAAACTTACAATGGTTATTTTTATACGGGTAGTACTTCATTTTGTATTTGATGCATTTTATTCATCTATAATTCTGGGTTATCATTGATGTTTCGCGCCACGGACTAGTTTCATTGGAGATATTTAATACGTGGTGTGAAAAAGAGGTTTTTTATAATACGAGTTTTTTATGCAAATCACTGAAAAATTATCCCTCCCAGGCGAGCATCCTTTATTTTTGCAAGGAGCGATTGGGAAACTGGAGGCAGTTATAACTGTCCCAGAGCAGAACCATACCGACTATATTGCTTTTTTAGGCCATCCTCACTCCCTTCAGGGTGGCACTATGAATAATAAAGTAGTGACCACTTTAGCACGTGTCTTTAGAGAATTAGACATCCCTTCTGTACGTTTTAATTTTCGTGGAGTGGGTCAATCTGAAGGGTCTTATGATGCGGGAGTAGGTGAAAGCGAGGATATCCTGGTGTGGGTTCGTGAGTTGCAAGAAGAGCACCCCGAGAAGAAACTAATTTTTGCGGGCTTTTCTTTTGGTTCTTATGTGACTTATCGTGCTGCGGCCCAATCTGATTCCAAATTATTAATTTCCGTAGCTCCGGCAGTTAATCATTATAATTACCATGAATTTAATCCTATGCCATCTCCTTGGCTTATTGTTCAGGGCGATGAAGATGAAGTTGTTCCACCCGCTTTAGTTTTTGATTTTGCTGCCAAAGCCGCAATCCCGTTGATTCAGTTTGCAAACACCGGACATTTTTTTCATGGTAAATTAATTGAACTCAAAGCAAAGCTCCTGGAATATATTCGCTCTCAGGTTGTTTTATAATGAATTTGATTACTCAATATGAAGCCGCAATTCAGTGCGGTGACATTGATGATGACCCTCTGCAACGCGACATCTTGACGCATTTGGAGAGTCTTGCCTATCAGGTGAAAAAATCAAATTCGTCCTGGCTTTATCCCTTAATTAAACCTCGAATTAAAGGGGTATATCTTTATGGGCCTGTTGGTGTAGGAAAAACGTATTTAATTGATTTATTTTATGATTGCCTCGAAGAGAAAAAGAAGGCTCGCTTTCATTTCCATCATTTCATGCAACAGGTGGATGCTCAGTTAAGACGCTTACAAGGACAAAAAAATCCTCTTCGCCAAATTGCTAAGGAGTTGGCCAAAACGACTCGGGTACTGTGTTTTGATGAGTTTATGGTCCATGATGTCGCCTATGCCATGATTTTAGCGGAGTTATTGCAATCTTTAATTGCTTATGGGGTGATTTTGGTTATTTCTTCGAATATACCCCCCGATGAATTATATCGCAATGGAGTTCATCGGAAACGTTTTTTACCCGCGATTACCGCAATTAAAGAACATTGTGAGGTGCTCCATTTAAATGAGCAAAGAGATTATCGAGTGGGGAGAGCTCCACTGCTAGATGCTTATTTATTTCCTTTAAATGAGCATACAACCCAAGTGATGGAGCAACAATTCAAGCTTTTGGTGAGTGAATTTAAAGAAAATGGCACCATTACGATACAGAATCGCGAGATTCCTTATCTCAAACTTGCAGAACAATCGATTTGGTTTGACTTTGATATTCTTTGTAATTTGCCGCGTAGTCAATTGGATTATCTAGAGATTGCAGATAAATTTGATACCATTTTCTTAAGTGAAGTTCCTGCATTAACCGTCAATCATACCTTACAAACGATTATGTTCATTCATTTTATCGATGTGATGTATGATCGCGGGATTAATATTATCATTTCTGCAGAGGTAGCAGTTGAGGAGTTATATGTCGAAGGAGAAATGCAGGAGACTTTCAAGCGGACATTAAGCCGTTTGCTGGAAATGCAGTCGGTAGATTATCTGGCACGCCATCCCAAAAGAGAGCTTAAGGAGTTGATTTCAAAATAGTTCGGCGGGAATGGTTGTAAAAGTGAGCCTACCGGTTCTGTTTGCTTCCCTACATTTAAGAAATAATTAAGGATCTTCTCTTCTGCGGATTGGACTCCCGATCTAGTAATCAAACACATTACTCCATCTCGCGGACAAACCGAAGGACGTAGGATAAGCTAAGGGCTATTATTTAATAACTGTAATGCTGCCGTACTTAGGCAAAGGGTTTATCTGGAATTAGAATAATGTATAATTTTTCCCTAAATTGAGAATGATTCTCGATTTCATTTATGTTAATATGATTAAGTTATTTGACGAGTTGCTGTTAGGACATGATAAATATTACAGAATTAATACAAGGTGATAGAGTACGGTTAACCAGTTTTGGTGCTACTGGGGTGCAATACAGACGCAGACTTTTATCTTTGGGAGTTACTTGCGGCACTGAATTTTTAGTTGTGCGAATGGCCCCTTTAGGATGTCCTATCCAAATTGAAGTCAGAGGAACTTCCTTAACATTGCGCAAGGAAGAAGCGAGCCAACTGATTTTGGAGCGTATATGACTCATGTGTTATTGGTCGGCAATCCTAATTGTGGCAAGACCACTTTGTTTAATGCATTAACGGGTGATAATCAGCGCATAGGAAACTGGCCTGGCGTAACCGTCGAAAAGAAAACAGGGTCGTTTTTGGTCGCGCAACAACGGATTGAAGTAACTGATTTGCCAGGAATTTATTCTCTTATAGCTCATGCAGATGGCATCAGTCAGGATGAAGAAATTGCGGCTCAATCTGTTGTTACTATCGAAGCGGATTGCATCATTAATGTGATCGATGCGTGTCATCTTGAGCGGCATTTATATTTGACCACCCAGATTTTGGAATTAGGAAAACCCGTGCTGCTTGCGTTAAATATGATGGATATTGCTCAGCAAAGAGGAATCTCCATCGATCCAAAGGCTTTGTCACAACAATTAGGTTGTCCTGTTATTCCAATCCAAGCACATAAAAAAATAGGCATTGCACAATTGATGCAGGAAGTGACACGATTGCCTCAAGCAGCGACTCCCCTGCTATTTCCCCTAGCCACACCCATACAACAGACATTAATGACCTTGGAAAATACCTTAATTCATCAAGGTTATAGTAAATCGCGTGCTTATTATTATGCCCGTAGACTCGCAGAGGGAGATAAACTCTTATCTGATAAGACAATTGCTCAAGATTTAACTTTATTGAATGAAGTGGATCCTAATCTGGATGTATTATTGGCTGATGCGCGATATCAAAAAATACATGAAATAGTTACAGTCGTGCAAAAAAAGGGTAGTGATGCCAGCGAACATTTCACTGCAAAACTCGATAAGATAATGTTGCATCGTTTTTTTGCTCTCCCTATATTTTTTGCCATGATGTACTTAATGTTTTTATTTGCAATTAATGTAGGTGGTGCTTTTCAGGATTTTTTTGATATCAGTACCGATACAATATTTGTTCAAGGAACCTCCTGGTTATTGCATCAAATCGATGCACCGAATTGGGTCATCGCTTTATTGGCAAATGGTGTGGGCAAAGGAATTAATACCACATTAACGTTCATCCCCGTTATTGCAGCCATGTTTTTCTTCTTATCCTTGTTAGAAACATCAGGTTATATGGCAAGAGCTGCTTTTGTAGTGGATAAGGCGATGCGAAAGATGGGTTTACCAGGTAAGTCATTTGTACCGATGATTGTTGGTTTTGGATGCAACGTTCCTGCAATTATGGCCGCGCGTACTTTAGATTCAGAACGCGATCGCTTATTAACAGTAATGATGAGTCCTTTTATGTCGTGTAGTGCTCGTTTGGCTATTTATGCGGTATTTGTTGCTGCATTTTTTCCATCGGGTGGACAGAATATAGTATTTTCTTTGTACCTTATAGGAATCTTGATGGCAGTATTAACGGGATTCCTCTTGCGTAAAACTACTTTAAAGGGGCATGCATCCCCGTTAATTTTGGAATTACCGGCATATCATAAGCCCGCACTCAAACGTTTACTTAAAGAAACGCTTCTGCGTTTACGTTTTTTTGTAGTGCGTGCAGGGAAATTAATTGTACCAATCTGTGTTATTTTAGGTGGCTTAAATGCCATTACTATAGATGGTGGAATTAACTCTGGTGAAGCCAGTACTCAATCATTGCTCTCTTTAATGGGGCAATCAATAACTCCTTTATTTGCCCCCATGGGAATTCATCAAGATAATTGGCCTGCAACAGTAGGGTTACTGACGGGTATGTTGGCCAAAGAAGTGGTCGTGGGTACATTAAATTCACTTTACGCGCAAATGGGTCATGTGACTGAAATTGCTGCGGCACACTTTGATTTTTGGGATGGAATTAAAACAGCTTTTTGGACAATCCCACAAAATTTAGCACAATTGGGTTCTGCCTTGGTAAATCCTATATTGGCTAGTGCTGCAGATAATCCGGTATCACAGTCAGTATATGGAATAATGGCAGAGCGGTTTGATGGTAAAATAGGGGCTTATGCATATCTGCTGTTTGTCCTTCTTTATATCCCTTGTGTCTCTACGATGGCAGTAATACGTCAAGAAGCAAATAAGAAATATATGTGGATCTCTGTGATTTGGTCTTTTGTTGTTGCGTATGGTACAGCGGTTTCATTTTATCAAATTGCTAAATGGATGCAAAATTCAGAACAAAAGACGTTCGTAATTCTTGCATTAATTCTCATTTTTTTTATAGGAATGCGTCAATACACTAAACGCAGCACTAGGAGGCATAATGCTGTTGCAAATACGTGAGTACATTTGCCGTGAAGGTATCGTGAGCACCCAACAATTGACTCGAGAGTTTCGTTTGGATCTTCCAGCATTACAACCTATGCTTGATTTATGGATTGGGAAGGGCGTCATCCGTAAATGCCAGGAAAAGGCAAATTGTCAAAGTACATGCTTTAAATGTCGTTCGAGTGCCCCTGAATACTATCAATATCTTTTATAGTTTATCGTTTGCCTAGATTGCTATTTTTACAGGTATTTTACTTAAGCTGTTTTAACTTTCGTGCTCATTCATTAAATTTGGGCTAATATACTCATATAGGTTTGATTTACATGTGGTAAGCAAATGGCTGATGAACCAGATATTCCAACTGCTGACGAAAACTCAGAATTTATTGATAACATCGATAACAGCATGGACTTGCGCAAGTTGCAAATGGAAGAGGATTTAAATGATCCTGTGACTTTGGTAGAGCGGGTTTATCAAATCTGGTGGCATTGGGCTGATTTCCAATTGTATATTGTATCTCCCTCTATCGATCTTCTTGTACCTCCAGTACTGATCAAGGCGGAACTAATTCCCGGTACAAATGAGCTTGAATTTGTCTATCCTATTCTTGATTCGGGATCCAAATTATCTACTTCTAAAAGCGAAGAGCTAGTTTCTGCTGGAATGTCAATGTATAAGCTTTATATGACCATAGAAAAAATGATTTATATTTTGGTCGAGCGATTAAAAGAAGGCGGCATTGATAAGGAGACAGAGGTTCAGGTAGCTTTCGGTGGGCATTTGCTTCCTCAAAGAAAAGCGTTTGAGTCGATTATTAACTTACCCTATAACGTTGTAGTTACTAACTTCGATCCAGGCGCATGGGGTGAACGATACTTACAAATTGTGAAACAAAATGCAGAAAAGTTCGGATACCCTTCAGAATCGCCCAGAGAAACATTTAGACAACCACATAAAGCCTCTGGCTCTGGTCCAAAAAGATAAGAATATTCAGGCTACTCATCGTTAATGCTTTTACTGCCTATTTAATTATTTTTAGTTGAATTTTATTACTTCACTTTATATTCTTATTATTTTTTACATCTTTACAAAAGTTTCCTTAGCAATACAATAACTTGATCTTTTATTTTGCACATCGGATATAAGCACAACAAAAGATCGAAATGCACCAAAATCTAATTATTTGCATCAGAGAATGACAATTTGTAAAAATATTCTTTTTGATTTAAGTCAGCTATCGAAGTTCTGTCTAATAGTATTTACAAATTTATTTTGAATTAGATGGAGACAAATTAAAATTTGCTCGGAATACGCAGGAGCTTATCTTGCACGATAAAAACAGAGTGCTATACTTCGCATTTGTGCTATTTAATTAACTTTTTAATTAAGGAAGAAATTCACAGTGAACAAAAAAAGACCCGTTAATCTGGATTTGGGCAGTTTAAAATATCCCCCTATGGCTATAGCGTCCATCTTACATAGGATTTCAGGGGTAGTTTTATTTTTACTGTTACCCATTATGCTGTACATCTTTGGTCAGTCCGTGCAATCAGAAGAAACATTTGCGCAGGTGAAAAATTTGCTATCTCATCCCGCTTATAAAATGGTTATGTGGGCGTTTGGTGCCTCGATGATTTACCATTTACTTGCAGGGATTAGGCATCTTTTGATGGATATAGGGGTTGGTGAGCATCTTGATGCTGGTAGACGTTCTGCTGTGTTAGTCATTTTTCTTGCCATTATTTTGTCAATTTTTCTAGGAATCTGGATATGGTAAATAATGTCACCAGCTTAACAGGTAATGGGTTAAAGGATTGGTTGATTCAACGCGTTACAGCAGTTTATTTTGCTGCATATTCCTTTTTTATAATTGGTTTTTTGTTGTTGCACCCTGAACTGGGTTTTGCACAATGGCACGCTCTTTTTTCCAATATATTAGTTCGAATTGCATCACTTATCGCATTGTTTGCGCTTTCATTGCACGCATGGATAGGTATTTGGACTGTAACTACCGACTATATGAAGTGTACTGCTCTTCGTTTATCAGTACAAATGTTCGTACTTTTATGGCTCCTGATTCAATTCATCTGGGCCTTAATGATCCTTTGGGGGCAGTAGCATGGCAATTGCACGTAACACATTTGATGCAGTAATAATTGGAGCTGGTGGAGCTGGAATGCGTGCCGCATTGCAGATGGCAAATTCTGGCTTAAAGGTCGCACTTTTATCTAAAGTATTTCCAACTCGTTCACATACAGTATCTGCCCAAGGAGGTATTACTTGTGCATTGGGTAATGCGCACGATGATGATTGGCGTTGGCATATGTATGATACCGTGAAAGGGGCGGACTATATTGGCGATCAAGATTCAATTGAATACCTGTGTAAAACAGGTCCCGAAGCCGTATATGAACTTGAGCATATGGGATTGCCTTTTTCACGCATGGATAATGGCAGAATTTATCAACGCCAGTTTGGTGGTCAATCCAAGAATTTTGGTGGTGATCAAGCAGCACGTACTTGTGCTGCAGCGGATAGAACTGGACATGCTTTATTACATACCCTCTATCAACAAAATTTAAAAGCTAAAACACACGTATTTAGTGAATGGTATGCTCTTGATCTTGTTAAAGATTCGCATGGACATATATCTGGTGTTACTGCAATGTGTATCGAAACCGGTGAAGTCGTATTTTTCCAATCGCGAGTATGTATTTTGGCTACCGGTGGCGCAGGTCGTATTTATCAATCGACAACCAATGCCTTTATTAATACCGGGGATGGTTTTGGTATGGCATTAAGGGCAGGTATCCCCTTACAAGATATGGAAATGTGGCAATTCCATCCTACCGGAATTGCTGGAGCCGGTGTTTTGGTAACTGAAGGGTGTCGAGGTGAAGGCGGTTATCTGATTAACAAAGACGGTGAACGTTTTATGGAGCGTTATGCACCGAGAGTTAAAGATTTAGCTTCCCGGGATGTAGTTGCTCGCTCTATGGCTCTCGAGATCCGTGCAGGTAAAGGTTTTGATCCCAAAGGAGTGGATCACGTTAAATTAAAATTGGATCACTTAGGTTCCGATCTGATTAAGTCACGCTTACCTGGTATTCGTGAGTTATCTATGAAATTCGCCGGAGTTGATCCAATTGTTGAACCAATTCCAGTGGTTCCTACCTGCCACTACAGCATGGGTGGTATCCCTACAAATATGCATGGGCAAGTACTTACCAAAACCAACGGTGTAGAACATATCGTAGAAGGTTTATATGCCGTAGGTGAGTGCGCGTGCGTTTCGGTACATGGTGCAAACCGTTTAGGTGGTAATTCATTACTGGACTTAGTCGTTTTTGGTCGAGCAGCAGGATTGCATGTTGAAGAGTTATGGCAATCAAATCATTTACCTGAGATGACTTATATTAGTGAGGATGATATTGCTCCGTCTTTACAGCGATATAATCGATGGAACAATTCAACTGAGGGTGAAAGCCCAGCAGTGATTCATGATGAAATGCAACGTGTAATGCAAGAGGACTTTGGCGTCTTCAGAACCGGTGAAGTAATGGCTTCTGGCTTAAAACGTCTTCAGGCTCTGCGGGAACGTTTAGCACATGCAAAATTAGAAGACAAAAGCAAGATATTTAATACGGAGCGAGTCACTGCATTAGAGTTAGATAATTTAATGGCAACTGCATATGCTACAGCGCAGTCTGCAATTGTTCGTACGGAAAGTCGAGGTGCTCATAGTCGTGAAGATTATCCGAAACGTGATGATGCCAACTGGATTAAACATACGCTATATTTTGAGGAAGGTGAGAAGATTGACTTTCGTCCCGTGAATACATCACCCAAGCACGTCGAGCCTTTTGCGCCAAAAGAACGCGTTTACTAAAGAGGATACATTACATGGCAGCAGATAGTAGAACATTGACCCTATCAATATATCGCTATAATCCTGAGGTGGATGCTAAGCCTTATATGAAAGATTATGAATTGGAGGTTCCAGTTAAAAGTGATCCTATGTTACTTACGTTACTTGAACGTTTGAAAGCAGAGCAGGATCCCTCAATTACGTACAGACGTTCTTGTCGCGAAGGAGTATGCGGTTCAGATGGCATGAATATTAATGGGACAAATGGCTTGGCATGTATTACCCATGTGTCCCAGTTGAATACTGATAAAATTGTTATTCGTCCTTTACCGGGATTTCCAGTTATTCGTGATTTAGCAGTGGATATGACGCAGTTTTATCAGCAATACGAGCGTATCGAGCCTTATTTGCAAAATAATGAGATTCCACCAGCCCAAGAACGGTTGCAATCACCAGAGGAACGCGCTCAACTTGATGGATTATATGAATGTATTTTGTGCGCATGTTGTACCAGTTCGTGTCCTTCATTCTGGTGGAATCCTGAAAAATTTGTTGGTCCTGCTGGTTTATTACAGGCAAGACGATTTTTAGCAGACAGCCGTGATACCGCAACAGCTCATCGTTTGGATAAATTACAAGATCCATTCAGTGTGTTTCGGTGTCGAAGTATTATGAATTGTACTAATGTCTGCCCGAAAGGACTCAATCCGACGAAAGCAATTTCCGAGATTCGCCTACAAATGTTGACACAAGAAACCTAATAGTACTTTTCTTGTTTATTGGTACTGGTAAAAGCCATATATAGAAAAATATAATTCCTGTAAGACGGGGAACCTCTTAAATGTGCTCGAAACCAGTATAAGGATGATCCCCGCACTTGCGGGGATAGCTGTTTTATCCACGGGGATGAGTGGAATACCCAATTTACTGGTGGTAGTGATTAATACCCCTTTGGAGAAAAGAAAATGAGCAGTTCCGATCTGCAAAAAAAATGGGCTTCTTCCTATTTATCTGGCGGAAGTATGGCTTATGTTGATAGTCTGTATGAAGATTATCTTGCTGACCCCAGCTCGGTTTCATCCGATTGGCGAGCAGTATTTAGTGCTTTGCCTAAGGTGAATACCGAAAAGGAATTCTCACATAGAGATATTCGTGATTATTTTTTGCAGAATGCAGATAAAAAAACCATACCTGTAGCCCAAGCCTCAGACAGTCAGCAATTTAGGATTGCCGACTTGATCAACGCATATCGCTCATTGGGTCATCATGCGGCTAAACTTGATCCATTGGAAATGACGGAACGCACACCGGTCCCTGCACTGGAACTGGAGTATCACCACTTATCTAATGTAGATAGAAATCGTAAGTTTTTTGCAGGCACTACATTTGATGGTCCAGAAATGACTCTGGACGAAATATATCAAGCGCTGCGCGAAACGTATTGCAGCAGTATTGGTATTGAATACATGCATATTTCTAATACTGAAGAAATAGAATGGCTACAAGCACGAATGGAGTCGGTACGCGGTCGACTTAAATTAGATGCGGCAAAAAAAATGCAAATTTTAAAAGACTTAATTGCTGCAGACGGTTTAGAACGTTATTTAGGGACACGTTATGTAGGGCAAAAGCGATTCTCTCTTGAAGGGGGCGATTCATTAATTCCCATGATGAAAGAAATCATTGAGTGTGCCGGTAAAGGTAATGTTAAAGAGTTAGTTATCGGTATGGCACATCGAGGTCGTTTAAATGTGTTGGTGAATGTATTGGGTAAAGAACCCAATCAATTGTTCCAAGAGTTTGAAGGAAAAATAAAATATGAACGTACTGGGGATGTGAAATATCATTTAGGCTTTTCTTCAGATATAAGAACCAATTCAGGTTCAGTAGTACATTTGGCTTTGGCTTTTAACCCCTCACATTTAGAAATTATTGGACCTGTAGTAGAGGGGTCGGTACGTTCTCGTTTAGGTCGTCGTAGCGATCTGGGCAAAAAGGAAAAAGTTGTTCCTATTCTTATCCATGGGGATGCTGCATTTGCCGGTCAGGGCGTGGTGATGGAAACCTTTAATTTTTCTCAGGCACGTGGTTATAGCACGGGTGGTACAGTCCACATTGTTATTAATAACCAAATAGGCTTTACTACCAGTAATCCTTTGGATGCACGCTCTACTTTATATTGTACTGATGTGGCCAAAATGGTTCAGGCACCTGTTTTACATGTGAATGGTGATGATCCCGAAGCGGTCGTATTCGCAACGAAGCTTGCATTTGATTTCAGAATGAAATTTAAACGAGATGTCGTAGTGGATCTCGTATGTTATCGACGCCACGGGCACAATGAGGCAGATGAACCTGCGGTAACTCAACCTGCGATGTACCGTAAAATTAAATCCATGCGTCCTCTGCGTGAAATCTATGCCGAGCAATTGACCCAAGAAGGTTTACTAACCAGTAAAGATGCTGAACAATTAGTAGAAGCATATCGTGATACTCTGGATCAGGGTAAAGCGGTTGTCGATCTGGTTCATGGTGATTATGAAGGAAAGTATGCAGTAGATTGGACTCCCTATCTGAATGCAAAATGGACGGATAAAGTAGATACCACTATTAAAAAAGAAAACTTACAAAAATTAGCTAAAATCTTAAGCGAGTTACCGAAAGGCTTTACATTACATCCGGTGGTTCAACGCTTATTAAATGAGCGCGATAAAATGACGGCCGGTGATTTACCAATGAACTGGGGGTATGCTGAGATAATGGCATACGCTAGTTTAGTTCAAGAAGGTTATGGGGTTCGTTTATCTGGCCAGGATTCTGGAAGAGGAACTTTTGCTCATCGTCATGCTGTATTGCATGATGCTGAAACTGGAGAAACCTTTACACCTTTAGAACAAATAACTAATGAACTAGACCGCCCTTTTTCAGTAATCGATTCAGTGCTTTCTGAAGAAGCCGTATTGGCTTTCGAATATGGGTTCGCCGCCTCTGCACCTAATTTCTTGGTACTTTGGGAAGCTCAGTTCGGTGATTTCGCCAATGGGGCGCAAGTGGTTATCGATCAATTCATTAGTTCTGGTGAGCAAAAATGGGGTCGTCTATGTGGTTTAGTTATGCTCTTGCCTCATGGATATGAAGGACAAGGCCCTGAGCACTCTTCTGCCCGTCTAGAGCGTTACATGCAACTTTGCGCTCAGCACAATATGCAAGTTTGTACGCCAACTACCCCTGCTCAGATCTTCCATTTATTAAGAAGACAGGTTATCCGTAATTTCCGTAAGCCATTAATTGTTATGACTCCCAAGAGTCTGCTACGTCATAAACTAGCAGTTTCTCCTTTGGAGGATTTATTCAAAGGTAAGTTTCACACTATTATTCCGGAAATTGATGCGATAGATGCACAAAAAGTTACAAAAGTGGTACTGTGCTGTGGAAAAGTTTATTATGATTTGCTGCAAATGCGTCGTGATAAAGAATTAAACCATATTGCATTGGTGCGAATTGAGCAATTATATCCGTTCCCTAAAAAAGCACTTACTACGGAGCTCAATAAATATCCTCAAGCCAAGAAGATTATTTGGTGTCAGGAAGAGCCGCAGAATCAAGGGGTATGGTTCTCTTCTCAACATAATATAATAGATTGTTTGCGTCCTGAACAAACCTTGCATTATGCCGGAAGAGAATTTGCTGCGGCACCTGCAGCAGGAAGCCCTGCTCTGCATGCAAAAGAACAACAAGCTTTAGTAGAGCAAGCTTTATTGGACTGATTGTAAGTTTATCGTAGTCTGGATTACTGCTTTGCTTTTTACCCAGGTTACAATGTGTTAACGAATTTAATAAAATAAGAAGGTATAACCATGTCTATTGAAGTCAAAGTACCTGTTTTGCCTGAATCGGTGGCTGATGCAACTGTAGCTGCATGGCATAAAAAAGTAGGTGATAAAGTTACTCGTGATGAGAATTTACTCGATTTGGAAACGGACAAAGTCGTCTTGGAAGTCCCGGCTCCTGCTGATGGAATACTGGCTGAAATAATGTTTCAAACAGGCGACACAGTTCGTTCTGGCCAATTACTTGCAAAAATAAAAGCTGGCGCTGGATCTGAGGCTCAAGCCGAGAAGAAAGAAGATAAAGCTGAATCACTGAAGGAAAATGAACAGGCTGAACGTGAGGAAGTAAGTGCAAAAGAAGATAAGTCAACCAGTCCTGTAGTTCGACGCATAATGGCAGAACATGACCTTCAACCTGGGCAAATAAAAGGCAGTGGCAAAGAAGGTCGGATTACGAAAGAAGATGTTCTCGCTTACATAGAGTCGAGTAGAGAAAAAACATCCGGTAAAGAAAGTGGGAAAGAGCAACCCCCCAAAGCATCTATGGGTCTACGTGAAGAACGTCGAGTTCCAATGACACGGTTAAGGGCTAAAATTGCGGAGCGCTTATTAGAAGCACAACACAATGCAGCGATGTTGACGACTTTTAATGAAATAAATTTGAAAGCCGTTATGGATTTGCGTGCTCAATATAAAGACAGTTTTGAGAAAAAACATGGCGTAAAACTTGGATTTATGTCTTTTTTCACCAAAGCAGTCGTTGAGTCATTAAAGCGTTTTCCCGCAGTGAATGCTTCTATAGATGGTCAGGATGTGGTCTATCATGGCTTTTATGATATAGGTATTGCGGTATCTACAGAAAGAGGGCTGGTCGTACCGGTGATTCGTGATGCGGATCAGATGAGTATGGCTGATATTGAATTAGCAATCAACGATGCTGCAAAAAAGGCTAGAGAGGGTAAATTAGCCATGGAAGATATGCAAGGAGGTACCTTTACTATTACTAATGGTGGGGTATTTGGTTCTTTATTGGCAACTCCGATCATTAATCCACCCCAAACAGGAATTTTGGGAATGCACAAAATTGAAGATAGACCTGTAGTGGAAAAAGGACAAATAGTGATTCGTCCTATGATGTATGTGGCTTTATCTTATGATCATCGATTGATTGACGGTAAAGATTCAGTACAGTTTTTGGTAAGTGTGAAAGAGTTATTGGAAGATCCTGCTCGTCTTTTGCTTAATGTTTAATGAAATGTAACAGTGAAATTCGCATTGACGCATAAATGTATCTGGGGGAAGGCGTAGCTGGAACCCAGAGGTTTTAAGTTTATCTTAGTATATCCTGCAATTGATCTTATTATTCGTTCCAGGATATATGCATAAATGAACACTTATGCTAGTGACGGATTTTGCTTTTTAGAAAGGTAATCGCAATGAATTTACATGAATACCAGGCCAAACAATTATTTGCTAGTTATAATTTACCCGTACCAAACGGTGAAGTTGCTTACAGCGTTGATGATGCAATGCAAGTTGCCGGACAGTTATCTACTCCCCGTTGGGTTGTTAAAGCACAGGTCCACGCTGGGGGTAGGGGAAAAGCCGGTGGTGTGAAATTAGTAGCAAATAAAGATGAGTTAGCTGCAGCAGTTAAAGCATTATTAGGTACTCGTTTAGTTACTTATCAAACGGATGCTCATGGACAACCGGTTAATGCTGTTTTAATTGAAGAAACATGTGATATCGGCAGAGAATTATATCTTGGAGCGGTTGTTGATCGTGCTACACGTCGTGTCGTATTCATGGCTTCTACGGAAGGTGGTGTAGAAATAGAAAAAGTGGCTGAAGAAACGCCCGAAAAAATTTTTAAAGTAATTGTGGATCCATTAGTTGGTGTCATGCCATTTCAATGTCGCGAGGTGGCATTCAAATTAGGTCTTAAAGACGATCAAATAAAGCAATTTACACAGTTGATGATGGGCTTGGGTAAAATGTTTGTTGATTGTGATCTGAGCTTATTAGAAATCAATCCACTGGTAGTAACAAAACAAGAACAATTAATTTGTTTGGATGGAAAAATTAATATAGATGGCAACGCGTTATACCGTCAACCTAAATTAAAAAGCATGCGCGATACCAGTCAAGAAGATGAGCGAGAAAATCGTGCCAGCGATTGGGAGTTAAACTATATTCCTCTGGATGGAACGATTGGCTGCATGGTGAACGGTGCAGGTTTGGCGATGGCGACCATGGATGTGATTAAGCTTCACGGTGGTGAACCCGCTAACTTCCTTGATGTGGGTGGTGGCGCGACTAAAGAACGAGTAAGTGAGGCACTGAAAATTATTGTTTCTGATGATAAAGTCAAAGGCATTTTAGTCAATATTTTTGGCGGCATCGTTCGTTGTGACCTCATTGCCGATGGTATTTTAGCCGCAGTGAAAGAAGTCGATGTGAAAATTCCTGTGGTGGTACGTCTTGAGGGTAATAATGCACAACTAGGTGCTGATATTTTAAATAAAAGTGATTTGAATGTGATTGCTGCAACCAGTTTAACTGATGCTGCGAAAAAGATTGTGGCAGCTGTTGCTTAATTACTAAATTTCGAGGTTAACAATGAGTGTATTGGTTAATAAAAATACTAAGGTATTGTGTCAGGGGTTTACTGGAAAGCAAGGAACTTATCATTCAGAACAAGCGATTGCTTATGGCACACGTATGGTTGGTGGTGTGACCCCAGGCAAAGGCGGGCAGAAGCATTTAGATTTACCGGTATTTAATACCATGCGCGAAGCCGTGGAAGAAACCAAAGCGGAAGCGAGCGTGATCTACGTTCCGGCGCCCTTTTGTAAAGATTCTATTTTAGAAGCGGCTGATGCGGGCATTCAATTAATTGTTTGTATCACTGAGGGTGTTCCCGTACTGGATATGTTACAAGTTAAAGTGTATTTGGAAAATAATACTCAAGCTCGTTTGATTGGACCCAATTGTCCTGGAATTATTACCCCCGGCGAGTGCAAAATTGGAATTATGCCCGGTTCTATTCATTTACCTGGAAAAGTAGGTATTGTTTCACGTTCAGGAACATTAACGTATGAAGCAGTAAAACAAACTACAGATAAAGGTTTTGGACAAAGTACGTGTATCGGTATAGGCGGCGATCCCATTCCAGGAACCAGTTTTATTGATGCTTTAGCTTTATTTGAGCAGGATCCTAAAACTGAAGCCATTATTATGGTAGGGGAGATCGGTGGATCTGCAGAAGAAGAAGCTGCTGAATACATTAAATCGCATGTCAGCAAACCAGTAGTATCCTATATTGCAGGGGTAACAGCACCTGCTGGGAAACGTATGGGGCATGCTGGTGCAATCATTTCGGGTGGCAAAGGGACTGCAGCAGAAAAATATGCCGCTTTAGAAGCAGCAGGCGTGAGAACTGTACGTTCGCCTGCAGATCTAGGTGATGCAATTGCCGAAGTTACAGGCTGGTAATTTATCTGGATGTTGCCTGGGTTAAGATAAATTCCTAACCCAGGTGTACTCACTTCCTACCAGTAAGAATGCTGATATTTCATTAACCCTATTTTTATGGTACTTCATGACAAATTTTCGAAGCATTGCGGATATAAGACGAGAGTATGGAGAGCTCAATTTAGATGAGCAATCACTTCCAGAAGATCCAATTGTTCAATTTAAGCTTTGGTTTGAAGATGTTTTAAAAAATGAAAAAAATGATCCTACAGCTATGGTGCTCTCCACAGTAGATGATCAAGGTTTACCCGATTCTCGAGTCGTGTTATTAAAAGGTTTGGAAGGTGGGAGTTTTGTTTTTTATACAAATTATCAAAGTAAAAAAGCAAAACAGATTAAAAATAAGCCATACGTAGCACTTAATTTTTACTGGCCACAAATGGCTAGACAAGTACGTATTCGTGGACAAATCAAACCAATTGATAAAGAACAATCAGATCTTTATTTTTCAACAAGACCCATAAAAAGCCAATTCAGTGCTCTTGTTTCCCCACAAAGTCATGAGGTTGCGGGAAGAGAAGTTTTGGAGAACGCTCTAAATGAGTTAATTCAAAAGCATGGGCAAGAACCTGTGTTACGACCCACATTTTGGGGAGGTTACAAGGTTATTCCTGATGAAATCGAATTTTGGCAAGGACGAGATAATCGTTTGCACGATAGAATTCATTATTCTCTAAAAAATGGACACTGGACGTTTCATCGTTTAGCACCATAGTAATAACATGTACTAGCGGCAAAATTTGCCGGCAAAAAGGTAAGTTCTGCCACAAATTTACATTTTATCCTTCTTTTTGTACTTACTCTATTTTTTCTGTTTTTTAAAGATACAAAAAAAACTTGGCCTGATTATTGCTTAATATAATATAGCATTATAAAACTCAAATTGATTCTGAAGTTATTTTTTTCATGCTAAAAGAAAATTTGTCAAGAATTAGTAAATGTTTTTATTTGGTAAATAAGCGTTAATAGAAAGTCGTAAAATTGTCTTAAGTGTAGAAATTATTAACAGTATTATAGGAAATACTGTGCGAATAAATAGAGGGTATAACCATGAACGACATAACAGCCTTACTACCACATATTAAATTACGTTTTAATGTTGAACATCCAAGCTATGAAGACAGTTACGCATTTGGATACGAATGTGCGCTGGCAGATGTAGCTGAAGAGGATAATCCATTTCGTGAAGGAACCCAACAAGCAGAACACTGGTTAGAAGGATGGTGGGATGCAATGGAGGGCGAAGAACCTTTATTTGAGTTGAATGCCTTAGAAAATGAAGAGCTGACCGTAAACGAAGAAGTAGCTGCGAATGATAAAGAGTATGGTCATAAGCATGGCTTTTTATCATTAGTGATTGAAATTAGCGGTGCAATAGCGGCTTCTGCAATCGTTGGATATCAATTGTTTGAGTTGGTTGCATAAATTATATATATATATATGAGGGATCTTCTCTGACTGCCGAGCAAGACAGAAGATCTCTCGTCGTTACCACCTTTGGATGAAGTGGTTGTCCAAGTTAGATCTAATTTTTGAAAAGTTTGAGAACCATTGATCGCATTCGTGCGATTTCAGATGGATTAAATTCCTTATAAAATTCAGTACCTATGTTCAGACATAGGGTCACCTGATCACCAAGCCCCTTAAGCAAGTCGACGCCAGATAATTTTAGCAAATGGATTTCATGTGCAATATCTACTGCCCACGCATCAAGATAGCTCATATCCGTGAACACAGGAAGGAAGATATGGCCTTGCTCTTGTAGAAATAAAACCCTGGGCTGCTCGTCATTTAAACTTTGTTCTACAGGGATGATGAAGTTAGCCTTGATAAATTCAAGATAAGCTTTATTTGCTTCTTTAGTAGTTCCAGCTGCATCAAGAGCTTCTTTAATTGCAAGGTTAAGAGCGTTCATTTTTAGCCTTAGTAGTGAATGTTGAGCGATATGATAGCATTTTGGTTTAAAAATAACCCAAAGTAATGTACATATAGCAATATCAGGTATATTTTATACCTTAAAATTAAACAACCTAATTATAACCATTTTCTGTACCTATGAAAATGAAATCAAACTATGTGTTGAAATAAATGACAACAGCAGTATAATGTAGGTTTTGTTTTACAGATTTATTGCTCATTTTTTGGATAAATATTTTTAGTTTTTTTCATTTTTATACTCCTAGCAATATAAAATTGAGTCGATCAATGAAATGCTGACAATCTTTATCCTGGGATTGTTTTTTGATGTGTGCGTTGTAACCCTTCAAAGCCAATTAGGATCTTATTAGCGTAGAGAGTTTATGAACAAAATACATGAGTCAAGAGTAGAAATTTATACCGGTAAAAATTATTTAGGATTTGCCTGGTTAGTATGGGGATTAGCTGCTGCATTCTATTTTTCTGATTATATGGCTCGTGTTGCCCCTGGAGTAATGCATCGCTACTTACAAATTGATTTCGGAATCAATGAAGCAGGATTTGGTATTTTAACTGCCTCATTTTATATTCCTTACATCCTCATGCAGATTCCAGTAGGACTTACTGTAGATCGTTTAAGTATACGTTGGCTACTCACTGTGATGTCATTGGTTACCGCTTTTGGATGTTGTGTGTTTGGTCTTGCGGATAGCCTATTCATGGGCTCAATAGGTAGGATGCTTATAGGGTTTAGTGCCGCTTTTGCTTTTGTTTGTTCTCTCAGATTGGCAACATCTTGGTTTCCTCCCACAATGCTGGGGTTGCTTGCAGGTTTAACCCAGGCTTTAGGAATGCTGGGTGCAGCAGCTGGAGAGGCTCCAGTTTCATTTTTAGTCACTAATGTGGGATGGCGCCACAGTATGTTGATTATTGCTTTTCTGTTCATTGCTCTAGCAGCTTTATTGTATCAATTTGTACAAGATAAACCGGGTGAACATCGAAGTGAGGTTCGCTCTATAAATCAGCTTAGTATTCTTCAAAGTTTAAAAATTATATTGTCATGCAGACAAACTTGGCTGAATGCGTTATATGCTGGATTTTTATTTGGCCCAACTGCTGTTATTGGCGAGGCAATCGGTCCTGCCTATCTACAATTTGGTAGGGGATTAGGTGCACATGCCGCTGCTTTTGCTACAGGATTAATTTTTATCGGATGGGGTATTAGTGGTCCTTTATCAGGTTGGCTTTCCGATAAGATGGGACGTCGTAAACCATTAATGATCCTCTCTGCATTATTCGGTGTTATTTTTACTTCCTTATATGTATTCAGCCCAACTTTAAGTCAAAACTCAGCTTATTTACTCTTCTTTCTTTTCGGATTGACCAATACAGGTGTCGCTATTGCCTACGCCGTTTCCACCGAAATCCATGATAGAAACGTGATAGGAACTTCTATTGCATTTACTAACATGATATCCATTTTTGTTGGGGCGTCATTACAGCCTTTAGTGGGCCGATTGGTCGATATGGTATCTGGTGCTCGTTCTTATAATGTCGAAACGCTATTACTTTCTGATTTCCAAGCAGGTTTGAAGTTGCTACCGCTTTGCTCCATAATCGCACTCGTGTTGGCATTTACCGTGAAGGAAACGTATTGTAAGCCAACAAGTCATTCCTAAGTGCCTGAAATTTTTATTGATTAAGCAGAAAATAGTTAACACTGTTTTTTTATAAGCTTATCGCACTCTGATGTTATTTGCTGTTATACTTTCAGCTGCAGTTTTTGCATGCGAATTAATAACATGGAGAAGAGAATGAAAAAATTTACAGGATTAGTCATTATCCTGGCCGTTCTAATTCTAGGCGGGTATTATGGTATGGGCGTTCTTACTGAACGAACAATCAGAAAGAATATACAAGTAATTGACCAATCTAATGGATTATATGCTGAAATCCAACAGTACAATAAAGGATTATTTAGCTCTGAAGCCCAAATTAAATGGCGTCTGCATATTCCCGAGCGTGTAGTTCAAGATGAAAATGGACAATCTAAAACTCTTCCTGCTCAAGACTATAATATGGAGATGCCATTAACCATCCACCATGGCCCATTTATTTTTTCCAATAAACGCTTACGTTTTGGATTAGGTTATGGTGAGGCAATTTTTCCATTTCCTGCAGAATACAATAAACAATTCGAAGCTCAATTTACTCCAAACTCTGTAAAACCACAGTTAGATTTAAGTATTTTTGTTAATTACCTTAATGAAAGTACTGTGGAATTCAATGTTCCTAATTTTAAATTAATTGCAAAAGATGGTTCAGGTACTCTTGAATGGTTAGGAATGGATTCAAAAACCACCATGTCTTCAGGAATGAGTAAAGTTGCGGGTAAAATTGTCTTAGAGGGTTTAAATGCAATTAAAGACGATACCCGAATTAGTTTAAATCAAGTATCCAGTGATTATGATTTACATGAAACACCTGCCGGCTTGTATTTGGGGGATGCAAATTTCTCTCTTCCTTCATTTAATGTTTTTGTAAAAGATCAAAAAATGTTTGCTTTGAACGATCTTATCATCAAGTCAGATAGCGATATTGAACAACATCTGTTTAATACTCATTTTAACTTGGCTATAAAATCAGTATTAGCAAACGGACAAAATTATGGTCCCGGAGAATTGGATGTTGCTTTAAGAAATCTTGACGCAGATGTGTTGGCTAAAATTAACCAACAAACTACCGCTATGCAAAATGGTAATGATATTCAACGCCAACAAGCCATGCTTGCTCTTCTTCCCGAGCTGCCCAAATTATTTAACAAGGGTGCCGAGTTTGAAATTTCTAAGCTTAGCCTTAAGATTCCTCAAGGACAGATTGAAGGCAATCTTTATGTAACTTTGCCTAAAGGTGAAAATGCTAATCCATTTGAAATGATGCAAAAGATTCAAGGTAAAGCGAAGTTGCAAATCCCTTCAGAGGCTGTAAAAGCAGTTATGAAGCAATCGGTAATGCAACAAATTTCCAAAAAACCTGATCTACAACAAACCTTAACCCAGCAACTCCAAGCAAATCAAGCTGGAGGCCAAACAGCTCAGCCCGCTCTAACCCCTGAGCAATTAGCTGAAATGCAAACGAATAAACAACTAACCGCATTGCAGCAAACTGGGCTCATTACAGTTCAAGGTACTGATTATGTAATTGAAGTGAGTTTGGACCAAGGTAAATTCACAATAAATGGCAAACCTTACGATCCTTCGATGATGAAATTCTAGGATTCGACTGAAGTAATTTTGTAAGGAGTAGATCGTATAAAACAACCTACTCCTTATAAGAACTTTTTGAGTTTAAATTGAACATTATACATTGATTTTTAATACAGTTTTTTCTGTTCTGCCCTTGTCTCCATGGGCTTGTTTCGGTAATATACTGTTTTTAAAAGGAGGAGCTAATAATAATGACAACAATCAGTAATGAAGTAGTGGATAACACCGCTTCTCTAGCCGAAAGCGTAACTCTTTCAGTGCAAAAATATTTTTCAGAGCTTAAGGGAACTGATCCTGTTGACTTATACCAATTTGTACTTGAAGAGATTGAAACACCATTGTTCCGTGCCGTAATGGAACATTGTAAATACAATCAGTCTCGAGCAGCAATTATGCTGGGGATTAGTCGTGGAACTTTGAGAACTAAACTACGTCGATATTTCGATGATAAATATGTTGGTACGCGCGACTAACTCAAATATGTAGTAAAAGGGGAGCTGGGAGCTCCTTTTTTATAATCTAAATGTTAACAAGTTATTCTAATTAGCGACAGTGCAAGTATGTTCCATTTGGACGTTGCGAAGAGTCGTTAATGTCGTTCCTGACTGCTAGCAGTTGAATTTCGTAAGTGTTAAGCCCTTAGACTGAGCGTTATTCTGGCGTATCTTGAATGAAAAGCAGTTCGGAGCTTGGGTGCTGATGTAGGGCTACGTTGCTCAAAAAACCCTCTCAGGTTCAAACGTTCATCAGTCTTCTAAGAGCGCTGAAACGAATCCAGCCCTCCTTGCAGCAGGGTTCTAAAAGATAATCAATCCTCCTATTTCCGCGGCTTGTCCGCGGGATCAATAATTTCTATCCTAAAATGAATTTCGCGGGAAATCGGTGAAGAAATGCCAAAAGGAACCACAATCTGCAGCTAAGATTGATGCGGAGTTGAGAGAACCTGTTTGCAAGCAAACAGGTTAGACCGGTATAGGCCTTAGGAATATTTTATGTTTATTCAGCGAACATGGAACTTACGGACTCTTCGATGTTGACTCGTTTAATTGCCTGAGCCAGCATATCAGATAAACTTACAACCCGAATTTTTTTACATTGACGTGCTTCGTCAGACAAAGGAATAGTATCCGTTACTACAATTTCATCAAGTCCGGAATTTTTAATATTATTGACTGCAGGGCCAGATAAAACAGGGTGAGTAATATAGGCTCTTACGCTATGGGCGCCATTTTTCTTAAGTTCATGTGCTGCGGAGCAAAGAGTTCCTGCGGTATCTACAATGTCATCAACAATAATGCAGTTTTTATTTTTTGGCTCGCCAATGATGTGCATTACCTCGGATTTATTGGGACCACTACGACGTTTATCGATGATACATAAGTCCGCATGGTCAAGTCGTTTTGCAACCGCACGGGCTCTAACAACACCCCCAACATCAGGAGAGACAACCATCATATTTTCTAGATTCTGGTCTTGTATATCTTCGAGAAGTATCGGAGTCGCATAAACGTTGTCGACTGGCATATAGAAAAAGCCCTGTATTTGATCTGCGTGGAGATCTACAGTAAGAACTCTACAGATACCTACTGATGCCATCATATCAGCAACAACTTTAGCTGTAATCGGCACGCGTGCAGAGCGAACCCTGCGATCTTGACGTGCGTAACCGAAATAAGGAACTACTGCCGTGATACGGGACGCAGAAGATCTTCTTAGCGCATCAGCCATTGTAAGGAGTTCCATCAGATTATTATTTGCTGGAGCACAGGTTGATTGGATTATAAAAACGTCTCTTCCTCGGACATTTTCTAGAATCTCGATCATGGTTTCCCCATCGCTAAACGTACCGACAGTCGCTTTGCCAATAGGTATTTTCAAATGAGAAGAAATTTGTTGAGCTAATTCCGGATTTGCATTTCCGGCAAAAATCATCATTGTGGACATGTGTAAAAAGCCTTAGATTTAGGTTAATCACTTAACTTAAACACATAGCAGAAGACAGCCAAAAAGATATTATTATTATTTGAGCATTACAAGACGCATCCTTCCAGGTTATCTTCTGCTGTCTGTTTACTTGAATCAACAAGAATGTGGCAGGGGTGCTAGGATTCGAACCTAGGTATGCAGGGATCAAAACCCTGTGCCTTACCGCTTGGCGACACCCCTAAAATTTGCAGATTCTTACAATCATCCGTTATAAAATTGCGCTCATCCCTGCAAATGTGTTGCGTATTTTGCAGTGGTTTTGGGAACATGTCAACTTTGAAAGCAATAATTTTTTCTATTTTTAAGTGAGTGTAAGAGTTGACATTGCTGCTAGATTGTCATATGTACTTGAACAAGTAAAGCGAAATTTAGGAAGAAAATCCCTAAACTTCGCTCGGCAAAAATTCAAACATGCAGACTGGATTTATACGGTCCAGTTCTGAATCACTACTTTGATCATTACTCCGTTGCCTTCAAGGCGAATCATGCTTGGCAGATCAACTCCTTTAACCGAAGTGTATTTGGTGAAATTAATCGTATAGCCATTTTGTTTTAATTCGACCAGGTGATTGTAGTCATCACGATGCTCCGCCTGGACTGGGCCTGGAGCTGGAAGCCCTCTTACCCAATAATAAAGATTATTTACCGGAAGCCTAATTCCAGTTTGTTCAACTAATAGTTCATCGGCATTGTGTGACGTTATTTTTTTAGGTCCATCTTGGAATGTGACGGTATCACCTTTTTTATCAATAAGAACCGTTCCCCCACCTAAAGGACCCATGAGACGAATTTGGTAAGCACTAGGGCCGCTTTGTTTCCAATTCATAGTAGCGGACCAACCTTTGCTTTTACTCTTTGCAGCCATAGCACCACGAATTTCCCAGGAGGAGACCGTTTCTGTTTTAGCTTTACGTTGTTCTACAGGCATCGTTTTGTTTTCAGGCAATTCTGCAGCAGGTCTGGGAGGAGCACAGGCAGTTAGCAAGAAGAAGGGTATTATTATAAATAGTTTCACATTGTTCATTTTTCACCTCAAGTCCATTTTTGTAGTTTTTCAATTAACAATACGCTAGACTTATCGCATATGCAATCAGTCTTAATTAATATGAAATTAAAAGCAATTTATCCTGGTACGTTTGATCCAGTTACCAATGGGCATGTGGATATTATTCGTAGAGCTACTAAGATTTTCCCTGACACGATTGTTGCTGTGGCAAGCAATAAAGCAAAACGGCCTTTTTTACCATTGGAAACGAGGATACAGCTCGTAGAAGAAGCGGTTGCAGATTTACCCGGAGTTCATGTAGTTGGATTTGATAATCTTTTAATTGATTTTGTATTAGAACAGAAGGCTGGAATTATTTTACGCGGTTTACGGGCAGTTTCTGATTTTGAATATGAGTTCCAATTGGCCGGCATGAATCGAAAATTATCCAAGCAAATAGAAACAATCTTTTTAACACCCTCAGAAAATTTTATGTATATTTCTTCTACTCTGGTTCGTGAAATTGCGATTTTAAATGGAGATATCTCTCAGTTCGTTCCTTCTTGTGTCGTAAGGGAACTCCAAAAGAGACAGGATGAGCATGGAACGTCAGCTAGTATTTAAAATATTTTCCCTAATTACAATTAGCATTAATTTATTGATTTTTTTTTCAAATACTTTTGCCAAACCAAATAATATTCTTCCACCAGGATATGCAATCGCCAGTGCAAATCCATTGGCAACTAATGCAGGACTTGAGATTTTAGCCAGTGGTGGAAATGCTTTTGATGCAGCTGTTGCCGTTTCTGCGGTATTAGCCGTCGTTGAACCCTATCATTCTGGTCTTGGGGGAGGGGGCTTTTGGCTTCTACATCAAGAAGATCAGCATAAAAACATCTTTATTGATGGACGAGAAACTGCACCACTGGCTGCGAAAAAAGACATGTATTTAGCACCGGATGGTAGTGTAATCCCGGGATTATCCTTAAATGGAGGTTTAGCAGCCGCAATTCCAGGAGAACCAGCTGCATTGATCTATATTGCAAAAAAATATGGGCGATTACCCTTAGCAAAATCATTGGCGCCGGCCATTAGAATAGCACAAGAAGGTTTTTTGGTTGATAAACAATTAAGTTCGTTTTTAAGCAATGAAGATCGATTAGCACAAATCAAAAAATATCCATCCACTGCTAAGATTTTCTTGAATAAGGGGCGTCCCTATCGCATTGGAGAACGGTTAATTCAAACCGATTTGGCGAATACCTTAAAACTCATTGCAGAAAAAGGAGAGCAAGGATTTTATGCTGGAGAAGTCGCAGATCGATTGGTGAGGGGGGTGAATGCTGCGGGAGGTATCTGGACGCTCGAGGATTTGTCTAAATATCGTATTAAGGTCAGAGAGCCTTTGATAGGAGCCTATCATAATATGCTCATTGTTACTGCCCCCCCACCTTCAGCAGGAGGAGTAGCACTATTGACTATGTTGAATATATTGTCTCACTATTCCCTCGCATCATTTTCAAAAGTTCAATGGGTTCATTACCTAGTAGAGTCTATGCGTCTTGCCTATTGGCAACGTGAACGGTTTCTAGGGGATCCTGACTTTGTCACTATTCCTGTCGAAAAGTTACTTTCTGCAGAAAACGCCAAGCAGTTGAGTACATTAATTCCACCTAATAAGGCAATACCTAGTTCTATTTTGCAAGGACAAACCAAAAATCATCAAGGAGAACAAAAAAGTCTTACACACACAACTCATTTCTCCATTATTGATACTGAAGGCAATCGTGTTGCAGCGACTCTGTCCATAAATTTTATTTTTGGTTCCAGTGTTGTCGCTGAGGGCACGGGGGTTTTATTGAATGACGAGATGGATGATTTCTCAAGCAAAGTGGGCCAAGAAAATGTTTTTGGTATTGTTGGAGCAGATCAAAATGCGATCGCACCTGGAAAAAGGCCCTTATCCAGTATGACGCCCACTTTTCTTGAACTACCCGATCGTGTGGCAATTTTAGGAACTCCGGGCGGTAGTCGTATTCCTACCATGGTGTTAATCGCATCATTGGTATTTTATGACACGTACGGGGCAATTAGTATGGTATCAGCAATGCGTTTTCATCATCAGTATTTGCCCGATGTGGTACAGATTGAACCCGATGCTTTGCCTCCATCAATTCAACAAGCTTTAAAAGCTATGGGGTATAATCTGATGCAGTTAGGCCGAAATTATGGTGATATGCAAGCAATTACTTGGGATAAACAAACCAATATCTTAACTGCGGCATCGGATCCGAGGGCAATAGGATTGGCAGCATCCATAGTCAATACACCGAGTGGATATGGAGTAAGGTTCTAGTTTGTGTGGCAATTAAGGAGACGTATTTTCTCCCACCAGTTCTTTGATGACTTCAAAAGTCTGATGAATTAGTTTTTCTTTGTTCTCAAGTGTAAATTGTGATGCATCAATTGCCTTGCCTATATGGATTTCTGCTTTTTGTTTTAGATGAAAATTAAACGTACGTGCGGGTAAAATATTATTAGCACCCCGTATCCCTATAGGAATAATGGTTGCCTTGGACTGAATTGCGGTGATAAATCCTCCCTTTTTAAATGAACCGAGTGTTCCATCTTTGGAGCGAGTTCCTTCCGGAGCTATCCACATAACAATTCCACTTTCCATTAATTGCTTAGCAAATGCTAAGTCCTTTATGGCTTGATATCTATTTTTTCGATCAATAAAGGGAAACTCTGCCGCTTTCATTGCTTGTCCCATTAAAGGAATTTTTGCGAGTTCTTTTTTGGATAGCATGCGAATGGAGTTATTTGGAAAAGCTTTAAATGCGAGAGGAATATCATAAGCACTGGAATGATTGCACATAATAATGGTCGCCTTTCCTGCTTGGGGATGAGTATTAAAAGGGTTAATCACTTTATACTCTACTTGTACTGCATTCAGCAGTTGATCAATCCAATGGTGTAATGCTTTATCCGTCCACTTTCGGTTGAGAGTGCTAAAAAAATATTTAGAAAGACAGCGTGTGCTGGTTACTGCTGTGTAAAATATGATCTTACAAAGAATCCAAGCAGTTCGGAATTGATTTATTTTCATTAGCGTTAGGGTTAAGTAAATTCGCGGTAATATAGCGCAAGTTGGTACAATTGCCCAGAGAGTTTTTGGTAAGAATATAATCTCGGCATGTATCCCTGGTCGCGATCTAATTTAGAAAAATCCTATTGCCCTTCCTAAAGAGTTGAAAAAGGATTCGTTTGGGGGAACCATATGTATGTCAAAACCAGAGGACATGATTTTGTCCTCACCCCAACGTTCGAGCATGTAATTACGGTAATGCACTTCATGTAAATGACCAATAGCTCCTATTTTTTCTCTTGCTTCATGCTTTCGTTCGTCTTCAATGATCTCAAGGTAACGGAGGTTATAATAGAGATTTTCAGGCATAAATTCCTTCGCTTTCTTAAAGTAAGGAATCGCCTCTTGTTTCTTTTCCTCGAAATAAACAAGGACATCAGCCAATAAATAATACATTTTTGCCAGAGTTTGGCGCATCTCTTTTGATTTGGACTCATTAAAAGCAATGAAAGCTCGAAGCTCCTTTTTCAATTCTTCTACTTCGTCGATGTGTTCTTTAAGGAATAGGGTTCGAGTGCTTAAATGATCGTTATAATCAATGGGAACTGCAAGTCGTGCAATCAAACAATCAATCTTACGCAGTAATAATTTATTATAAAGTTGAGTTAACGCACTATTGCTATTAAGGAATAAGTATTCATTAAGTTGATATTGTGCTTTATTCAATTGAGCTCGATCGGCGTCTTTAGCCGAGTGTATGAGTTCATCAATTATCAAAATAGTCGATGCATAAGTCATGCTTGCCTCCATGAGAAGAAAATCATGAGGTTTGATACGTACTATCTTTGACGCGAGGATGATTTGCTCTGCAGCAATTTGTGCTGCTTCAGTTTTTTGACTGAGCAAGAGTTCTTTTACTCGAGATTCATTGGCATTAAATTGAGTGCAATAATGTTCTCGTAAGCGCTCAAGCCCGTGTTTATTAAATTTGAAATTAGGATGACTTGTATACAAAGTATCTGCGTCTTGAAACCGTTTGTTTTCAATGGCAGAGTCAAATTGATGTAAAATCCATTCTTCTTTTATTGTGATATCCTGCATTGAATCCTCTTGATCAAGAATCTGGGGTTCAAGTCGGACGGCTTGGGCTAAACACTCGAGAGTTTGATTACCAATAAGTAGTTTGGTTATCCCCCATTTACTTTTTTCCCTTTTAGCATCGTTTATATAAGATTTAGCGACTTGGATGCGTAATTGGGGATAGGGTATCAAATAAACTGCTTGTTCTTCGTTGTCAAAATTAGCTTTGATGTAATCAACAGCTTGTTCCTGATCGCTCATATTGAGTGATAAAAATAATGCAGCGATAAGCTCAACTGCAAGTTTTAAGGCTTGGGGATCAAATTGCTCCTGAGTTAAATAATAATCGATAAAAGGTTTTTTAAACTTATGTTTGACTTCGGGAGACCATGCTAATGCTTCGTGGTATTGTTGTTGGGCAGCCAAATGTTGGGCATAGGCTTCAGCAAAGAGACTGGATTGAAAACAATTTGCTTTGTTGACGGATTGTCCGTAGTAATGAATTTGGCTGATTGCATCTTTTATTATTTGGTAGTCTTGAGGATCGATGGAGGGAACTAAATAAGCCAAATATTCTTGTATTAAGGTTTGTCCAAAAGGGTACCCTACACGAATGGATGCATTGAATTCTGGAAAACTATGGGAGTGAGTGAGAAAATGACTCATTAATATTCGTTGCAGTTCTTTAGAGGTGTGATTGGTTCTGGGTGAGTGGGTTAATTTTATGAAACGTTTAGAGATTGGGAATCCATCGCTGCTTTTATTCAACTCCTTAGCTTTAAAACCTTTTATATAGCCAGTATAGGCGATTTTGGCTAAAGTCATTTCTATTCGATTAGGATGGCAATGATTTTCAAAGCCTAACCAACCTTTAAATGATTCAAAAATTGTACGAAACCAACTAACACGAAAAATATCGATTCCATCGGTGTATAATCTTTGCCGCGGATACAATGTAACTTCTCGCCAAAACGTCTGGTATTCATCTTCATCGAAATCGTAGATAACGAAGTCAGGAAGGTGAATTCTCCCGTTTTCTTGGTATTTTCGGACGATATGTCTTGCTAATTTTAAACGCAACATACAAAACCTTAATAAAATTAAGCAATTGTATGTTAATTTAAAATCAAGTATTGAGCAATTGAGTTATAAGATGAGCAGGGTAAAGACGTATTTTAGATGCATTGTTGTCTTTGTTGCTGCGTAACTGCTGAAATTAATTTTGGCAATTGGGGCAAAAAAAAGAATTACGGCCAGCAATCAAGAGGGACTTGATAGGGTGTTGACAAAGCAAGCAAGGTTGATTTTTTCGACCATACACTTTGAGGGACATACTGAAGTAACCTGGTTTGCCATCAAAAGCATAAAAGTCACGCAGCGTAGTTCCACCGCATAATATTGCCTGTTTGAGTACTTCTTTAATCTGTTTTGTAAGTACCTGACATCTTAATTCAGAGAGCATTTTCGCTGGAGTAGCTGGATGAATATTAGCTAAAAATAGACTTTCAGTAGCATAAATATTTCCGACACCTACTACAATTTCATTATCCATAATCAATGATTTGATGGGTTTATTTTTATTTTTTGCCCTTTGAACTAAGTAATGCCCATTAAATTCATTAGAAAGAGGTTCAGGGCCTAAATGAGCAAATAGTGGATGTTGGTACGGATTTTCATCAATATAAAGAAACAAACCAAAACGCCTAGGATCACAGAAGCGAAGCATACAGCCATTGGTCAACGTTAACAGGATGTGATCGTGTTTTTCTGGTTCACTCTTAGCCTCGACTATGCGTAAATGTCCTGACATTCCGAGATGGATTAATAGATATCCTTTTGAGAGCTGGATCAGAATGTATTTTGCCCTACGAAAAACTGCGACTATTTTTTTGCCAGCACACAATTGATCCAAATTAGGAGGAACAGGGATGCGAAGTTTAGAATTACGCACCGTAACCTCTTGGATTGTTTGTCCTTCGAGATGGGATTTTATTCCTTCTTTTGTAGTTTCAACCTCAGGTAACTCAGGCATTATTTTTGATCGTCATGGTCAATGACTCGGCCCTGATTTTTTGTAGTTATTTCTGTTTTAGCCGGGTTGTTTGGAAATAGATACTGTTTTATGGTTGCGATTATCCAGAGAATGCCCCCAATAAGAAGACCCCAAATCAAAACATAGGAAAACATAAACAGCAGTCCAAAGAATAGTGCAATAGCAACCCCTGCAATTAAGAAGGGCACTATATTCTCAAAAATTTTTCCTAAGGAAAATTTATCATTCATAACATAATTCCTATATTATTATCTATTAATTATCGGCTACATAATGAAATGTTGCAACGTAAAGAGTAAAATTGTGTTATCCTTAATATGATATAAGGATTTTCTGGAATTCTTATTTGGGTACCCAAACTAAAGGATGAGTTTTTTCTTAATTTGCATTTTGCATTTTGCATTTAAAGTGGAGCTATTATGGTTTTTGGTTATTTAAACCTGTCTTTTTGGGGATATGTGATTGCAACGTTGGTTATGACGCAAATTACTATCGCAGCAGTAACGCTATATCTTCATCGAAATCAAACGCATCGGGCGATGACATTGCATCCTATTGTCAGTCATTTTTTCCGTTTATGGTTGTGGTTAACAACTGGAATGGTTACCGCAGATTGGGTTGCTATTCATCGTAAACATCACGCCTCATCAGATGTTGAGGGAGATCCTCATAGCCCTGTAGTTTTTGGCATTAAAAAAGTATTTTGGCAAGGAGCTGAACTTTATAAAACAGCTCGTAAAGATAAAGAAATGGTAGCTAAGTACTCTCATGGTACTCCCACAGATTGGCTTGAGCGAAAAGTTTATTCTCCTCATTCTGCCAAGGGAATTTTGCTCATGTTACTCATCGATCTCTTCTTATTTGGTGTGCCTGGCATTACGGTCTGGGCAATTCAAATGATGTGGATACCTGTTCACGCCGCTGGGGTCATTAATGGAATTGGTCACCATTGGGGATATAGAAATTTTGAATGTCCAGATGCTGCAAGAAATATTTTCCCCTGGGGTTTTTGGATAGGTGGAGAAGAATTACATAATAACCATCATACTTTTGCTTCTTCTGCAAAGTTCTCGGTTAAATGGTGGGAATTTGATATTGGCTGGATGTACATTCGTATTCTTTCCTTTTTAGGCCTTGCCAAAGTTAAAAAATTACCACCAAAACTGGCTATGGAAAAAGGTAAGCTGCAAGTCGATTTAGATACGGTTAAAGCCGTGATCTCGAATCGTTTTCAAGTGATGTCTAATTATTATAAAATTGTGATTAGACCCATACTGAAACAAGAAAAATATAACAACCTAGAGAGCAAAGAAGAAAAGAAACTTTTTGCGCGTGCTGGAAGTCTATTACGACGTGAAAATTGTCTTTTAAGTAATAAAGCAAAAATCCGTTTGTCTCATTTGTTAGAAGCTCGTGAACAATTGCGTATTGTTTATGCTTACAAGCAATCATTGCAAGGTATTTGGTTGAAGACGGCCTCTACCCAAAAAGAACTTATTGAGGCACTACAGCAATGGTGTCGTCAAGCTGAAGAATCAGGTCTTGATGTATTGAGACAATTTGCGCAACAGATCAAAGGATATGTTCCTGTATATAGATAATTTTTATATATTTCTCCCCTGTCTTTTCATGAAAGTGAAAGGACAGGGTGAGAAATGGTAATTCTATTTGTTTTTTCATTTTGATTGTCTATAGTAGTATTTTAATCTCGTAATAACAGGGAGTGGTTATGATGAAAGGTGTAGCATTAGTTACTGGTGGTACGGGTGGTATAGGGACAGCCATTTGTCAACGTTTAGCTGCCGATTTTCAGGTTGTTGCGTGTTATTTCAAACATGGAAAGCATGAAGAAGCGAAACAATGGCAAGAGGAACAAAAAAAGCTCGGTTATGATATAGATATCGTTTACGGTGATATCGCACAATTTGCAGATTGTGAAAAAATATTGGCTTTAGTCATGGAGCGTTATGGCCGAGTTGACGTTCTAGTTAATAATGCCGGGGTTACTCAAGATTGTAGTTTACGAAAAATGACTCCCGAGCAATGGCAATGTGTGATTGATGCCAATCTAACCAGCGTATTTAATATGACTCGCAATACAATCCCTGTAATGCTCGATAAAGGTTATGGTCGGATTATTAGCATTTCTTCAATTAATGGACGAAAAGGTCAATTTGGCCAATGTAATTATGCTTCGACCAAGTCTGCGCTCTATGGGTTTACTAAAAGTCTTGCCTTGGAAGTAGCGAATAAAGGCATCACTGTGAATACGGTTTCTCCTGGTTATATCGAAACTCCTATGCTTGCTTCTGTGAAAGAAGAAGTACTTAAATCAATTATCTCAAATATTCCTGTTGGCCGTTTAGGGTATCCAAAAGAGATCGCTGATGCGGTGGCTTTTTTAGCATCTTCGGAAAGTGGATTTATTACTGGTGCGAACTTAGATATTAATGGCGGACAGTATATGTAAAGTTTAGCCCAGGAGGGTGACTCTTGGGCAGTAAAGTCATTTTTTCATTAATTCTCACAACTTTCTAACTCATAGAGAACCATATGCAACATAATAATATTGTATTGATTACTGGTGGTACTGGCGATATCGGCACTGCAATCGCGAAAGAATTGAACTCCTCTTACAAACATATTTTTGCTCTTGATTTAATTTCTGAGGATGAAGGAAAAGCATGGAAAAAAGAACGAGTAGATGAAGGTCATAAGAATATCTATTTTCGTCATATGGACGTAACCGATTATGAGCAATGCGGAAAGGTTATTTCTTCCATTATTGAAGAGTACGGTAATATTGATGCGTTAATTAATAATGCAGGAATTACTCGGGATGCTGTATTTACAAAAATGACCAAGCAGCAATGGGATGAAGTATTAACTGTGAACCTCGATGGTATGTTTAATGTAACTCGCCATGTAGTGGAAAACATGAAAGAGCATGAGTCCGGTCGGATCGTGAATGTTTCTTCGGTGAATGCTCAAAAAGGACAATTTTCGCAAGTAAACTATGCCGCATCCAAAGCAGGAGTTTATGGTTTTACTAAGAGTTTGGCGCAAGAGCTAATGAGTAAAAACATCACTGTGAACAGTCTTTCTCCAGGTTATGTAGATACTCGATTAATGAAAGGTATTCGTCCAGATATTTTAGAAGGAATCATTGCGCAAATTCCTGCTAAACGTTTAGCACAAACTCAAGAAATTGCTTGGGCTGTAGAATTTCTAATTAGTGAAAAGAGTCGATATATTACCGGAGCTAATCTGAGCGTCAACGGTGGTCTCCACATGTATTAAATGCTATCTTCCTTATAATAAAGACTTCTTCCTGTTTCAGGAGAAGTAATAGGTTCATCTCTATTCAGTTAAGGAATTATTGTTGTTTGTATCCAACGGTCTATCCGCAGGAACCCTCAGGCTGAACCTTAAACTTAAATGGCGATGAAGAATAGGGTGATATTTTTACCCTCACCTAATATAAAGAGAAAACTATGACTCGATTAATAAAAAAATACAAAAATCGTCGGCTTTATGATACTGAAACAAGTCAGTATATAACCCTAGAAGAGTTACAGCGCTATGTTGTAGAGGGAAAGCAATTTAAAGTGGAAGATTCCTTAACCGGAAATGACATCACCAACTCTATTTTATTACAAATTATTGTTGAGATGGAGGCAGGTTCAACCCAATTTTTATCTTCAGAGATATTACGGCAAATCATTGCTCTCGCAAATCATCCAATGCATGCTTCTTTAAAACAGATGATAGAGCAAATGTTCCAAGCGATGGAAAAACCTTTACAAAATAATCCCTACCGCCAGGCTACTGAAACATGGAATCAACAAATGCAAACCATGATGCAACAATGGCAAAATTTATTTAAAGGTTAAGCGGGAAAGTGTTCTTTAAATAGAAAGGGAAACCCACGTATTCATTTTTATGCTGCATTGCAAAAAATATTTGCCTAACCCATTGACATATGTGGACTCTATGGACTAATATTAAATTGTGCAATGCAACATAGAGGAGAATATCATGACTCAACAAAATTTTGAAAGATGGACTGAAATGGCAAAAAAACTTCAAGAGCCTTTTCAAGCCATGGCTGAATTAAATGTAAAAACCTTACAAGGTATGAATTATCTCAAACCTGAAGAGATCGCGGGTATTAAAAAACCTGAAGAACTATTGGAAAAGCAAATTAATGTAGCTGTTGAAAATGGCCACAAAGCTTTAGATTATATGCAAAAATCTTTTCAAATTGTTGAAAAGGCTATGTTAGGTTTCGTACAAGAAGCTAAAAAAGCATCTGAAGCTAAACATTAGTTATATCTTTTAAAAGCAGCGCTAACATTCAGTTTGTGCTGCTTTTAAGTTTCCTAATCATCTAATCCTTTAATCTTCCATCCATGCAATTAATCTTGATGCTGTTTCTTATAAATCCATTCTCACTCATCTATTTGGATACTTTCAACTCTCATTATTTCACAGTAGATGAATTTCAATTAATCCTTATGTCTTAATACACCCACTAACAGTTGATTAAACTTTAACAAAACTAGTCAAATAATAGATTGTTTCTGGGTGGGGGTAGAAAAGTGCTTTTTTAGTTCTCCACAAGAGGATACAATGTTCAAGATGAGAATGATTCTATGAATAAGACTACTAAAATGGGGGCATTGATTGAGTGATCATTTTTCGTTATTTAGCTAAAGAAGTGTTTCTCACTTTGATCGCGCTAACCTCCATACTGGTATTAATTTTTCTGAGCAACCAATTCATACAATATCTAAATCGGGCAGCCTCCGGAAATATTCCTGGTGTCATTATTATGAAGTTAATGGTACTTGAATTGCCTACTTTACTCAGCTTGTTGATACCATTGGGTTTTTATATTGCCATGTTACTCGCTTACGGGCGTTTATATGCGGAAAGTGAGATGACTGTATTACGTGCCTGTGGATATGGGCCCAATCAATTACTAAAACATAGTTTTATCATGGCTACAGTAGTGGCAATTATTGTGGCAATAGTAATGATTTGGGTGAGTCCTTTGATTTATATTGAACGTTCTAAGCTGTTACGCACCACAGGGATTCAAACCTTGGTACAAACAATCATGCCCGGACGCTTTCATGCGATTAATGGAGGCCGGGAAGTATTTTATGTCCAGTCTATGAGCAGGGATCATGCTAAAGCGGAACAGGTATTTCTGGCAAAACGGAGTGTTATCGATAAACAAATACGATGGGATGTATTATGGGCAGACCAAGCCTTTGCCGAAACAGATGCAAAAACAGGTGAGGACTATATCATTCTGCAAAATGGTAAAGAATATCAGGGAATTCCAGGCCATGCTGATTATCAAGTTGTGGAATTTGGTGAATATAAAGCGCGATTACCCCATCCTGTAATGAAGGCATCTGAAGATCTCCGTACAATGAGTACCGCAAGCTTATTACCTTATAATAATGAAAGTCCTGCTAAAGCAGCTGAGTTACAATGGCGTATATCTGTACCCGTCATGGTCTTTACTTTAACTTTGATTGCAGTTCCTTTGAGCCGAATAAATCCACGTTCTGGTAAATACGCCAAGTTACTACCCGCAATCATTGTTTACATTCTCTATGCTAATTTTTTGTTTATCGGACGTGATGCAATGATTTCCGGAAAAACACCTCAGTGGATGGGTTTATGGTGGGTGCATCTTATTATTGGTCTCTTTGGGCTATTCCTAATCTGGCGTGATCGGGTGAAGCTAGCATGAGTATGAAAATACTAGATCGCTATATTGCGAAAACTGTTCTTAGCTCCATTGCTTTAGTCACGCTGATGTTAGTAGGTTTAGAGATTTTTATTTTATTCGTAGGCGAAATTAGTGACTTGGGCCGAGTTGACTACGGTATCGTACAAGCAACGTTTTTTATCTTGTTACAAATGCCTTATCAAGTGTATTTATTTTTCCCCATGGCAAGCCTTTTAGGCTCTTTGATTGGCCTGGGTATTTTGGCCAATAATAGCGAGTTAGTAGTGATGCGGGCCTCAGGTATGTCAATAGGACAAATAACCTGGGCCGTTTTAAAAGCATCTTTATTACTTATTGTGATAGTTACTGCACTTGGCGAAACCGTAGTACCTTACTTAGCCCATTATGGCAATGACTATAAATCTGCGGCAGTCAGTGGAGGTCAAACATTAAGAACCTCAAAAGGTTTCTGGTTGCGTCATGGCAATGATTTTATTTCTGTGGGTTTGATACGCTCTAATAATACCCTAAACAACATTTATCAGTTTCATTTTGATGCCCATCATCATTTAAGAATGTCGCGTTTTATTCGCGAAGCGAAATATACCCCAACAGGCTGGGTGGCCTATAATGTGCAACAATCCGATTTTGGTGCGGATAAAATCACAGCTCGAACGATTCCTTCTCTTCCTTGGGAGATATCTGTAAAGCCCAAAATCTTGATGATTAGCAGTAGCGATCCAGATGAGATGACTCTGAAAGAACTAAATCGTTATATACGTGAGCAAAAGCGAAATCATCAAAATGTGCATAACTATCAATTCGCTTTTTTACAACGAATTATTCAACCCTTTACGACCATGGTAATGATGATTCTCTCTATTCCCTTTATCTTTGGGCCACTGCGCTCAAGCACGATGGGATCAAAATTGTTAGTGGGGGCTGCGGTCGGTTTTAGCTTTCATATTGTAAGCCGTTTTTTTGGTCCTCTAAGCACAGTTTTTCAATTGCCATCTGAATTAGCAGCTTTAGGTCCCACTTTTATTTTTGCTCTTTTGGGTTTGTATTTGATGCGAAGAGTTAGGTAAATGACCTGAACAGGCGTTGATGACCTATTTGAGCTTCTACTCATATTCTTATTGTGGTAAAATATTGTACACCCCGTGTGAAATCCTAAAAATATGAAAATTCAGTGCAAGTTTTGTCGACAGCGCATGGAACCCACTGTTTGTTGCGAAAAAAGATTAGTTACTACGGATCAAGCAGTATATTATTGCAGTTTATGCAAAAAACAATTATTTGTTTTAGGTGGTTTTTTGGATAAACCATTTTGGCAGAGACCCATATATTTATGGTTTTGTGGTTCATACATCATCGATTTGATTGATTATTGGGAAAAGGCAAAAAATCTTTTAAGTGAGATGCATCTTGGTAAATTAGCTTACCTTGTTTTATCCATAATTTTGACACTAATTGCTTATTTCTTTTTGAAGTAAAGAGCCTGTGACGATGCGAGATTTTTGTAGCTTGATTCCGCTTTGCTGCATCAAGGATTATACCACTTGTCCAGCGGCCCATCCCGATGACCAAGCCCATTGAAAATTATATCCTCCTAACCAACCAGTAACGTCTAAGGCTTCGCCAATGAAATAAAGGCCAGGGGTATCTTGAGCTTCCATTGTTTTAGAAGAAATGGCATGGCAATCTACACCGCCAAGAGTTACTTCAGCAGTACGATATCCTTCAGTCCCATTTGGTTTTACAATCCAGGAGTTGAGTTGTTTTGCTATAGATTCGAAATCACGATTTGATAAATCTGCAAGTTTCTTATCAGCAAGTTCTGGAGAAATAAATAATTCAATAACTCGTTTGGGCAAATGAGTGGACAAGATTGAGTTTAATTGTTTTTGTGGTTTTTCTAGACGGACTTTTTTTAAGTACTCCAATACCTTGATTTCAGGTAATAAATTAATACAAATGCATTCTCCAGGATGCCAGTAGGAAGACAATTGCAAAATGGCAGGGCCACTCAAACCGCGGTGGGTGAATAATGTATTTTCACGAAATTCTATGCGGGCATTGCTAACTAAGCTATCAATACCAATCCCAGAAAGCAGAGCGGCTCGTTCTTTTTCCAATACATCCAAAGTAAGAGGAACCAGCCCGGCACGAGTGGGCCATACTTTTATCCCAAATTGTTCTGCAACTTTATAGGCAAATGGACTTGCTCCCATTGTAGGGATGGATAAACCACCACTGGCAATGATCAAAGACTCACAGCTCAATATCCCCTTGGTGGTTTGTAGTTTAAATTGGTATGATTTTTCAATCTGTTCTATGCGGGTATTAAGTTGAATAGCTACACCTACAGCAGCACATTCTTTAAGCAGCATATCAACAATATCTTTCGATTTATTATCACAAAATAATTGACCTAAAGTTTTTTCATGGAAAGGAATTTTATGTTTTTTAACGAGTTCGATAAAGTTCCATTGCGTGTAGCGTGTTAAGGCAGATTTTAAAAAATGGGGATTATTTGAGGTGTATTTTTCAGGTTCAATATAATAGTTAGTAAAATTACACCGGCCCCCGCCTGACATTAAAATTTTTTTTCCAACTTTATTCGCATGATCTAATACTAGAACTTTACGATGGCGTTTTCCTGCTTCAATCGCACACATTAAACCTGCGGCGCCTGCACCAATAATAATGACATCAACTGCTTCCATCTCGGTTCGACTTGTTTTAAAACTTAAACATGCAAGATTAACACGCGTTAAGCGGGATTCAAAGATTTCTTATTGCCCTACGTGAGATTCTTTTATACAATCACTTAACCTACTAATTTTTAATACATTTTATGTATATTCTTAAGCACCTATTAGCTATCTTATTGGGTATAACCATCTTACCTTTGCGCATATTTGCATACAATACGTTATTTGCAATCTTTGCGTCGCTTATTGGGGTGGGAGCTGTAGTACACCTTCCTCTAGCCTTTGCCTATATGTTTAAAAATAAGGGTATGTCGCCCACAATGAATTTTCTGCTTACTATGTTGGTTGTAGTGCCAATGACAGTAGCAACTATTTCAATCGTTTTTGCAATGACTGCGACTTATTTAATATACGATACGGTACTTAGAATGCTCGAATCGTTTTGGCTGGGTTTTAGAAGTGGTTTGCTTTATGAAATGGAGGGTTTTGGAAATGCATATCGTACCCAAACTTTGAATTCAGATTTATTTGTACAGCTAAGAGCTTTTATTGATTGGGTCAATGAAGAAGAATCAATTGATGAGGTCGATTTTGATGGATTTCAACGTATTAGAGGAGAATTACAAGACGTTGTCGTAGTGCATGAAGATTTAGAGGTTCCGAATCTCGAACAGAAAACCCCTAAGAAACTTTCCAAATTATTAGATAAAACCCAGTTACAACAAATTGAAAAACTTATAAATGTTTTGGCCCAGCCCCAAAAACCTTTATCACATCAAGAAAAACAACAGTTAGAATCTTTAAAAAAGTTGTATATGCAATATAACGATTTGTCGAAGAAACTGGAGGAGGTACGTGTTGCTTTAGAACAAAATGATAAAACTCAAATTAAGGATGAAATAATTGTTTATAATGAAGTGGAAACCCCCATTTTATTGGTAAAACAATATAAAAATGACCAGGATGACAAATGGTATAATGTCCCTGCGAACAGTTATGTAACAGATAAAGAAAGTTTATTACAGTGGTTAAAACTGAAGCCGCGCCATCCTCTCAATAAAGATTTGTTGAAAAAACCAGACTTTTATAACGGCATGACTACCCGGTATATTTGGTATGTTCTTACCTTAGAAGATTGCACTTCGCAAGAGCTAGATGAGGCGGCTGCACAAATGTCTGTTCTAGTTGAGGTTTTGCAGCCTTTAGTATCGGATACGCAAAAAATAGAATTGGGGCTGGGTTCCTCTTCACAATCATTTTTTAGTTCCGGAAAGAGTCATTCTGATCTTCAAATACCTCCATCCGATCCTGGCCCTGCACTTAAACCCTTTAAAATTGGCGAAGTATAAGGCAAGTTTCTTTTGCAAAGAATTATTTTCTTTTTTTTCTGGATTATAATCACAATATTAATTTAAGCTTATACTGTAAGTATTCAGCGATCTATTTAAGGACAATCATCATGAATGAACTTGATATTTTACAATTATTTTATGATGAGATGAAAAATCGTAGTGCCACTCGAGATCAAGTCTTTTTGAACATGGAAGAGGATGCTGCGGCAATACTTTCCCAAAAGTTAGGACAGTCGGTATCCGTTGCAAATCTACAAAAATTAACGGATATATGTATTGCTAATGAATGGCTGGAGCGAACGACTGCAGATCCTAATTATAAATATTTATCGTTAACGGAAGCAGGATTACAAACTATTTTAGCTAATCAGTACAGTTAATTGTGCATTAAGGGTATAAACTTTAAGCAAAAGTAGGTAAAATACGTCAATTTTATTCTTTTTTGTTGTTAACATGCCAAAACGAACCGATATTAAATCCATTCTCATCCTGGGAGCAGGCCCTATTGTAATAGGACAAGCTTGTGAATTTGACTACTCAGGTACCCAAGCGGTGCGTGCCCTCCGGGAGGAAGGGTATCGGGTGATCTTGGTGAACTCCAATCCTGCCACCATTATGACCGATCCAGAACTTGCAGATGCCACCTATGTGGAACCAGTGTCCTGGAAAGAGGTCGCTCGTATCATTGAAATTGAACGTCCAGATGCGCTGTTACCTACAATGGGGGGGCAAACAGCTCTAAACTGTGCTTTGGATTTAGTACGCGAAGGAATCTTAGCAAAATATAATGTTGAAATGATTGGCGCAACCCGAGAAGCGATTGATCGGGCTGAAGATAGAGAAAAATTCCGTCAATTAATGATCAAAATTGGTTTGGATATGCCTCGCTCAGCGATTGCTCATAGTCTGGAGGAAGCTATTCAGGTACAAGCGCAGCTCGGTTATCCAGCAATTATTCGCCCATCATTTACCATGGGGGGTAGTGGGGGTGGTATTGCCTACAATCGTGAAGAATTTGAAGAAATTTGTACGCGAGGGTTGGAGTTGTCACCTACCCATGAGTTATTGATTGATGAGTCAGTGCTTGGGTGGAAAGAGTTCGAAATGGAAGTAGTCCGCGACAAAAATGATAATTGTATTATTGTCTGTACCATTGAAAATTTTGATCCTATGGGTGTCCATACTGGAGATTCGATTACAGTAGCTCCGGCGCAAACGCTCACTGACAAAGAATATCAGCGAATGCGGGATGCGGCTATTAAAGTATTAAGAGCAGTAGGAGTGGATACCGGCGGTTCGAATGTACAATTTGCCGTTAATCCTGAAGATGGAAGAATGCTGGTGGTTGAAATGAACCCCAGGGTTTCTCGAAGTTCTGCGTTAGCATCTAAGGCAACTGGATTTCCTATTGCGAAGGTCGCAGCCAAACTGGCTGTAGGTTATACTCTCGATGAGTTAAAAAATGAAATTACCGGTGGGAAAACTCCTGCATCATTTGAACCCAGTATTGATTATGTAGTGACTAAGGTCCCTCGCTTTAATTTCGATAAATTTCCCCAGACTTCAACCACATTGACCACCCAGATGAAATCTGTGGGCGAGGTTATGGCCATTGGATCCAATTTTCAGGAATCATTACAAAAGGCAATTCGTGGTTTAGAAATAGGGCGCTGTGGTCTGCATTCTTTATTTCCAAAAGGTGATTTAGCCCGTTTACGAGGACATTTGCGAGAACCAACCCCTGATAGACTTTGGTATATCGCTGATGCATTTAGAAATAATATGTCTCTTGAAGAAGTTCATCAGGAAAGCCGGGTTGATCCCTGGTTTTTAGCGCAAGTCGAGGAACTGATTGCTTTAGAACGTTCTGTAACAGGCAAGGCTTTGGCAGATATCGATACTTTTACGTTACGCTTGTTGAAGCGAAAGGGTTTTGCCGATGCGTACCTAGCCCAAATATGGGCCTGCCCTGAAGAGCAGGTTCGCACACGACGCAAAGAGCTAGGCATTGTTCCTGTTTATAAGCGCATTGATTCATGTGCTGGTGAATTCCCAAGTGATACGGCCTATATGTATTCCTGTTATGAAACTCGTTGTGAGTCTCGGCCTGATACAGACAAGAAAAAGATCATGATTCTTGGTGGGGGTCCTAACCGTATTGGTCAGGGAATAGAATTTGATTATTGTTGTGTGCATGCAGCGATGGCGCTTAGAGAAGCCGGGTGCCAGACGATTATGGTCAATTGCAATCCCGAAACAGTTTCTACAGATTTTGATACCTCGGATCGGTTGTATTTTGAACCAGTAACCCTAGAAGATGTTTTAGGAATTGTCGATGTAGAAAAACCAGACGGAGTGATTGTTCATTACGGTGGGCAAACCCCTTTAAAATTAGCACGCGCTTTAGAAGCTAACGGTGTTAAAATTATTGGAACCTCCCCGGACGCTATTGATAGAGCGGAAGATAGAGACCGGTTTCAAAAATTAGTTACTGAATTAAAATTACATCAACCTGATAATGGCACGGTGCGGAGTGAGGCAGAAGCCATAGCTTTAGCAAATAAAATTGGTTATCCGTTGGTTGTTAGACCTTCCTATGTTCTCGGTGGTCGAGCTATGGAAGTTGTCTATCAAGAAGATGATTTACGACATTATCTATCGCATGCAGTTGCGGTATCTAATGACTCTCCCGTTTTATTGGATAAATTTTTAAATGATGCAATTGAAGTAGATATTGATGCGGTTTGTGATGGTAAAGAAGTATTGATTGGTGCTGTAATGGAGCATATAGAACAAGCGGGTATTCATTCAGGAGATTCTGCTTGTACGTTACCTCCATTTAGCTTAAGTGTTGTGGTGCAACAAGACCTAATGGAACAAATGCGGCAAATGGCTTTGAATTTAGGTGTTGTCGGTTTGATTAATGCACAATTTGCAATTCAAGCGGATGACATTTATGTCTTGGAAGTCAATCCAAGGGCCTCAAGAACAGTTCCTTTTGTTTCCAAAGCGACAGGATTGCCTTTGGCTAAAATCGCTGCTCTTTGTAAATTGGGTGTTAGTTTGAAAGAACAAGGATTAAGCAGCCAAAATCACCATATGCCATCGTTTTATTCCATTAAACTTCCGGTATTTCCTTTCATCAAATTCTCTGGAGTAGATTCTATTCTGGGGCCAGAAATGAAATCTACGGGTGAAGTGATGGGTATTGCCAGACGTTTCGGACAAGCTTATGCTAAAGCACAATTGGGTGCTGGTTGCAACATAGCTAAACGACGTCGCGCTTTTGTCTCTGTTCGAGATGCAGATAAAACACGAGTGGGTGAAATTGCTAAACGGTTAATTGAATTAGGTTTTGAAATAATTGCAACGCGCGGTACTGCATTGGCCTTGCAAGCAGCAGGTGTCGATTGCCGTAGAGTATTTAAAGTGAACGAAGGGCGTCCCCACGTTTTAGATTTTATAAAAAATAATGAAATTGATTTTATTGTAAATACAACTGAGGGTAAGCAAGCTATTGCCGATTCATTTGCAATCAGGCGCAATGCATTGCAACACAAGGTTAGCTATACTACAACTTTGTCAGGAGCTGAGGCAGCTTGCTTGGCTATGAAATATGAAGATAGAGAAACTGTGACCCGATTGCAGGATTTACATTAAAAAATCGTAGGGGTAAAGCACAGCGTAATCGGGTTGCTTTTTACAAGTAACCCGTTATGGCTGATGTCCTCATCCCTGCTACGATCTAACAATGGTTTAACTTAATGTGAAAAGCTCTTTTTCTTGTTGTTTTGGAGAAAAAGTAGAATTACCAGGGAATTATTATTTTGAGGTAGATATGAGTAAACACCCCATGACATTACAAGGTGCCCAAGCACTGAAAGAAGAATTACATCGTTTAAAATTTATTGATAGACCTCGTATAGTTGAGGCGATAGCGACAGCACGAGCTCACGGTGATTTGAAAGAAAATGCCGAATATCATGCGGCTCGAGAACAGCAAAGCTTTAATGAGGGCCGTATTCAGGAGCTGGAAGCTAAATTATCTCATGCACAAATTATTGATATCAGCAAGCTCCCCAATAATGGTAAGGTGGTTTTTGGCGCTACAGTGACTGTGTGTCATGTCTCATCAGATGCTACCCTCACCTACAAAATTGTGGGTGAAGATGAGGCGGATATTAAACAAAATAAAATTTCTTATAGTTCTCCAATCGGTCGTGCTCTAATTGGTAAGGAATTGGACGATGCAGTAACAGTAAATACACCCGGCGGAATGGTGGATTATGAAATTATTGATGTACAATACGTCTAATGACGCCTAAAAATTAGATCTCCCAAAATGGAACCTGGGCATCCCTCAAAGCCCAGGTTTTGAATCGTTATGTTCACTAAATCGATAACCAAGTTTTATACAATAGATTTCACATTCTTCCTTAGTGATTTGTTCTGCATTTTTCTTCCATTTTTGCTTACTTGCTCCCAAAATATAAAAAGAATCTTCTTAATCCAACAAAAGGTCTATAATTAAATATAGCTTTTTGAACCGATGCTAAAAACAAATATAATCTGGATGTTTACTATTACAGGAAGTAATAATGAGCGTATTATCTGAATGGTTTCAAACAACACCAATTCCAGCTAATGTCATTACTGGTTATTATGATTTTAAACTCGTAACCTTATCCTATGTAATTGCGGTTCTTGCATCGTATGTTGCCTTAACTTTTGTGGGAAGGCTTCGCGCTACAAAAAATACGTATCGCCGAATTTATTGGCTCGCAGGTGGTGCTTTTGCAATGGGAGCAGGAATTTGGTCTATGCATTTTGTGGGAATGCTCGCCTTTATTATGCCTATGCCCATGGAGTATGACATAAATTGGACTGCTGCTTCGTTAATCATTGCCATACTTGCTTCCGCTTTAGCCTTATTTATTTTACAGAGAAAAGATTATTCGATTGTTCATCTGGCTCTGGGTGGTTTAATCGTGGGTCTTGCGATATCCACCATGCACTATATGGGCATGGAAGGGATGAAAGTGCATGTAAATATTCATTATTTACCCGGGTTATTTTTTCTTTCTATTGGTATAGGGATTGCTGCGGCAGAAACTGCGCTCTGGCTAGCGTTGGAGAGTAACTATGGTTCGAGTAAAAGACAATTTAATCTGAAAATTATTAGTTCTTTATTAATGGGGTTTGCCATATGCGGGATGCATTACACAGGAATGTCAGCCGCTGTATTTACAACCAGTCTAACCCACGTTATGACCGACGAGAATGTGGCAATTCAACAAAATTATTTAGCCTATTTTGTGGCTGGAATCAGCGGCTTAATTTTTATTATTGCCCTCACTGCATCGGGTTATTACAAGAAAATGCTCACCGCGATAGATAATGAGAAAGAATTTCTTAATGCGATGCTTGATAATTTAGAGGATGGCATTATAGCCTGCAATGCAGAAGGGCGAATTACCGTATTAAACCATACAATTCAAAAATACATTAATTCAGATAAGACAGATAAGAACATTGATAATATATTGGATTATTTTAGTCTTCACACCATGCAAAATACGCCCCTCGCCCCAGATGATTTTCCACTTAAACGGGCCTTAAATGGTGAGCGTTTGCGCGACATTGAGCTCTTTATGCATGTTAAAAAAAATGGAGTTCGCAATGTGGTGATTGATGGACAAAAGATCATTAACTCTGAAGGAAAGAACTTAGGTGCGGTTATCGTCATCCATGATATAACTGATTTAAAACAAACTGAGAAATTAAAAAATGAATTTGTTTCTATAGTGAGTCATGAATTACGTACCCCACTTACTTCAATACGAGGTTCTTTGGGGCTATTGGTCAGCGGTGTTTTAGGGAAATTTCCTGAAAAGGTAATGAAATTGCTTGAGATCGCGAACAATAATTGCGAACGCTTACTTTTATTAATCAATGACATTTTGGATATTGAAAAAATTGAAGCAGGGAAAATGGATTTTGAGTTAAAAGTAACGAACTTAAATAAACTAGTAAGCGAGTCTATAGATGTTAACAAAATGTATGCGGACAAATTTAAAGTTAAAATTAAATTACTCCCACCTGAACATGAGTATTTAGTGACGGTTGATCCTGACCGGTTAATGCAAGTTTTAGCAAATTTGGTTTCTAATGCATGTAAATTTTCTTATGAAAATGAGACGGTCACGATACAAATTAAACAATTGAACTCAGTAGTCCGCGTATCGGTTGTAAATAAAGGGAAGGGAATTTCTCCTGAATTTCAGTCACGTATTTTTCAAAAATTTTCTCAAGGAGATTCATCAACTACCCGTGGGAAAGGGGGAACTGGTTTAGGATTAAATATTAGCAAAATGATTATTGAAAAATTGGGTGGTACGTTACATTTTGAGAGTAAGCCTGATGAGCTCACCACATTTTATTTTGAATTGCCATTAGCACAAAAATCCCTTCTCGTGACAGCAGAAAAAAATCAAATAATTATTCCGGAAACCAAAAAGCGCTTACTTATTTGTGACGATGATGAGGATCAATCTAATTATATTAAGTTACTTTTAGAGTCAGCCGGTTTTATTGCTGAGATTGCTTCTTCCGCGGCTGAAGCGCGACGCTTATTACAACATCAGCAATACCATGCACTTTTATTGGATCTAATATTACCTGACCAGGATGGGATCTCATTCATTAGAGAATTACGTATGGATAAAAAAACTATGAATTTGCCCATTATTGTACTTTCTGTAATTGCTCAAACAGGAAAAGAGTTATCCAATGGTGATGCTGTTTCAATTATAGACTGGCTGGATAAGCCCATTGATTTTAAAAAACTACTTCAGTCAATTAATAAAGTACAAAAAAGTGATTTTCAAAAAAAACCTCATATATTGCATATCGAAGACAATAAGGATACGCAAGAAATTGTAGAAACGCTTCTTGAAAAACATGCAAATATCTCAACAGCAAATAACCTACAGGAAGCAAAACAAATGCTTGAAAAAGACAAGTATAGTTTGGTTATTTTAGATTTATTGTTACCCGATGGGAATGGAGCAGAAATTTTACCTTTGATCTCAAAATATCATGCACCGGTGGTTGTATTTTCTGATACCAAGTTAAATGAAGATTTCTCAAAGTTTGTTAGCCAGGCTTTACTTAAATCGAATTCTTCAAATGAAATTTTGTTAAATACTATTAAAAACCTTCTTTAAGTCCTATTAAAGGAGAACACTATGGCGAATAAAGAGCTTAAAAGAATTTTATATGCTGAGGATGAAGAGGATATAAGAGCTATTGCCCAAATTGCTTTAGAAGATATTGGCGGGTTTTCGGTAATGTATTGCTCTAATGGGAAAAAAATTCTTGAGGCAGCGAAAGAATACACACCTGATTTGCTTTTATTGGATGTAATGATGCCTGAAATGGATGGGCCCACTACCCTACGCGAATTACGTAAGAATCCAGATTTTATAAAAATACCCGCTATATTTATGACTGCTAAAATACAAAATAATGAGATAGCAGATTATAAGTCAATCGGAGCAATTGATGTAATTAAAAAACCTTTTGATCCGTTGACTCTCGCAACATCAATAAAAAATGCATGGTTGAAATATAATGGATGAAAATACACAAAAAAAATTGCATAATCTTTTCGTTCTCTATAGTAAGAGTCTTCCGGAGAAAATTCACAATATAGAGATGCAGTGGCATGCCCAACTTAAAGAATGGAATTTAACAGGCTTTCAGAATTTTCATCGTGATGTCCACAGTTTGTGTGGCTCAGCGGGCACCTACGGTTATACAGAATTAAGTAAGACCGCGCGTAAGATGGAAATATTATTAAAGGATATTCTCACTAAGGGTAAATTAACTCAGGATGATCAAGAGAAAATCACTCCCTTTTTTAACCAGTTGAAAAGTGTATTGGCTCAAGAAATTCCTAAGAAGCCGATTTTCGCAGAGGAGACTCAACCTACCGATAATAAGTTAGTGTATATATTGGAGCAGGAAAAGGAATTAGTTAATGAACTTATTGAAAATTTAAAGCAAGCAGGCTATTGCGCGCAATCAATAAAAAATATGCCTTCATTATTGAGTTCAATACAAGAAAACCAACCTATTGCAATTATTATCAATACGGATTATCTGAAAAAATCGGCCCTAGAACAGCTGATCGACATACAAAAACAACAAAAAACGCCCAGCCAATTGTTTTGTATTATCCCTAATGCTGATTTATTACCTCGACTTACTGCCATCCGGGCGGGTTGTGTGGCGTATTTTCAAAAGCCTCTTGATGTGTCTTATTTGGTGCAGGAATTAAATATAAATTGCAGTTCGTCTGTTAATGAAGCTTATAGAATCTTAATTTTGGATGACTCGAAATCTTTGACGGAATATTACTCTCTGATTTTGAAACAAGCAGATATGATTACTCGTGCCATTACTAATCCATTGAACTTATTAAAAGAGCTGGAAGCATTTCATCCTGATTTACTTTTAATGGATGTTTATATGCCTGGATGTTCTGGTTTAGAACTTGCCGCTTTACTGCGTAAGGACAGAAGATATACAAAAATCCCAATTATTTTTCTGTCTACAGAAGATGATAAAAATAAAAAATTAGCTGCAATCAGTTTAGGTGGAGATGATTTTCTTACTAAGCCTATTTCACCCCATGATTTAGTTTCAGCAGTACGATCACGATCAAACCGCGCCAGTATTTTAAATTATTACATGACCACCGACAGCCTAACGGGGTTATTAAACCACTCAAGTATTTTGAATCGTTTAAACATTGAAATTGCGCGAGCAAAACAACAAAACAGCTCTCTTTCATTTGTAATGATTGATATTGATCATTTTAAATCGATAAATGACTCTTACGGTCATCCATTTGGGGATCTGGTAATTAAAAAGTTATCTTCTTTACTTATGGTGAGTTTACGAAATCGAGACATCATTGGACGGTATGGAGGTGAGGAGTTTGCAATCATCTTGCCCGGTGCAAGTCTTGAATGCAGCCAAAAAATCTGCAATGACTTGCGACTGCAATTTTCTCAAAATTATTTCACAGTGAATGGACAAAAGGTTCATGTAACCATTAGTGTGGGCATTTCTTATTTTGATGGGAATTATGATATTAATAACTTAGTAAATCAAGCAGATAAAGCATTATATAAAGCTAAAGAAAATGGAAGAAACCAAGTAGTTATTTTTGACGAAACCTTGGTTTTAAATTAGTTGCCAAACATGTAATTTAAGTGAAAATCAAATATTACCTGGGTTTCAAAGAATGAGTACCCAGGTTTTAGCCTTAGAATTAAGGTTGGAATACTTCCTGCTGAATACCGCCGACAACCCATTGAGAACTATTAGAAAATTGACGGAAATGCCAAATTTCACACAGTGGACTTATGGGTTCATTATCCTCTTTTATTGAACCGGTAAAGCGGACACTCGCGATGAGTGAATTTGACTGTTTAGAAACATCCAATAACTCAGCATCTAAAGTAATTACCTCTGTTTCATTCGCTGCACTTCCCCGCTCATCTAATTGCATCTTGATTTCTGCAAATACCTCTGGTGCGGTGAACTCACTTAAATCTTGGAGATTTTTTTGGTCATAAGCAGCTTGTAAGCGGTTAAATGTCACTTTGGCTTCCCGTAAAAAGGTTTCAGGTACAAAACCTATGGGATATTCAGAATAATTACTCCCAGCGCTACTTCCTGAGCTGTTATTAAAGGGTTGGGTAAAATTATTAAAAGGACTTTGGCTAGAACGGGTTTGTCCTTGATTAGTTTGAAAACCAGGTTGCATTCTTTTACGGAAAAAGCCAACAATAAAAAAGAGAACTGCACCCATAATTAACCAGGACAAGATTCCATTAGCAAAACCATGTCCCATAAACAAACTGGTGAGCAAACCGCCAATCAGTAGACCACTGAGCATTCCTCCCCATCGGCTGGTATTTTTGGTGCTTTGACCAAAAGCACTGGACTTTTGCACCTTATTAGGTGAAAACAAAGCACTGTGTGAACGTTGAATGCCAAAACTTCTGCCAGCACCAAAACGTTTTGCTGAGGCTTCGTTGACTAATAGTCCAAAGCTTAATAATGCAATAAGTAAATACGAAACAAGCGTACGCATAGTATCAGACCTTTCTTTTTTAAATGAAGACCTAAGTATAAAGTAATTCGAATGAAACTGCATCTTTGTGGTTGAATTTTGCACTATAATTAAAAACTGTAGGAATTTTCAAAATTCAGTAATGGATAGAAATCAAATAAAATATGACTAGGTATGCGTTAAATACATAAGGAGTATGTTATGTCTGAATATCAAAAAGGAGATTTGGGGACTGAGCGTAGTCATTTTTTTCCAAAAGCCATGCATCACTCGGCGGAGTCGGAAACAGTATTGATACGATTACAGGCTCTATTAAGTCGTATTGAAGAAGGGATTGCTTATTGTAAGCAACAAACGGATCTGTATCCGAGGATGCAACAATATGCTGACAAAATATCGGTTTTAAATGCCATCAAAAACTATATTTGTGGCAATATAGGTCTTGATCTTTTAGAAGAATATATGATGATGTATCCCAAATGGGATAAAAATCCTGATGGTATAGATATTAATAAGTTGCTTCAGGAAGCTCTCACTTTTAAAGGTGAGCCTCAATAAACGTCATTTGTGACTAAGAAAGTTCATCTCTTAAACAACTATACTATAGACTCCTTTAATGTAAATCCGTTCAATATTCCTGGAGTGAAAGGGTTTACTTGATTGTTTGTTTTTAATAGGTAACGTCCTGAGTTACTATTGATTTCAAAGAGAATTTGCAAGCTAGAACTGTCTTGTTCATCAATTAGCACATTCACTTTCTCGAGTAGCTTAAATAAGGCCCAAGTTCCTTGCTCTGCCAATTCATAATGATTGCCTTCAATTGAATCGAGGGCGAGTTTTGCATGAGATTGAGGCCAGCTAAAACGAATAACGGATTCAGTGCTTTGATTATCGATTAATTTGGTTCTGCCAATTTCAAGCTCTAGATGCGCAACAACAGGATCTAAGCTAATTTTTTGTAAACTAAAATCAATTTTACTCTCTTCCCCATGATCAGGGAAAAACATATTAGTTATAATATTTGCACGTATCAGCGCATCTAATGTCTCTGAGGCAATAGGTAATACGGAATCATTTACTGCTTTAGGCTTCCATTCTGCACTAGAAATATCCAGAAATGGCTTAACATAGTTTTCAGTAAACGTGTTTAAAGCGCCCCGAGTAGAAAAGAAATGGTTAAAGTCTGTAATTGTGATTTCTTCTTGTTGGGACGCGTCGAACGGATAACGTCTGGCAATAGTCGTTTGAAATTCCCTGTAAACGGTTTGTTGCCATTGTTGGTTAATATACTGGCGACTGTCTTTGATCAAAATACCCCATGCGTCACTCGCTAATTGTTTGGTCCATGTACTTAAAGGTTCAGGTAATTGTCGTGCTTGATTATAAAGCAGACTTACTGGATCAGAAGCACTTTCACTGGAAAAGCGAGTTTTAGTAATGTTAAATGCGGTTCTACCCCCATCATTTATCATGGATAATGTTGAAATAAAGCGTTCTAAATCCACGATTTTTTGACTAAGTTCTTTTGTACTGGAATGACTCATTAAATTTAGATCAGTAAATTGATTGGCAATTGCCTGATTAAAAGGGGACGAAGTGTTGGTCAAGTCCGCTTTGGTTTCTTGTTGAATCAGGGAAATTATCTTTCGTAATGAATGAGATTGCTCTAAATTTTTAACAATTTGTCGTCCTGTTTGATAATCTTGATAATGCAATGGTTGCGACTTACGCATAAACGTTTGCCACCAGGTCACATAGTCAAAACAATAAGCCTGGGTGATCATTTCTGGCAATTGATTTAAGTCATTGCGTGCAAGTACCCAGTTTTCTTTCTGCAGGCTGTAGCTAATGTCAGGAATTTTTTGCATGATTTCGTTAAAGCCTGCACGAGTAAAGTAACTTGGCAATTCATTAGTTGCCAATACAAACCCTTCAATGGCGATTTTTTGTTTCGTACCAGGAAAAAATTCTTTGGCAATGGAATAATAAAGGTAGCTGGTGGGTAATGCATTTAAATAATTTCTCGCATCACTAATTACCTGCGGTTTTACAATTATATTGCGGGGTGGTTTACTTAATAAAAGTTTTAATAGTGCCAGTTGTTTATTTAAAGCACTTTCTGGTTGACTTTTCCATTGACTCGCAAACCAATCTTGTACTTGCATCGCAGAAAAATGTTCCGGCTGGCTTAACATGAGGTAAATTTTCAATGCATTATAACGAACAATAGGAGTATTCCCTGGATTATTGATTACATCTTCCAATTCACTGGTTAAGGAGGGTAAGAATTCACCGTGGAGACGATTTTGAGCATTATGGTGTAAATTATATTTTAATTGATGTACTGTTGGTAGCGATAAGGAGTTACTGGGAATGTGGCTCATTGTTTTGGCTGCATTAGATAAATGATAAAGAGCCTGCTTTTCTTTATTTTTTTGACTATTGAGCACATCATAGGCCAATAATTCTTTACTTGTTTCATCGAGTAAATGGGCGGTTTTGTAATGGTTATAACTTAAAATCAATAAACTCATACCAGCAATACTTGCGGTTATCGCAATAATAGGTTTTTGTGAGAATTTTCTAACTTGTGGAATTTGGCTACAATGTTCCTGAATAGTGCTTAATGCACCCTCAACAAAATAAGCTCTGAAATTGGTCGCTTGCGGAAAAGTATCTTGTACTACCAAAGCATATTCATGCTGAATTTTCTTGTTCAAGCGATCAATGCTCACCCCGCCTTGTTCCGCACTACAAAAATAAATGGAATGTAAATTAAAGAGTCTGGGCGAAATTCCTTGAATTAATGCTTGAATAGGGGAGCGAAGGCTTGCGACCTGTAGTGGAAACTCCCGAATTAAACTGCGACGCATTGTGGAGCGAGCAGGATGCATTTTGTGAATGACTTGTTGGCCAATTTGTTCGGTGAGTTGATTGAATTGTAATGAATAGGCTTCTACTTTTTTCTTTAATTCATTTCTACAATCGAGCGAAAATCCTAAAGGTTTTAATAATTCAGTTGCATGTTCTGATTGATAAAATTCGGTGAACCCTGCGAGGGTATCCATCTTGGTGAACATCAGCGCCAGATTGACAGGGTAGCCTAGATTTGTTCCAAATCGTTCTAATAATTGTAAATGTGCTTTTTTTTGTTCAGCAAACTGTCCTGGATCGGCTATGAGCAAGTCGTTTACATCAATACATAAAACCAAGCCGGTTATTTTAAGATAGGTGTTGCATCGATTTAATTGCTTTAACGTCGTTAGCAACAAGGTTTTACTGTTAGTAAGCCAATTTTCACCAAGCTCAATAATGATCCCTTTCTGATTATAGTAAATTTTTGCATGTTGCTCGCTGAAAACGGGTATTTCTTCCATATTGCTTTGTTTTAATACGGCCGATTTTCCTTGAGCATTTCTGCCCGTAATCACTATAAATGATAGCTGATTGCTTTGAGGCTTTAGTTGTGAAAGTATTTTTTTTATGGCATCACATAATGCCCGTAAAGAATTGTCCATTAGCTATCCAGAAGAGCAAGTTGGGTGTGTCCAAATAAAACGGTTTTTGCTTTATTTTCCAATAAATATTGGCTGGTTAAAAAAGCAAGTGTTACCACAGTAACTGCAGTAACCAAGGTTATGATAACCGCTTTGTAATTCTTTTTAACAATTTTAGGTATAGGATTTTCATTGAATAAGCGGCGCGGCTGATTGAACCGATTTTGCTGAATTATTTGATAAAGATCTTCAATGTAATTATCCAATACCTGCCGTCCATCTGCTTTGAGATGGTAATGGCCCTCAAAACCAATAATCAGAAAAAAATAGACTAACTCAATGAGATCAAGATATTGATTTGGGCGTTCTTTAATGTAATTTAGGATTTCAAAAAAACGTTCTTGTGGTTGAGCATTATCATTAGTGAGCGGAGTGAATGCCTTAAATTCAGCGGTAATTTGGTATACGCGCATGTAATTTTTACCAATGATTTCATCTATAGTTGCGGCCATTAAATAATAAGCGATTGCTGCAAAATCTCCTGGGTATTTAGAAGCATCCATTTTACTTTGAAAAGCGAGTAATTCATGCTCGATATTGTCTCTGATATTCTCAATAGGGGGTAATGAAGGGCTAAGACAGAGTCGCTCTAGTAGTGATAAAAGAGGGCCTGCGGCTGCAACTAAAGCATTAGTAGAAAAGGGAGCAATGAATAATTTAGAGCGATAGTAACCTTGCGGGACGATCATAGTTCCCGAATTAACAAGGTGGCTGCTGACCAGTGAGGCTGGATAATGCGCAACTGTCATGGTCTTGCTCCTAATAGGTCTTGATTCAAGCATGAAATCGTATTGCAAACACTCTAAAGTAAAAAAGAGATGATACGTTATATAACGCGCATTGTTCAAGTGAGTCAAGCTTTATGATTTGGTATTACGGTAGAATGCGGCTGGGGGCTGGGTGTTTACTTCGTTGTTTATACTTTTATGCTTGTTGTAACGATTGCCATCCTATCTAAGGGGGCAAATACCCCCAGATTTCTCGTTAAACATTTTTATATGCAATCAATAACCCGTTCTCCATTTTTTGACACCTTCGTTCCTTGTATTTACCTATTAACCTCTGCATAAAAATTTGAATTGTAGGTCTATGAATTGACACTCAAATTAGTTTTGATTTCAAGGTGTTCATCCTGATTAAAGTCGCGAATCAACCCTATAATTTCAGTATGGCGGCTTAATTGTTCTTTATCTGTTTGCCAGTAACAGGCCACCTCTGTTGGTAAACATCCTTCCTTATCCAGTGCGTATTTATTAGCATTATGATTTAACAACATTAATACAGTCGTTTTATTATTAACATAAGCTGCTTGATGCAAAGCGGTCCATCCAGTTTTTGTTGCCTTTATATTAACATCAGCACCGGCCTCAATAAGTGCCTGCAAACATTCCCCATCCTTATCATAATTTGCGAGTTCAATAATAGGATAGCTTCCACCACATTTCGTAATGCATTCTTTCGCGATCAACTCCGGATTTTTATCCACGAGAGCCTTAATAACCTCTTTACCACATTTCGTATACATAGACGCATAATGTAAAGCAGTGCCATAGTCTCCTTCAACTGTAAGATCTGAATACTGAATATAAAGTTCAATAATTTTTTTTAATCGAGGAGTATTGTGAAATGCAGTTTTCATGAGAGCAAGTTGCAGCGGCGTCATTTTTTGCTCATCAAAAAACCTATAATTAGAAAATTTTGTTGAATTAATTTCACGTTGACTAGGGCTCTTTTTTTGATCTTCTATCAAAAGTTGTTCTAATTCATCTAATGATTTTTCTGAGATATTTGTTTTCGAAGATTCTACATAATCATGAAATTTATTAAGCATCTTATATCCTTTACAGTTAATTTGGGGCAATAGTAATCTCTTAGTCCTATTTTTTTATCAGTAATAATGGGACGGCCAGATGGTACCGGATAGGCGACATATGCACAATGTGGTTTTTTTTTAAAAATTACCTGTAATATCATTATGCTTATGGTGCTCATCAACCAAGATTAACTTTGAATATATTTCTGGAGCATATTGCATCGTTCCTTAACAATAAGGTACTATTCTTGTTTGCCAAATATAGAACTATTTTGGTACTATATTTATAATAGGGATAGAAGATAAAATAAGTGAGTTTTTGTTTCTAATTAAGACTTATTTAGTACTAGATTATTCGAGTTTGAGGTGTTATGCTTCGCATCAGCAAGTTGGCCGATTATGGAACAGTAGTGATGGTTTATCTCGCAAGGCACGCGAAAGGATTGTGTAATGCGCGCGATATCGCGTTACATACTCATCTGACTGTACCTACGGTAAGTAAAATTTTAAAACGTTTAACCAGTGCGGGTTTGTTAACTTCAGTGCGTGGAGTGACTGGGGGATACCGATTGCGACGACCTGCAACTGAGATTTCTGTGTCGCAAATAATTTTTGCATTGGAAGAACATCGTGGTTTCACAGAATGCAGTTTGCAACCAAATGATTGTTCATTACAAGGTGTTTGTACTATTCAGGGCAATTGGCGCTTAATTAGCCAAGCAATTGAAACCGCCCTAGATAGTGTGAGTTTGGCTACTTTGGCGAAACCCACTTTGCAAGCATACGATGTGGACCGAGTTCGACAATTGGCAAGTGGAGTTAATCGTGGCTAAAAGCAGTGAGCAAATTAATTCTCTGCTCGATAGAGAATACCAACATGGGTTTACCACCGACATTGAAGTAGATACTTTCGAACCTGGCTTGGATGAGGATGTTATTCGACGTTTATCAGCAGTTAAAGGCGAGCCTGAATTTTTGCTGGAATGGCGTTTAAAGGCTTACAGGTATTGGTTAACCATGACCCCTCCTCAATGGTCCAGTGTGCACTACCCGCCCGTGGATTACCAGGCTCTTTCTTATTACTCAGCGCCTAAACAGAAAAAAGATGCTCCTAAAAGCCTGGATGAAGTTGATCCCGAATTGCTAAGAACCTATGAGAAATTAGGTATACCCTTAAGGGAACAAGAGATGTTGGCTGGTGTTGCTGTCGATGCGGTATTTGATAGCGTTTCGGTAGCAACTACATTTAAAGAAAAATTAGCTGAAAAAGGGGTAATTTTTTGTCCTATCTCTGAAGCGGTACACAAATATCCCGAATTACTCATGCAATATTTGGGTTCCGTAGTGCCTTATCGCGATAATTTCTATGCCGCACTGAATTCGGCAGTTTTTAGTGATGGCTCTTTTGTTTATGTCCCTAAAGGGGTACGTTGTCCCATGGAATTATCCACTTATTTCAGGATTAATGCGGCATCTACCGGACAATTTGAACGTACCTTAATTATTGCCGATGCCGACAGTTATGTTTCATATCTAGAAGGTTGTACAGCGCCTATGCGTGATGAGAATCAATTACACGCCGCTGTGGTTGAGCTAGTTGCTATGGATGGAGCACAAATTAAATATTCCACCGTCCAAAACTGGTATCCAGGGGATAAGGAAGGAAAAGGTGGAATTTATAACTTTGTGACCAAGCGAGGAGCATGCAGAGGCAAGCGCTCTAAAATTTCTTGGACCCAAATTGAAACCGGTTCAGCAATTACCTGGAAATATCCCAGCGTAATTTTGCAAGGGGATGATTCCGTCGGAGAATTTTATTCAGTTGCCTTAACCAATAATTATCAACAAGCCGATACAGGCACTAAAATGATTCATATTGGTAAGAACACGCGCTCAACCATTATTTCCAAAGGAATTAGTGCGGGGCGTGCACATAATGCGTATCGTGGTTTGGTTCGTATTGCACCAACAGCAACTAATGCACGTAATTATACTCAGTGTGACTCCATGTTGATGGGGTCTGAATGCTCTGCGCATACTTTTCCTTATATTGAAGTCAAAAACCCTACGGCACAGGTAGAACATGAAGCAACCACTTCAAAGATTAGTGAAGAGCAACTGTTTTATTGTCAACAACGAGGAATTGATACCGAGGATGCTGTTTCGATGATTGTAAATGGTTTTTGTAAGCAGGTATTAAAAGAATTACCTATGGAATTTGCGGTGGAAGCGACTAAATTGCTAGGTCTAAGTTTAGAAGGGGCAGTGGGCTAATATGTTAAAAATCAAAGACTTAAATGTTGAGGTAAATGGGCAATCCATTTTGAAGGGCATTGATCTTGAGGTCAATGCGGGTGAAATTCATGCCATCATGGGACCTAATGGTTCAGGTAAAAGCACCCTGTCTAAAGTATTAGCTGGCCATCCTTCGTATCAAGTGACTGGCGGAGAAATAAATTATCTAGGGCAGGATTTGACCCCTTTATCTCCCGAAGAAAGAGCACGTGCTGGTATTTTTTTATCATTTCAATACCCAGTGGAGATACCTGGGGTCACCAATGTTAATTTTCTCAAAGCCTCGGTTAATGCAGTGCGTAAAGGTCAGGGAAAAAATACTCTTGATGCAATTGAGTTTCTCTCATTCATTCGCGAAAAATGTAAGTTACTCGAAATGGACGAAAGCTTTTTATATCGCAGCATTAATGAGGGATTTTCCGGAGGTGAGAAAAAACGGAATGAAATTTTACAAATGGCCGCTCTAGAGCCTAAACTGTCTATTCTCGACGAAACAGATTCGGGCTTGGATATTGATGCATTGCGTATTATTTCGCATGGTGTTAACGCCATGCGGTCGCCTGAGCGTGCGATTATTTTAGTAACGCATTATCAGCGCTTATTGGATTATATTGAGCCAGATTTCATCCATGTGCTGGTAAATGGTCGTATTATTATGTCAGGTGATAAATCATTAGCGCTTGAATTAGAGAAAAAAGGATACAGCTGGCTCGAGGAAACGGTGTAATGATATGAGTGAAATTTTGGATTTTTACCATCAACGAGCAAAAGCCAGTTTATCTACTTTGCCTTGGCTTGCCCAATTGCAAACTAAAGCATTGAGAGATTTGAATCGAAATGGCTTTCCAACACGTCATGATGAGGACTGGAAATATACCAGTGTTGATGCTCTATTGAGCCAGCCATTTATGCTTTCTGATAATGAAAGAACCCCTCAAGAGTCTGCGGTCACAGCACACGATGGAAAAATAAATTCTGATTTACCAGTAAATCAGAACATATCGATCCAAAATGGACTCATTTTGGGGATGGAACAAGTTATCAAAATGGTTCCTAAAGGAGTATTAGTCCTTCCTTTAGCGGATGCATTAACGAAACATCCGGAACTACTTAAACCGTATCTAGGAACTATTCTAAAGCAAGAGCATGGTTTTCATTATTTAAATACGGCTATGATTCATTGCGGCCTATTGATTTACATTCCAGCCGGTGTGGTGATTGAAGAACCTATCACTCTAACCCACATACAGACCCAAATGAATCAGGCAGTTTATTTGCGACATCTCATTATTGCTGAGGCAAACACGCAGGCTACAATCATTGAAGATTATCAAGGTTTGGCTAATTGTTATTATCTGACGAATACAGTAACTGAAGTTGTAGTTGGTGCTAACGCCAAATTAACGCATTATACAATTCAAAGAGAGAGTAAATCTGCTTTTCATCTAGGTCATTTATCGGTAAGACAATTGGCAGGTAGTGAATTTGCCAACCACTCCTTAAGCCTAGGCGGACAATGGGTGCGGTCCGATATCAGTTTGTATTTGCAAGAAGAAAAAGCTCATTCTTTGATGAATGGAATTTATGCTCCTGCTGAAGGCCAGCATGTGGATCATCATACCACAGTGCACCACTTGGTTCCTAACTGCAGTAGTGAGCAGGATTATAAGGGAATTCTCACTGGACGTTCGCGTGCGGTATTTAATGGAAAGGTAGTGGTTGCTAAAAATGCCCAGCACACCGACGCCAAACAACAAAATAAAAATTTATTACTTTCCGCAAACGCAGAAGTTGATACGAAACCACAATTAGAAATTTTTGCTGATGATGTTTTGTGCTCTCATGGCGCAACAGTGGGACAATTGGATGAGGAGGCCTTATTTTATTTGGCGACTCGTGGAATTGACCGACTTGAAGCATCGCACTACTTAATTCATGCTTTTGCCAGTGATAATTTGCGCCTTATTCCCCATCGTCAATTGGCGGATTATATGGGACATTTATTAACACAACAGTTGGGGTAAGCTAATGGACGCTTTGGATATTCAGGCAATTCGGAGAGATTTCCCTACACTTCATCAAAAAGTAAATGATTCTGATTTAATTTATTTTGATAACGCCGCAACATCACAAAAGCCTAAAGCGGTGATTGAGGCTATTTCTCGTTATTATGAGCATGACAATTCGAATGTGCATCGCGGTGTACACACTTTAAGTGTTAGAGCCACTGAGTGCTATGAAGCAGCACGTTCCAAAGTGAAACGATTTATAAATGCAAACTCGCCCCGAGAATGTATTTACGTACGCGGAACAACTGAAGCAATTAATTTAGTAGCCCAAAGTTTAGTTGCTCCACGTATTTTACCTGATGAAGAAATATTAATCACCCACATGGAACATCATTCCAATATTGTTCCATGGCAAATGGTATGCAAAAAAACGGGTGCCAAGCTGCAAGTTGCACCTATTTCTCTAGATGGCGAGATTTTGTTGGAAGAGTTTGCTAAAAAATTAAATAAAAATACCAAATTTGTTGCTATCTCTCATGCTTCTAATGCTTTAGGTACTATTAATCCGGTTAAAGAAATGATTAAGATGGCCCATGATTTTGGTGCCGAAGTATTATTAGATGGAGCCCAAGCAGCCCCTCATTTTCCAGTAGACGTACAAGATTTAGGGTGTGATTTTTATGCGTTCTCCGGACATAAGCTCTATGGTCCTACGGGTATTGGTATTCTATGGGCCAAAGAAGAACTTTTAGAGGCGATGTCACCCTATCAAGGGGGGGGCGAAATGATTAATTACGTTACCTTTGACGCCACAGAATATGCCGCACCACCTTATAAATTTGAGGCAGGTACTCCTAATATTGCTGGAGCAATTGGCTTAGGTGCTGCAATCGATTATTTAGAGTCGCTAGATAAAGAAGCACTCTTTGCATATGAACAAGAACTACTCGAATATGCAACTGCTGGGGTTCGCTCTGTAAGTGGATTTAACCTCATTGGAACTGCCAAACAAAAAGTTCCTGTGGTCGCTTTTGTACATGGAACCATTCACGCGCATGATATTGGCACTATTTTAGACAGTGAAGGAATTGCAATACGCAGTGGGCATCATTGTGCTATGCCCTTGATGGATTTTTATAATGTGGCTGCTACTTCACGTATTTCCTTGGCATTTTATAATACTAAAGAGGAAATTGATGTATGTATACAAGCATTACATCGAGTTAAAGAGGTATTTGCATGAGCGCTGAATTACGAGAACTTTATCAAGAAATCATTATCGATCACAACCGCAACCCGCGTCATCACTATGAAATGAAGGATGCGACAGTGCAGGCGAATGGTTTTAACCCTTTGTGCGGGGATAAGTTAACCGTTTATGTCAAAATCGAAGCGAATTTGATTACCGAATTGAGTTTTTTAGGATGTGGTTGTGCTATATCACAAGCCTCGGCTTCTTTGATGACTGACTCCATAAAAGGCAAAACCATAGAAGAAGCCCATGAGATGTTTCATCGTTTTCACCATATGCTGACGCAAAATGAGGAAAGTCAGTTACGGTATATGGATAAGTTGACAGTTCTTGCAGGAGTGAAAGCTTATCCTGCACGGGTAAAATGTGCTACTTTGGCTTGGCATACTCTTGAAGCAGCATTGAATAAAGACAATAACGTGGTGAAAACCGAGTAATGGTTTATTAAAAGCCGCAACCTAGGGTGCAGTTACCAAAAAAACGCAGGTACTTTATGTTTGGTTTTAAGAAAAAACAGGATCCGGAATTATTGAAAGAGGCTATTATTAATGCGCTTAGGGAGATCTATGATCCTGAAATTCCCGTCAATATTTATGATTTGGGTTTAATTTACGATATTTTGATCGATGATGAAGCCCATGTCGTTATACACATGACTTTAACTACCCCAGGTTGTCCTGTTGCCCAAACTTTTCCAGGAACAGTAGAACAAGCCGTCAATAAAGTTGAAGGGGTTCGCGATTGTTCGGTAGAGTTAGTTTGGGAGCCGCCTTGGTCTCAAGACAGAATGACTGAAGCAGCTCGACTGGAATTGGGAATATTTTACTAATGTGGCAACCTTCCGCACCGATCGAGCATTTGCGTCAACGGGCGAAATTATTAGTAAAGATCCGCTCTTTTTTTACTGAGCGCGACTATTTGGAAGTTGAAACTCCAATTATGGCGCGTTATGGCACAACCGATGTGTACCTTAGCAACATAAAGGCCACTTTTCGTGGCAAATCCTACTGTTTACAAACCTCTCCTGAATATCATATGAAGCGATTGCTTGCTGCTGGTAGCGGCTCTATTTTCCAAATCGCCCGTGTCTTTCGTGATGATGAGCTGGGGCGATGGCATAATCCAGAGTTTACTTTGTTAGAGTGGTACCGACTGGGCATAGATCATCATGCCCTCATGGATGAGATGGATGATTTCCTGCAAATAGTGATGCAATCTAAACCTCTAATCAGAAAAACCTATCAACAGGCTTTTATTGAAGCATGTGATGTGGATCCATTCTCTGCTCCAATTACACAATTTAAGCAAATATTGAGACGTTATGAGTTGGATAATGTATTAGCTCCTCAAGAAGAAGATAGAGATCAATATTTATTTCTGCTGATGAGTCATGTTGTAGAACCTTTTTTGAGTAAAGAAACTGCTCCCGTTGCGGTCTATAATTTTCCGGAATCACAAGCAGCTTTAGCAAAAATTAATCAGGGAGTAGCCGAACGTTTTGAAGTCTATTACCAAGGTGTGGAGTTAGCGAATGGCTTTCATGAGTTGACGGATGCTACCGCCCAGGAAAATCGTTTCACTCAAGACCAAAAGCTAAGAAGGGAAAAGGGTTTTCCCTCTGTGGAGGCGGATCAATACCTATTGCAAGCTTTAAAACATGGCTTGCCTTCTTGCAGCGGAGTGGCCTTAGGTATTGACCGTTTATTGGCTTTAGCCTTAGCACAATTTGAGATTTCACAAATTATTTCTTTCGATTTTAACAGAGCATAAATTTCCATTTTCTTCCCTCAAAATCATTCATAATCAATCTACAATGAATCCAAAGATGGTCTAATATTAATCATATAGGGCTTTTTTGTAGTTTCTAATTATGATACGGGCTGAAGAGGTTTTTAAACCTGATTTTAAAGGCAAACCAGATTTTAAAGGTCCAATAGTATTACACATGATCGATCAAAATGGTTATGGTGATGTATCTTTAGGAATTAAAATTGCTAAGTTTCTCTCCAAAAAATATCCAGATGCTCCAGTTTACGTTTTGGCAAGATCAGATTCAATAAAAAAAATAATCGAGATTGAGCCTGACTTTTTAGAGCAAGTCACTCATCCTAAAATTAAAACGGTTAACACACAAATGACGAGTCATTATTCACTCCGTGAGTTATGTGAGAGTGCGCAACTTGCCGTAGAAACAGCTATTTATGATGACTCATTGAACAAATATTATAAAAAAAATACCTGTCCCAAAATCTTTATTGGGGAATATGGACTTTATGAGAAAAAAGACTATCAGGATCCCATAATTAATTTAAGTGGTAATGTGGGTGTGGGAGAAGATTATCCTGGAATTTTAATTGAACCTAATTTAAAAGAATTTTCACATTTGAATCCGGCCGCAAAATTAGAAGCTCGAGCAAAAATCCTTAACGGATTGGATCCGATGTTAAAAAAACAAGTGTTAGGTAGTGAAAGTGATGACGCTTCAGTATTTCTTAAAAAGAACAGTTTTGCTTTTTCCTATTATAACTTCCCCTATTCTTATAAAAGAGCAGCCACTGTATTTGCGGCAAGTAATGAGGAAGGAAAACACGCAAACTATTTTGTAAGTGCTTCGGATAAAAACGACAAGGATCAAGTGGTATTAGAGGCTTTAGAAGACAAAGATTTTCAAGATAAGTTAAAACAACTGGGATATAGCAAGCTTGTTTTTTATACTGAAGACTCAGATAAGCCACATAAAGAGATTATTTTAGATAAAACAAATGCGGAGGGTAGGGAGTTTAGAGTATTCCAAAGAAATCGCTTTACTCACGATACCACACTTGATTTGATGCGTTTGTCTGATGTCTGCGGAGTTGCAGGCGACCAATCACTTACAGAAGCATTTTCCCTTGGTGCTTATCCTGTTCCAGAGGAATGGCATTGTCAAATAAAAATAATAAATCAAATTGCAAATACCTATTACGCTAATAATGGGGTCATGTCACATATACATGGGAATACATGGGAAAGTAAAAGCTCAGTTAACGAATGGGCCTATGCTGGTGAAATATTGCGTAAATTCCGTCCTACCGTAGATAATGTTCTTACCAAATTCCAAAATGAGGCAAATCTTTACAATGCACTAGACTATCGGCTTAATATGGAACTTGAAAAGCCAAAACAAGAAGAAATAGACAAATATAATAAAGCCTTTATTGAGGCACTTGAGGTGAATCAAAGGAGTCTAAAAACAGACAAGGATAAAGCTTTTCATATAGCTACAGAGATAGCGCGTTATTATGCTAAGTACGAACCCAGTGAACCCCTGACACTTGGTAAAATACTCGATACAATGAGTACGCATGTCGGTCAATCAATTTCCCATATTGATAAAATTGCTAATGTTGTTGTTCAACAAAAAGATTGTGACTTTATAAAAAGTGAGCGCAGTACTAGTTTTATAAAAAGGAACATTACCCACACCTCCTCACGAAATACAGAATTATTTTCCAAACTCCAATCGTTGCAACGACACCATTTTCCCTCCTCAATGGAAGGAAATACCCAAGATAAAAGCAATTCGTTTAAAGATAAATTTTCTGAAATGCGTCAATCGGAAGTTACAGAAGGCGATCTCGATTTGGCAGTAAAGTATTTAGCGGGATTAAGTATACAAACACTCAGTGAGGAGATAGGTTTTGGTCATACCCACAATTTTGGCAAATCCTTGCATGACGGATATCACTTGGTTGAAAAAATAACCCCTTACGAACCGGATAAGCCGGTAAATGAAAATAAAAAATTTACGTTTATTATTGAGACTAATTACCATTCGGATGAAAAATATCAAATTACGATTTCTAAAGAGCAATTGCGAGAATTTTCAGAGCGACAACAGATGAAAGAGGCGCAATCTGCATACAATTGCTGAGCATACCTTGGGATTCTGTAGGCGTGAGATCAGATGGTAGCTGCCTTCTCTACGTTCTCTTGAGCGTTGCTTCTGGGGCTTAGCTCTTTTCCTTCATAAATTCTCTGCTTTCCTTGTTTCATCCCAAGCTTTGCATCACCCCACCAGGGGTTTAATTACAGCATATTGATTTGCTTTCGGCGAAGATAGAGTACACTTCATTGTCACCAATGATTAAATGATCAAGTAAGCGAGCATCAACTAATTCAAGAGCCTCTTTGATACGTTCGGTGACGACAATATCTTGATGACTTGCATCAGATAGACCTGATGGATGGTTGTGAGCAAGGATGATGGCGGCAGCATTATGTTGTAAGACACGTTCTATGATGGGTCTTGGATGAATCGTTGCGGTATTGATTGTGCCAGAAAAAAGTTCTTCATAAGCTATGATGCGATGTTGATTATCCAGAAAAAGAGCTGCAAAAGTTTCATTTTTATAATCGCGCATCCGCTTTTTTAAATAAGCATAGGTTTGTTTGCTGTTGGTGATTTGGGTGTCTTTTTGCAATTGAATGTAATCACTGCGACGGCACATTTCTTTGACTGCTTGTAATTGGGCATAGCGTACGTCTCCCAAACCATGTATCTGCTTGAAACTCTGTTTATCTGCATTAAGAATGGCGCGTAAATCCCCCAAATGCTTGAGGAGATCAAATGCTAATTGAACACAGGATTTTTTATTACTACCCGAACTGATAAAAATTGCGAGTAACTCTGGGTCTGAAAGACTTTGTGCACCATGGGTAAGCAATTTTTCACGCAGATCTAACTGCCGTGTTGATTGGACGATCGTCATTTTTCTATTCCTTTATTGCGAAGTTTATGCTTTGATCGAGGCTATTCTTATCAAAAATGTTGAACCATGCAAGATTTTATTGGGAAAAAAGTACTTCTTGGGATTTGTGGTGGGGTCGCCGCATATAAATCAGCTTACCTGATTCGAGAGTTAACTCGAGCCGGTGCCGAGGTTAAAGTGGTGATGACCCAATCGGCCCAGGAATTTGTTAGTCCCTTACTCATGCAAGCTTTATCAGGAAATGAGGTACGTACGAATTTATTTGATGCCCAGGCAGAGCGGGCTATGGGACATATTGAATTGGCGCGTTGGGCCGATTATTTGGTAATTGCACCCGCTTCTGCCAATTGTCTTGCCAAAATAGCACAAGGTATCGCTGATGATTTGCTCTCTACTTTATATCTTGTAGCCGAAGTTCCCGTACTGGTTTGTCCCGCTATGAATCGCAGTATGTGGGCTCATCCCGCGACCCAAGCCAATTGTAAGCTGTTACAGACACGCGGTGTTATTTTTGTGGGGCCTGAAGAAGGTTCTCAAGCGTGTGGTGAACAAGGTTTTGGGCGGGTAAGTGAAGTGGAACAAATCATGAGTGCTTTACGTTTACATGAGGTCCATCAGTTGTTAGTAGGAAAAAAAGTACTGGTAACTGCTGGACCCACCCGTGAATCCATAGATCCAGTGCGCTATATCAGCAATTACAGCTCTGGAAAAATGGGCTATGCGCTAGCAGAAGCTGCTGCAATGGCTGGAGCACAAGTTACTTTGATTAGTGGGCCAAGTTCTTTACAGGCATCGGCGAGCATAAAGCGGATTCAAGTGGAGTCTGCACAGGAAATGCTGGATGCTGTAATGCGGGAAATGCCAGCAGATGGTATATATATAGGAACAGCTGCTGTTGCCGATTATCGGGTTGAGTCACCAGCTTCTGAGAAAATAAAGAAAAAAAATCAAGATGAAATGACACTAAAATTGATAAAGAATCCTGATATTTTAAGTGGTGTTGTGGATTCAGCTAAGGCCTCTTATGTAGTTGGATTTGCTGCAGAAACAACGGATGTTTTACATTATGCCACCGAAAAATTACAGCATAAAAAACTGGATATGATCGTGGCTAACGCAGTAGGCAAAGGACTAGGATTTGAAAGTGAGGTGAATCAAGTTTCCTTGATTACAAAAAGCAAGCAAATCGAGCTGCCCTTAACCCATAAAACGCGATTGGCAGGACAAATCATTGCAATCATTGCTGCAACTCTGCAAAATGATGCGCATTAATGTTAATAGGAAAGATTATGACGCAAGCGATTCAATTAAAAATTCTTGATGCTCGAATAGGAGACACAATTCCCTTGCCTGCTTATGCGACCGATGGTTCAGCCGGGCTCGATTTGCGTGTTTGTATTAATGAGCCGATTCAAATTGCACCACAAGAGACGGTGCTGTTGCCAACCGGTCTGTCCATTTATATTGCTGATCCCAAATTAGCGGCTGTCATTTTACCCCGTTCGGGTTTAGGACATAAAAATGGTATCGTTTTGGGTAATTTAGTTGGACTGATTGATTCTGATTACCAAGGGGAACTTAAGATTTCGTGTTGGAACAGAGGAATGGAGCATTTCACTGTGAACCCTGGAGAGCGTATTGCGCAATTGGTTTTTATTCCAGTTGTACAAGCAGCTTTTGAATTAGTTGCTGAATTTACTGAAACCTCTAGAGGGGATGGTGGGTTTGGTAGTTCGGGGAGGCATTAAAATGAACTATCAGCAAAAGCAAGTTTCTCGCTCTGTATTTAGGGCTTATGATATTAGAGGCATAATTGGCCAGGAATTGGATGAAAATGCGTTCTACAGTATTGGATTGGCGTTAGCCTGTTATTTACGTGAGTTACAACGTCAGCAAATTTTTTTGGCACGAGATGGTCGCCTTACCAGTTTGGCTATGTCTTCAGCTTTAAAACAAGGATTACTCGATAGCGGAATTGAAGTACTTGATTTAGGGGCCGTTCCTACCCCGGTGATGTATTTTGCGGTTCATACTCAAAGTATCGATTGTGGATTGATGGTAACCGGAAGTCACAATCCGGCGAATTACAATGGCATCAAAATGGTGTTGTTGGGTAAGACTTTAATGCAAGAAGATATTGATGTCTTGTATCGGATGGTTCATGAAGGAAAACGCATCACTGGCCAAGGTAAAGATGTCGCATTCGATATATTGCCTACTTACAAAGAACGGATTATAAGTGATATAAAAATTAAACGCCCTTTAAAAGTCGTAGTTGATTGCGGGAACGGTATCGCTGGTCCTGTTGTACCTCAAGTGCTTCGTGAATTAGGTTGTGAGGTGGTTGAGCTTTATTGCGATGTGGATGGGCACTTTCCTAATCATCATCCTGATCCCACTGTCGAGGCTAATTTAGCTGATCTGAAAGCTGCGGTAGCAATACATAAAGCAGATTTGGGTTTAGCTTTTGATGGTGATGCCGATCGAGTCGGGTTGGTCACGAACAAAGGGGAAATGATTTGGCCTGATCGTTTGATGATGCTTTATGCTCGGGAATTATTAACACGCCGTCCCGGAGCTACTATAGTGTTTGATGTGAAATGCTCCAGTCATTTAGAATCGGTAATCAAAGAGGCGGGCGGTGTAGCAAAAATGTGTCCTACTGGTCATTCCATTGTGAAGCACATCATGAAACAAGAAGGAGCCGCCTTGGCTGGGGAAATGAGTGGCCATTTGTTTTTTAAAGATCGTTGGTATGGATTTGATGATGCACTCTACAGTGCTTGTCGGTTGCTCGAAATTTTTAGTGCTTCGAATAAGACCGTAAGTGAACAATTTGAAGTAATTCCTAATAGTGTTAATACTCCGGAATTAAAAATTGCCATTGCGGATGATGAAAAATTCCAGTTTATGAAACGATTTAATGAAATGGCAGAATTTCCGCCTCAAGCACGTGTTATTGCCATTGATGGGTTACGTGTGGAATTTGATAAGGGTTGGGGGCTATTGCGTGCCTCGAATACCACCCCTTGTCTCGTTGCTCGTTTTGAAGCGGAAGATGAACATAATTTGGAACAAATTCAGGAGTTGTTCAAAAAACAGATGCATTTATTGGATGCCAAACTTGAGTTGCCATTCTAGTTATGAGGCTGACCTAGGTGAAGAGATATATCCCACCTAGGTTTCTTAAAGCCTCGTTCAAAATAAAGTATTAAGTTTTTATTGAAAAGTATTCCAAAAAAGAACACACTAAGTTCAATTCATGATGAATTTTATGAGAAATGGAGTTAAGCTTGGAACATTTAAAGTTACTTGATCCTTCCAACATATCTACAGCGAACACGAGTGAAAAAGAACTATCTCTTGTCACGATTGGCCAGGGTTGTCGCTTGACCATTGCTTCTTCGCAAGCAGTGTCACATTATTCATCTGCGGTTGCTTTACCACCCCAGGCTACTGAGGTCATCGAAGCTTCATATCAATTTTTGAAAATTCATGTTGATTCGAGAATTCCCATTTATGGTGTTAATACAAATTTTGGGGATCAGGTTCGCTATATCGACGCCGCTATAAAAGATACTGAAGAACTGGATTACTATGAATCAATTAATGAGCGACAAGAAAACATTATTCGCTCCCTTTCTTGCGGCTTGGGAGCAATTGTCGCACCTCATATCGTTCGTGTGACGATGATGCTGCGCGCCCATTGTCTGGCGCAAGGCTATTCAGGGGTGCATCCCGCCCTGATTAACTCGTTGTTAGATTTTCTAAATGCGGGTATTACTCCTGTGGTTCGGTGTTATGGTTCTATTGGCGCCAGTGGTGATCTGATTCCTCTTTCCATGATTGCTGCAGCGCTTATTGGAGAACCCGTTGCGGTAATTTATCAAAATAAAGTAATGCGGGCACCGGAGGCAATTCAATTAGCTGGACTTAAGGCTTATAAACCTGTCATGCGCGATGGTCTTGCTCTCATTAATGGTACATCCTTTATGACTGCAATCGCGAGTTTGGCAGTTTATGACTTACATCGGTTATTCAAACAAATGTTAGCGGCAATTGCGATGACCTTAGAGTCTTTACTGGTAATAAGTAGTGCTTATCATCCAATGGTGCATCAACTGAAAAATCAAAAAGGCGAAACGGCCATTAATCAATTTTTTATTGATTTCTGGGAAGGAAGTCAGTTATTGACCGATTTAGATGAATTGCGCACAACCGATTATACCTATAAACCAGTGCAAGATTATTATTCTATTCGTTCGGTTCCTCAAGGATTTGGCCCATTTCAAGAAAACTTAGAACGTGCGATTCGATGGATAGAAAATGAAATGAACTCTGTTAATGATAATCCTGTCATTGATGTTGCTGCGAATAATATTCATCATAGTGCAAATTTTATGGGCTATTATATCACTGATGCGTGTGATATTTTAAAAATGAATATTGCCCAGGCTTCTACATGGATGCATGCACTACTTGCAAACTTAGTTCATCCCCGCAAGAATCATAATTTACCAGTGAATTTAGTACCCAATCCAGAAACGCATAATGGCTTTCGTTCCATGCAGTTGTTGTCAGCAGCACTTGCAGTACAAAATCGTAAATTTGCCCAATCACATCAGTCCTTTACTTTACCTACTGAGGGTGATAATCAGGATGTGAATAGTTTAGGAACTCATGCTGCTTTTGATTTTCAAGAATCAGTTGCTAATTTGGAACGTCTCACCGCAATTTTGTTTCTCGCTGCAACCCAGGCCCTTGAGTTACGGGGTATTGAAAAAGCAAGTAAAAAAGCTCAATCTATCTATCACACGGTTCGTCAGTATTCTCCAAGAATAGAACACTGTAGGCCGATGACAGAAGAAATAGAGCTAATTATCAATTTACTAAGGGATAGTAAAATTTAAAGGAGTAAAACGTGCGTCGGTCTCATTTATACCTAACGCTTTCTTCATTCTTCATGGCTTCACCAGTATTAGCGACGTCCGATTTTAATCTGCCTTTTGTTAACACGGCAGGATTAGGGGTGGCTTATGCCGATTGGGCTACTGCAGCCAGTGATGCGAGTACGGCGTATACAAATCCGGCGGGGCTAGTTAAACTGACTCATCAACAAATAGTCGGTAATGCATTGGGTATAATAGGCACGGCTCGATTCACAGGAACTGCAACGACCCCAACATTTCCCTTTCCATTCCCTGTCGTTCAATCTGGTGAAGCAAAGAGCCAAATTAAGGCTTTTCTGCCATCATTTTATTATTCTGCCCCTTTAAACCAGCGCCTATCTTTTGGTTTTAATTTAACGACTCCATTTGGATTGGGTACGAATTATGGTTCTACACGTTCCGCTATAGCGCGTTATGCTACTACGCGTGCTCAAGTTGTGGGAATTGATGCAGGTCCAAGCTTAGGGGTAAAAATAACCGATCGTTTTTCTCTTGGAGCGGGATTCGATGCGCTGCATCTATCATTCACCCTAAATAATATGTATGGCCCTCCTGTTTCTTTTCCTTTTGATTCAAGACTAGAAAATCATTTAAGTGGCTGGGGGTATGGCTGGCATGGGGGGGCTTTATTTGATTTTTCACCCGAAACCCGGATTGGTTTAAGCTATTATTCTAGAATCTCACTTACTACAACGGGACATAGTACGGTTCATGCACCTGCAGTCGGACCCGAAGTTGTCGTTTTCAGTACCAATCAACAAAAAACAAAAGCGGCTTTACCCGCCCGAGGCGAATTGAGTTTGCAACATGATTTCACAAAACGTTGGACAGGAATGGCCACTGTCTTTTACACCCATTGGAGTACCTTTAAACAAATAACCATGGAAAATACGCAAACGCCGATGGGAATAACACTTCCAGTTACAATTCCTTTTAATTATCACAATTGTTTTGATTATGCAGTTGGGGCTACATATAAGGCAACTGAAAAAATATTATTCCGTGGCGGGCTTCAATTTATGAGCACTCCCTCAAATGATAGAGACAGGGGTATTGCTGATCCTGTGGGGAGCGCTACCATTTTGGCTGTAGGGGCTCATTATCAACAAGATGAGCACTTAGGATATGATGTTGGGGTGGGACATTCGTTCTTTAACCCGATGTCAGTGAACCTTATCACTCCGTTGACTGCTCTTAAAGGACATACCCATACCCAAACAACTGCAATAGGTGGACAAATTACCTGGGCATTTGCATAGTTTTTATCATCTTAGGAGAAGCAAAGTAGAGGTCCTAATAATTGGATTGAAACTTTGGATCGAAAGATTTCAGATAAATTCTGAATTTAGCTTAAAAAGTGTGGAAAATGGAATTATTTTGAACTAATTTTAATGGATAGGATACCACAAATAAGTTGTCCAACCCCTAAGTAATGCGATTAATCATGGAGGATTATCAGCATGAAAAAAATAACCAATTATGATCAATTCAAGAATATTCTTCCTTATTCGAGTGAAATGTTTGGAGTATATCAACCATTAATTGGCTGGAAATCAAAAAGAATATTGAAGCGTATAGAGAAATTTGCCCAGTTACAAAATGAATTTTTGCTGGATCAGCTGACGAAACATTTTGTAAGTGAAACATCCATAGCAGACGTTGATTTACGGAGTTGCCTGTTAGAAAATCCTCATTTTGATTTGGGGGAGTTCTCACCTTCGGGTAAATTGTTTAATCAACGCTCCATTTTATTACAAGAGCTGCGTAGAAGATTACAAAAAAAAATAGTTAAAAATGTTGATGAATGGCGTCAGTTTATTGCGGATAATGATTTAAAACGTATCCTTCATGAACATGTTTTCAACCATTATAAGGAAGAATTCCATGACAAATGTGAGCGGGTTGGTACTTTAAGATCGAATCCCGGCGAGACGAATGACGGACAATTTCAACGGGTTATGCAACGTAAGGAAGATCTTTATCAGCAACTTGTTACTCAATTGAAAATTGAATCGATTATTGCAAGAGTTATTATGGAATTGGTTAATAATCAATCTGTTGCTCCATTGAATAAAATATTTTATTCCAATGCCAAATACAACAGCAAGGAAGCATTTTGGGCCATTGTAAAGAACTATTCTGAGGATTACAAAGACCCCTACCTGACGTTTGATCCTAAAAAAGATATCGATAATGTCTCTTTATCACCGTTAGGTATCGTACACTTATTTCGACAGTATTTTTTTGAATTTGATACGTTTCTTGGCTCACCGACAGGTCATGTTTGGTTAGCCCCAGGATCCACAGTAGAGCTCATTGAAATCAGTACACGGAAAACAATTACTGAAAAAACATATGAAACTGAATATGAATCGATTACAAAGACGGAAAAAAGCACCACTGATCAAGATGAAATCAGCGAAGCTGTAAAACAGGAGAATAAAAACGATTTAAAATTAGGTTTTTCAACTACTGTTAACCAATCATGGGGAACAGGCAGTGCTTCTGCTACGGGTAGTTTAAATATGGATAGAACGCAACAGACAGCACGAGAAACAACGCATATAAAAATGCGTGAACAAACGCAAAAACTTTCTTCAGAAATTCGGGAAAATTTCAAATCTACCTTTAAAACCATCACTGAAGAAATGAATACTTCTAGCAAACGTTATGTTCTATCCAATAATACCCCTGATTTGATTAATTATGAATTACGTAGAAAAATGCGTCAGGTGGGGGTTCAGGTTCAGGATATTGGTAGTTTTTTATGTTGGGAAACTTTTGTTGATGAACCCGGGGAGGATTTAGGATTGTCTACATTAGTGCATATTGCCAAGCCTGCTGATTTAATTCCTAAACCAGTCATAACAGAAACTGTACCTCCTCCGGATACATCAACTAATTTTACTGCGCAAGCTGTTTGGGATTTTGGTGATAACAGAAAGAATAATAAAGATTTTCCTGAATTAGGATTTGTTCCCTTGACTACTTTTCCAGTTCCACCTCCTCCTGATGGTTTTGAACTGCAAAAATCAAATTATCCTGATCGTTATATTAATATTAAATATGTCTCACATAGTGGTGAAGATTCTGAAAATGCGATTTGGGCTTTTAATGGCAAATTTACTCCAGATTTTTCACAAATTGAAATAGGGGTTATCACTGCACCAGACGGATTGGAATGGGATGAGCGAATTGATTTTGTTGTAGGAGGGACACTGCATTACACTACCTCAGCAGCAAAACTTGCTGAAATTGCTGCAAGTAATGCGTCCAAAAAGGCTGCAGCCGTTGATATTGATATTGCTAATGCTGAGAAAACGCGACAAGCTTTTCTGGCCGCTGCTAAAGAACGAATCGAGATGGCCAGCAATATTACCAAACGTAAATATGAAGATTTACGAGAAGAAGAACGTATTATTGTTTATCGTCGTTTGATTAAATCCTTGATGACCGATATTCATTATCAGGTAAAAACAGAACCTAAAACCTTACATGTATTATCCGAATTAATTAATTCTATTTTTGATGTCAATAAAATGCTTTATTTTGTTGCTCCTGAATGGTGGAAACCACGTAAAAAATTCAGTCAATATTTGGGAGTAGGTGATTTTCAAAGTTTGACGGCGGACTCGGTAAATTGGTCAGATAATGTGGCAAGAGAAGATAATTATTTAATTACTGATAAGTCACAACCCGCGCCAATGGGAAGTTCTCTTGGATGGTTATTGCAATTGGATGGAGATAATTTGCGAAATGCATTTCTCAATGCGCCTTGGGTCAAGGCAGTTATCCCGATTCGTCCCGGCAAAGAACGTGCAGCGATAAATTGGTTAAAAAATGTCAATGTGGAAGGGGCTGATGGTTTGGATGCTGCATATGCCGCACCACAATCTGAATTGGACGAAATCAAAGCTAAATTATTGGCCATTGATCCGGCGGATGAAGTAGGATCCCATACCCAAGTAACTATTAATGATGCCATTCGCTTTTTGTGTACTCAAGTTGCACAAAAACATGAAGAATCCAATAAAACGGATCATTATCCTAAAGGGGCAGAAATTCATGATGATGATAAAGTTTCAGCAACCCCGATTGATAAAGTCTATGAATATGGCTTTTATCCTCTGCAAGGAAGCTTTCGTTATGATCCCGGGAATCCTGATCCCAATAATCCTGATAGAAATTTTCAGGTGTTTGATCAATGGATAGAAATACTGCCTACGGATCAGGTAGTACCCGTTAAGGTCACTTATAATCCTCTTACGGGAAGACAGGAACCTCCGGTATAAACAAGTTATTTATTTTTTGAAAGTTTTATAGAGCACAATTGAGTCGTGATTTAAGTTGATTTAAAAGAGGGGAATTCGATTATGGTCGGCCCAGTAGCACCTGCTGTTCGTCAAATGGATAATTATGGCGAGGAAGTCAGCAATGCTTTTGATGATGCTGAAAATGAGTTTTTTTCCTCGGGGAAGCATTTTATGAAAGATGATGTAATTAATCTGATTTCAAAATCAGGATATTTTAGAGTGGATTCCTATGAAAATACGTCAGCAATTGATCGCCACTATGTTGTTTTTTTCTTTAATAAGAAAAATTATGATATGACCAAAAATCCGGAAGTATTTGAAGTTCATGGTACTCTTGCTCAACGGTATATCGAACTTCATAGAAATCAGCCTAATATCACGGACTTTCCAATTGATAACGATCGTCCATTAAAAGTAGATAGCAATTATGTTATTTCAGTAGAAAGTGAATCAGCACTGGTATGGAGTAATGCCACCAATAAGGTAACGCAAAGAAAATATTCTGAATATAAACCGGCTAATGAAAATACATTGGTTGCTTTTACTGAAGAATATCCCATTACTGATACGAATATTAATTTTAAAAATTGGAAAAATTCTAACTTACAAAGCTTATCTACCAGAGGAGCCGGCAGACCTACGCAAATTCTTTTACACGAAACAGCCGGTATGAACATGGATGCTTCAGCTGCTTTCAATGTGCCCGCACACTTTTTGATTGGGAATATTAAGGATAACAAAGGTACTATCTTTCAAATGGTTGATATCGCGGCCAATGTTCCTCATGGGGAAATTACTAATAGCAGAGCCATTGGCATTGAATTTGTTAATGCGCCATTTGATATTTGGGAACAAGTTCAAGATCCGAATAATCCTCAAAGATCCATTGATAAAATACCCCGTGTTAAGTCCAATTTCGGTTTAACCAGCAGTACCCAGGGTATTTATCTTCATGTGGAGAAGATTAATATTAAAGATGTGACCATTAACAAACCGGTTCAATTTATTCCATTAGAGTTTTCTGATGTCGAGGAAAATGGGTTCTTTGAAGTTAAAATTCCTGAAGATAAGTTATTGAACAAAACAGCCTTATTGGCGTTCAAAATAAACGGCAAGGAGATCGCGATTGAGAAAGATAAAATTGTGACGATTCAATACTGCAAGCCTGGTAAATTTGAACATTTAAAATACCTGGTTGAACTCTTGTATGGTAATGACTTAATTAAAGATGCTGATTTTGAAGAGGGAGAATTTTGGAAAGGTGTTTATTATGACCCTGAACAAGACAAGACCTTTTATATTTACCAAAAACTTTTTACAGAAACGATAACCACGACAGTAAATCCGGCAGGAAAAATGATCAAAAAAATGATCATGCATTTTACGATCAGTCTGGTAGAGCCTTGTATTTTTTGTCACGCCCAAATTGGTCACCATGTTGACGGATATTTACAAGGTTTATACTTGTATTTAAGAATTTATGAAGAATTATCGATTAAAGCAACCTTACAATACATGATATTTTTTTTAACTTCAGAAAAAACAAGTGCAGAGAAGATCCCTTTGGAACTAAGCGAAGAAACTACAGTAACTAGAACTTCAGAAATCAATTCAGCAACTAATGCAGAAACTAATATTGATATTCAGTTTTCAAAGCCTGTAAGTCCAGCAATAATTAAAATTAATAATTTTCTAGAAATCGACATTGACGCTGCGAAAGCCAAGTTTCCATAGATAAGAATTAATGATATATCTAAGGAAATTCAATGTCGTATTCTCATTAGGTTATGAGGGAAAATAGTATGAGAAAGATAGTTGTTTTATCATTTATAACTCTTGACGGAGTCATGCAGGCTCCTGGCGGCCCAGAAGAAGATCCCACGGGAGGATTTAAACATGGAGGCTGGGTCTTTCCTTATTTTGAGGAGTTCCTTGGCAAAGTGATGGACAAACAAATGGGACACCCCTTTGATTTATTGCTTGGCAGAAAAACCTATGAGATATTCGCTGCTTATTGGCCCTATATAAAAGATGACCCGATCGCAGATAAATTCAATCGTGTAAAAAAATACGTTGTCTCGACAACGCTTGGGACTCTTAGTTGGCCGAATTCTGTTCTTATCAATGAAAACATTAATGAAGAAATTAGAAGGCTTAAAGCGGAGGACGGGCCTGAATTGCAAATTTATGGTAGCGGTATTCTTATTCAAACACTTCTGGAGCAGGACCTCATCGATGAATTTTGGCTAAAAATATTTCCTATCACGCTTGGAGGTGGCAAACGTCTATTTGATAAAGGTACGCTCCCGGCTGGGTTCAAATTGTTGGAAAGTGGAGTCTCCCCAAGTGGGGTTATTGTTGCCTCTTATGCGCGAGCAGGAGAGGTTAGGGTAGGGTCTTTCGCACAGGATAAACCCTCAGAAGCAGAACTTATTCGTCGTAAAAAACTTAAAGACGAAACAAAGTAACTTGAGCATAAGAAAACAAATTGCTACGTATCAAATCGAGACAATTTGGTTGTTTTCTTCAGTCAGCGAATTTTAGATCAAAGGTGTTTTAGACCTCAGATTCAGCCGTATTAAAATGCAGAAGCTTTGCTGTAATTTTTTGAATTACTTGTGTTCTTATTTCTTTTTCTCTAATAAACAAATGTCCGCTATCAAATTGTTGAAACTCACAACCTCCTAATGAATGCTCCGCCCACCCTAAATGGTCTTCAGGAGAGACCCAAGTGTCCTTTTTACCTAAGAATACCGTAGTCCCTAAGGTTAAGGGTGCTTCATTACGGTAAGAATAACTTTTCACAATGTTCATATCGCCGATAAAAATGGGTAATAACACTTTAATAATACTCTTATTCATTCGCTCATCGCTGTAATCAACAATACCATTTTCCTTAAACACTATGGATAAGGCGGTTAATTGTGCATCATCTAAGGCGCTGATTCGTTCTGAGTTTAAATCAAATAAATTAATGTTCATTTGTTGCAGTTTATTGAGCAGATTATCCAGACTTTTGGAGGGGATGCGTGGATCTGGATAAGCCGATGCAAAAAGATGCGCAGGTTGAGCGAGATGATGACGACGTAAATATCGACTTAGTTCAAATCCAATCAGTGAACCAAAACTATGGCCAAAAAAAGCAAAGGGTAAACTAAGTTGAGGTTTGAGCTGATGGGCTAACAAAGAAACCAAGGTATGGAGATTATCAAGTGGTTGCTCTTCCAATCGATTTTCTCTGCCTGGCAATTGGATTGGACATACTTCTATGAAATCAGGGAATTCCTGTTGCCATTCGCGATAAATTGAAGCACCACCTCCACCATAAGGAAAACAAAATAAGCGTACTTGTGCATTTGTTTGTATTTTTCGATAGGCAATCCAGGCGTTATCAAAAGGGGGTTGAGATTCAGTAGTTTCTTCTTTGGAACCTATCCACTGACTCGCTAATACATACTCAGCAATCTCGCTTATGGAAGGGCCTTGCATTATCAATGGTAAAGAATAGTTGATCCCAATGCTTGTTTCTATGACGCGAATCACCGCCAAAGCCATTAGCGAGTCCATTCCTAATTCATGTAAAGACTGCAAGGGACTAATGTCAATTTCAGGCATTGAAAAAATCAAGGCAAATTGCTTTGTTAAGTACTGGATCAATTCTTTTTTACATTGTTCATAGGGCAGGGATAAGTCCAGCTGGAATTCGGATTGAATTTCCATGATTTGATTGATTTGAATGGTATCATTGAGGACTGTCATACGTAGATCATGGCAGGCGGCAATCAAGCAGTGGTCTTTATCCAATAAGTACCAATCTGCAATGATGTATTCTCCTTTTGGATGCAGCTCTTTTAATTGGGTGTATACATATTTTTGGTCCTCCAGGGAACCATAAAATTCAAGAGTCCCCATATGGGATGCAATATAGGGTTTGGAGAATTGCTGCGGCAGCAATAAAAAGAGTGTCTGAATGCAGGCATCAATAATTCCGGGGTGCATTTGCGTTACAAATTGTTTCCCACGTTCTGCGGGTTTAGGCTCGCGTAACTCACAAAATAGTTCATCACTATTCGTCCAGTATTGATGGGCCCAACGAATCGTATTACCGGCAGGCATGCCCATGCTTGTTATTCGGTTATAAAACAGTTCCATAGTTCCACAGACCGGAAGTCGTTGCATGAGTTCGGTTTTGGTTTCAATTTTTTTGTAAGAATGGGTGGTATTTAGGACTAACGTACCGGTTGCATGCTCTATCCAGTTTTCTTTGCCATCATTGCTATAAAAGCGAAATGATGAATTGTCGCTTTTTTCATTGGGTTCTATGATGAGATGTACTACAACCGTTTTTTCATCTAAGACCAATATGGGTGATAAATAATTTAGGTTTTGAACCTTAAACGAAATGTGTTGCTGCAATTGTTTTGCTGCATACGCTAACATTTCCAGATAATAGCCGGCATGCAAAACATAAAAGGTATCTTGTACTTCAGGCATTACTTTAGTATCAAACACAAATTCAAATTGTCGTGCTGATAAAGGAGAGGAAAGAGATTTGCCACGCATTGGATAGGCAGTATTTTTTTCATTGAAACCTTGGTCTAGGCTGGGCCAGTAAATTTTGCGTTGCCATGGATAAAACGGCATATCTAAAGGCGCATAAACCCGTCTCTCTTCATATTTTTTCCAATCGATGGGTACTTGTTCAACATAGTTTTTTGCTAAAGTGATTTCATCCATGTCGGAAAATTCAGATATTGGAGTGGAATAATTGGATTTCTTTGGTTCGTTATTAATAAAAACCCCCTCAATAGGCGCAACCGGATTTTTGCATAATTGAGCTAATTTTTGATAAAGATCAGCAATTGAATCAGTAATTATTACCAAGCGTTGAGTAAAGTGAGAGCGTCTGATATGGAGGTTATAACAAAGCTGTGCCAAATTGGTTTCGGGATGATTTTTTAAATATCCACACCAGCGGTCGATTAAATCGGTTAATGCAGCAGGTTCTTTTGTTGAAAGCGTAAATAACTCTTTATCCTTAGTAAGAGTGTTGGTACACGTGGGTTGTTCTTCAACAGAAGATTCACGTAACACCAGATGCGCATTAGCACCACCGAAACCAAAACCACTTACCCCAGCAATACTGACCTCCCCGTATCTGGGTAATGGTTCTGCTTTACAGGGAATACTCAAAGAATAGCGGTCAAATGGGATATGTGGGTTCGCATTAGCAAAGTTAAGATGAGGTGGAATTAAACGATTTTTTAGAGCTAAAGCTACTTTAATGACGCTCACAATTCCTGCGGCAGGTTCCAAATGCCCTACATTGGTTTTTACTGAGCCAATCCAACAGGGGTTTTCAACCGCACGATTTTTACCAAGTACTTCGCCTAATGCTTGAATTTCAATTGGATCTCCCAGAAATGTACCTGTTCCATGGCATTCAACATAGGAAACATGAGCTGGATCTGTTTTCGCCATTCGATAAGCAGATCGCAATAATTGTTCTTGTTGTAAACCATTCGGTGCGGTTAAACCATTCGTTTTACCATCTTGATTCATCGCGCTCCCAGTGATTACTGCATAGATCCTATCTTTATCCTGTAATGCTTTGGCAAGCGGCTTTAAAACAATAGAGCCTGCGCCTTCTCCTTGGACATAACCATCCGCCTTGGCATCAAAGGTATGGCATTGCCCGGAAGGAGAAAGCATGGTCGCTTTAGCCAAAACAGAATGGATCGACGGTAATAAATTGATATTTACAGCACTGACTAATGCAGTATCACAAAGCTTGGCTTGTAAGTTTAAGCAAGCTAATTGAATGGCAATAAGCGAAGAAGAACATGCAGTATCTAATACTAAGCTTGGTCCGCGTAAATCGAACAAATAGGATAAACGATTGGCTGCCATGCTGATGGCGCTTCCAGTTGGAATAAACAAAGCATCCATATCTGAGTCTAATTTTTGCAGATGGCTAAACTGACTTGCATATAAACTGGAGAAAACACCCATATTGGAGCCTGCTAAGGCATCAACCGTTAAACCTGCATCTTCCAGGGATTCATAGGCTACTTCCAATAAGATACGTTGTTGTGGATCCATCCGCATTGCTTCACGAGGACTAATACCGAAGAAATAAGCGTCAAATGCTTCAATTTGACGCAGATACCCTCCCCAATAAGGCAAATTAGGATCACGCTGAATGACTTCTCGGGTGCCTTGTAAAAGCTCCCAACGTTCCTCTGGAATTGGCGAAATAATGTTTTTGCTCTGACATAATAACTCCCAAAACTCTTGGGGATTATTGGCTTCAGGTAAACGACAACTCATGCCAATAATTGCAACTGGATCAAATAATTTGTCGTTTTGTTCTTGCAAAAGCTTTTTGAGCTTTTGGATCATTAATAATGATTTTTTTAAAGTCGTTGTCTCATTCATAAGCCTGCTCTAATTCTTTTAATTCCAATTCCAGTAATTCATTCAGTTGTGCTTCGTTTAATTGATCCAAATCAAGAGGTTCCTCTATTTTGAAAAGAGGGACAGGAGAAGGCTCAATATTAATTTGCACACGTTGCATGATGTAATCAGTAAGTTGTTTTAATGTCGGGTAGCGATATAAGTCCATGGGGGCGACTACATCAGGGAAATGCTTACCCAGTTGCTCGGTATAATCGATGCCAGTAATGGAGTCCATTCCATAGTGTTGAAAGGGAGATTCTCTATCAATTTCAGTCACTTCCAATCCGAGTACTGACGCAAAGAGATTCAGGACTAATGTGGTAATTTCCTCCGGGGTTAACGAAGAAACCACCGTTGTTGGCATATTAGAGGCATATTCAGCAACTAAATGTATAAAGAAATCGAGTTGCTTGGCAGTGGTATTAACCTGTAAAAACTTCTTCCATTGTATCTTACATACGGTAATTTCAGCAGGATTTATTCTGAGAAGATTATGAAACACGGCAATGCCTTCTTTAATACTTAAAGAAGCCATCCCTACAGCATCTAAAAATGCATCATGATTGTGTCTGTGGCTCATTCCTTTTTCTGACCAGGCGACCCAGTTAATACTTGATGCAGGTAAGTTCAAACTACGACGATATAAGGATAGGCCATTCATAAATTCATTAGCTGCTGCATAAGCACTGAGGCCTGCCATGCCAAAATGAGGAACCGCCGCAATGGAAGAAAACAGCACGAAGCATGATAATGGAGCCTGCAAAAAGAGTTCATGCAATACCAAGGAACCGTGTACCTTTACCCGTAACACATCCCTCCATAATGTTTCATCCATCTCGGCAATGGTGACATTATCGGTAGTGACGCCCGCTAAATGAAAAACACCATCAATGGAGTGTTGCCATGCTTTTTCGGCCTCCATAATGACCTGACGCATCTGTTCTTGATTGGCTACGTCCACTGCAGCATATCTAACTTGTGCCCCTTTAGCTTTTAACTGCTTGATCCAGTTATTTTTTTCAACTGTGTTAGAGCATAACTCTTTGGTTCCGGTAAGCAAAACAAAACGAGTTCCTTGTGTGACAATAAATTCTGCAACTTCATAACCTAAGGCTCCCAAACCTCCCGTAACCAATGCAGCAACAGGAGCCTTCCAGGCAGGAGGGATTTCATGATTTTGTGGCTCACTATGAGGAAGGAAACGAATGGTGTAACGTTCAGCGGCACGATAAGCAATATGGTTTTCTTTGGCTTGATAACGTCCAATTTCCTTGACTAGGATTTTGATATTATGTTCCATCCCTTCATTTACATCCAAATCAAGCAGTAATGCTTGGTATTTTGCTTGTTCGGCGGCAAAAATACGGGTCATGGACCAGAGATAATGCTGCCAAATATTGATGCTATCTAAAGAGCTAACCTGTTGTGATGATTGCGATGCGAGACAAAAGGATAATTGCTGCGGCCATGAATGCTGCACAATGGCCTGCAACAGATACAGTAACGCATGAGCAGGATCCTTTGAATCGTATACAGAACATAACTGCTTGTTGCTGTCTATGTCCAGCAGCTTGTCGGCCGAATCTAACGATAATATGAGACCTGTGGATTCCGCGGACAAGCTACGGGGCGTAGTTTGTCGATGTGTAGCTATTTCAGGACATAAATAGATAACGCCTTTTAAATTGTCTTTATGCTGGGCGTGAATTGTGGCAAAGAGTTGTTCGTAATCGGATTTTTGTGACGCATTGACGGTGAATTTATTCTTCTCAATCATGGAGAATTGATCGCCAATAAAACAATAAATCCCTACATTAGTACCCAGTTCTTGTTCTAAGAAAGGTACTGACCCTGGTTCACAGAAAATAAGCCATGTTCCTTCTGTGTCGATTACCCCAAGATGGCATGTTGGTGGGTTTTTTTCCCACTTTGTATGGTAAAGCCAATCTTGAATATCAATCAGTACAGGGTTGTCATCAACAGGTTCAACTACTGGTTGTATTATAGACTGTGCCACCGGTAGGGGTTCTACTTCCTTTGTAGGTATCCAGCAGCGTCGTTTCGTAAATGGATACGTGGGTAAAGAGATAATATGCGGCAATTGTTGTGGGTATAATTGTTCCCAATCTATTTTTGTTCCATTAACCCAATGCTGGACCAACTCTTCATAGCGTGCATCACGGATTAATTGAGTCACCGATTGTGAATTACTTTGAGCATGATAATTCATCCAGGTGTTTGTACCCAGGTGATGAGGATAGTTTGCTAGAGCTACAAGTAATTCATCGGTGTTGGCTGCAATCACTGCAAATCGTGCCCCCATATGCTCACGTCCTGTTTGTAACGTAAAGCATGCATCTCTTAGCCAATTTTCATGTTCTAGATGTTTGTTTTGTTGTAGATAACTGTGCATTTGCTGTACTTGTGCTGTCAAACGGTCTTCATTTAATGCCGATAATAAAAAGATATATGGAATAGGTACCGTGTAGTGGTGTTTTATGGGGGGTATGTATTCTTCAACAATCATATGGACGTTCGCACCACCCGCACCAAAAGAACTCACCCCTGCACGGCGAGGTACATTATTAGCAGGTTTCCAATCAGTGCATTCTTGTTGGACATAAAATGGGGAGTTTTTAAAATCAATAAATGGATTTAATTGTGTACTATGTAGTGTAGGCGCTAATTTTTTGTGGCGCATCTGTAAGAGTACTTTTGCCAATTGGGATACGCCGGCTGCAGATTCCAGATGACCAATATTGGATTTGACTGAACCCACGGCACAAAATTGTTTGTCTTCCGTATAGTATTCAAAGGCATCTTGCAAACCCCGAATCTCTATCGGATCTCCTAAGGCAGTACCGGTGCCATGCGCTTCAATATAAGAAATGGTTCGCGCATCAATATTGGCATTTTTTAAGGCTTGTAAAATCACCGCTGCTTGGGCATTGGGATTGGGAACAGTATAACCACTGGTTTTGCCTCCATGGTTCATGCTGCTGCCTTTTATAATTCCATAAATCATATCATTATCGGCAATTGCAGCCGCTAAAGGTTTCAATAAGACTGACCCTACTCCTTCTGAAGGTACGTAACCGGTACCCCCGTCAGCAAAACTCGCGCAACGCCCTTGTTCGGACATAAAATTAAAACTACCCAGGAAGTGATACTTACTTGGATGTAATGACAAGTTAACACCGCCGGCGATTGCCATGGCACAATCACCACGCACGAGGCTTTCACACGCCAGATGAATTGCTGCCAGGGAGGAAGAACACGCTGTATCGACCACAAAACTTGGGCCGTTTACATCAAGGAAGTAAGAAATTCGGTTTGCTACTGAGAATGATTGAATATCCAAAGGCACCCGATTCCCTTTTTGCCACTCCTCGGCGATAAATAAAGGGTAAAAATTATAAGTCACTCCCGCAAAAACACCGACTGAGTTTTTGGCTTTTCGTTTTAATTTGTCGCGGGTATAACCTGCATCTTCTAGCGTGGACCATACAGATTGCATAAACAAACGTTCTTGGGGATCCATTAGTCCTGCATCGCGTGGTGAAATATTAAAAAAGAGCGGATCAAACTTATCGACATCAGGAATAAAGCCTCCATGTGGGAAATAATGTTCTTCACCTCCAACCAGGACAGGATAATCTCGATAATCCCAACGATCTGCTGGAACCTCACCCACACAATCTTGTCCAGAGCTTAAGTTGTGCCAAAATTCATCCATCGAGTTGGCCATAGGAAATGTGCCACTTAAGCCAATAATGGCAATATCCTGAGATGAAGGACTTGCGGGTTTGAAAGTAGATGTTATGGGTTTAACCGCTTCCACCTCAAGAGAGGATGGCGCCGGCATAACGTCGTTCGTACCTAAGAGCGTCGACAACTTGTCTTTATAATTTTTTATAAAGTATTTAGCTAAATCATTTAATCGATTACGTTCATAGAGTAATGTTTTGGGTAAAGTACCAAAGTCTTTTTCCAGACGGTTAGTAATTTCCAAACCAATTAATGAATCAACGCCATAAACTTCATAGGTCTCATCTTCTTGGATAAGTTCTGCTGAGGTATGTAATTTTTCTGCGAATATCTGTTGTAAATAAGCTAAAGTCTGACCCGAGAAATCCATTACTCCTTTAGTATTCACTGGAGCTAAGGATTGGGGACTTGCCAGAACATTGGTTTCCTGATCATACCAATAGCGTTGTCTTATGAATGGGTAGGCGGGTAAGGAACCTACACGCTGTATTTTTTCCCCGAGATACACCTGTTGCCAGTCAATGACATAATGTTTCGTATATAAATCAGCCAGAATAAATAACTTATGACGGTATTGATCGGAGTTTTCTGGTTGATGCAAGCCGTGGATTGCAGCCTGATACACTTCATCAAATACTGGTCCCTGGATCGTGCAGGTTTGGCCTTCATTCATCATGCAATAATCAGGTATTTCATGGTTACTTAATAAGTTTAAGGCATGACATAAAGCATCAACAGAACTCACCACCAATCCACAGCGGTACATAAAATGTGCTCGGCCCACATTTAAGGTAAAACTAAGTGAGGGTAAGGAAATCGTATCTTTATTCTGATTAAGCCATTGGTGCAGATCGACAATTTTTTGGTATAAACTTTGCTGTTGCTTCGCAGAAAGGGTAATTAAATAATAGGGTTTAGCCTGATGGTTCTCCGCTATTCTTTGATGGGGGCGTCCCTCCTCAAGTACGACATGAGCATTCGTGCCACCAAATCCAAAAGAGCTGATTCCAGCGCGGAGCGGGATGTCTACCCCGGCCTCATTTTTGATACGTTTCCAGGCTTGAGTTTCTTTGATAATAGTGAAGGGTGTATCGTTTAAATTGATGTACGGGTTTAATTCTTGTAAATGCAAAATACCTGGGAGCGTTTCGTGGCTCATGGCCAAAAGCAGCTTGATGATTCCTGCAATTCCGGATGCAGGTTCTAAATGACCGATATTTGTTTTTACAGATCCTAACCCAATCCAATTTTGCTTTGTTCTCGATGTACGTAACGAGGAAAATGCCAGTTTTAAGCCTTCAACCTCAACAGGGTCACCTAAAGCGGTTCCTGTTCCATGAGTTTCAATATAGGATACAGTATCTGGATCGAAATTGGCTTGGGTGTAGGCACGTATTAATAACTCACTCTGCGCTTTAGCATTCGGTGCCGTCAAAGATTGGGCTTTGCCCCCATGATTTACTGTTGAGGCTTTAATGACTCCGTAAATATGATCCCCAGCTTCTTGAGCCTGTTTTAAAGGTTTGAGTAAAAGACTGGCGACCCCTTCTCCTTTAACATAGCCATTTGCGCTTTTATCAAAAGTCTTGCAGCGACCATCAGAAGATAAGGCGCCTAATTGGCCAGTAACTACTATGGTATCTGGACTCAAAATGAGGCTAACGCCGCCTGCAATGGCTAAATCGCATTCGCCCTGGCGGATTGCTTGTACTGCGCGATGAATGGCCACCAATGAACTTGAGCATGCGCTATCGATGGCTTCACTCGGCCCTTGAAAATTGAAAAAGTAGGAAACACGATTAGCAATCATGCTGTGTGAGTTTCCGGTAGCAATAAATCCATGATGTTCTTTTTGCTGTTTGGCAATTAAAGTTTGATATTCACTAAATTCAACACCGGCAAAAACACCCACATTTTGTGAGGGAAGTGCAAAAGGGTCGTAGCCTGCATCTTCAATGGTTTTCCATACCGTTTCTAAAAAAAGTCGTTGTTGTGGATCCATAAGATTCGCTTCGCGGGCCGAAATATTAAAAAATCCGGCATCGAATTGATCGAAATTGTTGATGAAAGCACCCCATTTGGAATTGCTTTGATGTGCTTCATTGCCATAATAATCCCGCCAGTCCCAACGTTCTTTGGGAATTTCAGTCACTAAATCATGGCCTACCACTAAATGCTGCCAAAATGTGGCCAGGTCATCGGATTGGGGAAAAAGGCCTTGCATACCAATAATAGCGACTGCTTCAGTTTCGCTTGGGACAATACGTCTGGTTTTTATCGTAGGAATATTTATAGGCAGATAAGCTACTTCCTGATGTGCCTGTGCTACTGCTTGAGGGAATTGATTAATTAGGTATTCGCTAATCGAAAGTACACTACTGTGGGTAAAAAACACGGCAGGAGTGAACTCGATTTGGTAATACTCCGTAATTTTTTTTGCCAATTCAATAAAATGCACGGAATCCATCCCATATTCACCAAGATTTTTTTCCAGTGCAATTTTATGTTGGGTAATTTTTAGTATCTTGACTACTTGCCGAATAAGATAAGAATGAAGTTTATCAAGAAGTGCATTTTGAGTTAATGCCAGATTTGTTTGTTTATTATCGATAGAGGCGGGTTGTCCTTCATCAGAATACCAATAGCATTCCTTAGCGAAAGCATAAGTAGGTAGTGAGATTTTTTTCCTGGATTCACCTGCGTGAATTTGCTGCCAATTCAGATTTTGCCCTTCTACATAGAGTTTTGCCAACGAAAGTAATGTCTCTTTATATTGAGAAGGATTTGACAATTGCTGCATTATTACAGGTAAAACGCTAGAATGAATCAGCGTGTTTGCAGCATTTTGTCCTGCATTCATTTGCACGAACAATAGTGGAGAATGTTGGTGTGCTTTAAATTGTTGGATTATTTGTATTGCTTCATCAAGCGTGCTGACCACCATAGCGCAACGGCAATCAAAATGACTCCTGCCTGCATTTAAGGTGTAACTCACTTGTTCTAGTTCAGCAAAAGGGTTTTGGCCTAACCAACTTAATAAATCATCGAGCCGTTGATTTAAGGCCAATTCTGTTTTGGCAGATACGGTGAGTAAATAATGCGATTTATTCCTGGTCGGGGTAGATTGTATTTCCGGTGATTCGGATAAAATCAAATGGGCATTAGACCCTCCCGCACCAAAAGAACTGATCCCCGCAATTCTTGGTATATTGGGTCCAGGTTTTAGCCATTCACTCACATTTTGCTGCACGCGAAATGGTGTCTTAGACCAATCGATATTGGTATTTAAAATTTCTGAAAATAGGGAAGGTACTAGGGTACGATGTTGTAATTGCAACACCACTTTGGTTACTGCAGCAATTCCTGCTGCAGACTCACAATGTCCAATATTAGATTTTACTGAGCCAAGGGCACAAGGAGATGGTCTTTGACTAAATACTTTATTTAACCCCGCAATTTCAATGGGATCGCCTAGTGCCGTTCCGGTTCCATGTGCCTCGAGATAACTCACTTCATTTGGATTAATATGAGCTTTTTGGTAGGTTTCAACAAGCAATTCTGCTTGAGCGTTAGGGCTAGGTACCGTGTAACCGTTTGTTTTTCCCCCATGATTAAGCTGGCTTCCTTTAATCACTGCATAAATGAGATCCCCATCGTCTAAAGCTTTATCTAAGGGTTTTAATAGGATTGCCCCCACTGCTTCACCGGGTACATAACCATCGCCGCCCTCACCAAAGCTGCGGCAATGTCCATCCCGTGCCAAAAATTTCCCATGACTTAGCAACAGATATTTATTGGGATGCACAGAAAGATTCACGCCACCTGCAAGCGCCATATCACATTCCCCTTCGCGAATACTCTGGCAAGCTAAATGAATTGCGGTAAGCGAGGAGGAGCACATGGTATCCAGTGCCATGCTTGGACCATGAAAATCAAAAAAATAGGAAACTCGATTGGCGATGGAAGCAAATATTGAATTGGTTGGCACAAATGAATGAGCATCAGTCAATTCATTACCAAATAGCTGATATTGCCCATACATTACGCCGACGTAGACGCCTACTTTTTTTCCAGCTAAAGCTTCATGGGGATATCCGGCATCTTCTATCGTTTTCCAGGCTGTTTCTAAAAATAATCGTTCCTGGGGGTCCATCAATGCAGCTTCGCGTGGGGAAATATTAAAAAACAGGGGATCGAACTGTTCCACATCGGTTAAAAAACCACCCCATTTACTGTATGTTTTTCCCTGATTATTTTGATCCCCATCAAAATAATCTTCCAAAGGCCATCGCTCCTTAGGAATTTCGCGAATACAATCTTTTGCCGTATAGAGATTATGCCAAAATGTGCTTAAATCCTTAGCTTCTGGATAACGACCGTTGATCCCAATAATGGCGATATCTTGCGATAGGGCAGTTTTTTTGGGCATCCTGGGTGAGATGACCAATGGGTGAACGGTATTTATCATTGGAGTGCCAATATCAGATGAATAGGACATTAATTGATGGGCATAATGCTCCATGAAATATTCCGCTAAATCGGCTAAGTTTCGGTATTCAAAAAATAATGTTTTAGGTAATTCACTAAATTCGCGTGCTAAGCGCTGATTGAGTTGCATGATCATCAAGGAATCAACCCCATAACTTTCGAAAGGGGATTGGGGATCAATATGTTCTGACGAACATTTTAAGGTTTCTGCCAGTATGTTCCTTAAAAAATTTTCCGTGTGATTGCGAAAATTTGCGTTTACCACAGGGCGCTGATTAGTTGTTGATTGGTTCAGCATTGCGTTATTTTGCAAGGCAATCATGAGTTTTTGTTGATAACCCGGGAGTACAATACAATTGGGGGTATTGTGCTGGAATGCCTGCAAAAATGCAGTGAATCCCTGTTGCGACGATAAACTGATAATGCCTAAGTTTTGCTCAAGCGCCTGTTGGTATTCAGGAGCAATGTGCAACCCTCCTTCTTCCCATAGTGGCCAGTTAATCGAAAGAGTATGTCCAAAACAATGACCGAGTGCTCTTTGTTGTTCTCGTTCCCAGGCAAACTCATCCAGGAAACAATTAGCATAAGCATAATCACTTTGTCCGGCATTCCCGAACACGGCAGCGACAGAGGAGAACAGTACCAAGAAATCTAAAGGTTCATTAAGGGTCGCTGCATGTAAATTGCACGTCCCATAAATTTTAGGAGCTAATACCTTGGCTACTTCGGAAATGGTTTTATGAACGATAAATCCATCATGGGTAAGGCCGGCAGCATGAATAATGCCATTAATTCCCCCGAAACGTTCTTTAGTACTTTGAATGAGGGCTTGGACCTCTTCGTAGGATGCTACATCCGCAGCCAGATAAACGACAGAGGCATTCTTCTTTTCTAATGCTGCAATTCGTTTTTGATGTTGCTCCGATAGGGTTGAACGACCGGTTAATACGATTTTGGCCTGATAATGCTCTGCCAAATAGGTGGCGAACAAATAACCAAGTTCTCCCATACCTCCAGTAATCAAATATACCCCTGACTCCTTGAGAGCAGGAAACATTGTTATGGGAGAAGGAAGCGGTTCATATCGGCGAACATATCGCTGGTTGTTCCCATCGTATCGAACTTCAATTTCATTTTGAGTTAGTTCTGGTGCAAGGAGTCCAAGATCCTGCAGTTCAATAAAACGACAAGAGATTTTAGATTGTTCTTGATGCAGACTTTTTGCAAAGCCCACTAAAGCACGGGCATAAACACAAGGATTTTTACTAATACAAACCAGTTGTATTGGATTTTTGGGCTTTAATTGGCATATTTGGCGTGTTAGCGTTTGGAGAAAATAATAGGTTCGCTCTAAATTCTTTTGAATCGAATCAATTTCTGTAACTGAATAAGGCTCCTTATTGGAATCGTCCAGGGCAATAACAATACATTCCCGAGGTGAGTCGATTAATATGTCTGTACTATAAGGATCAGTCACAAGTTGGCATGAGACCGTGGGAGCTGATACATGCTCCTTAATGGATTGGATTACTTGCGGGTTATTCCCTAAAATCAGGATGGATTCCGGAGACTTTGTTGAGGAACATAGGGATTGAATGCTCCATTGGGAAGAATAATAGGCTACCCTTGCCTCAGGTTTAGGAGATGCAGGCACTGCGCATAAGGTAAATCCCGTAATAATTAATAAGAGTGTTCCCTCTGTATCAGTCACTTGAATATTAAATACAGGCATGTGCTGATTATCTACAGCAGAAATCAAGTTGGCCCGGACGTAACATGTTTTGGTTAAAGCCTTGTAAATATCAATTTGTGTTATGGAAAAAGGCAGGTAGAGTAGGTCGCGATTTCTAAGTAATACCTGGGTAGTCTGTAAAATCCCATCGAACAAAGCAGGATGGAGCACAAATTCATGGTCCTTAAAAGGAAGAATTGCGGGAAGGGTAAGCTCGGCCAAAAGATTATTGTCATCAAAATTTAGGGTTTCAATAACCTGAAAAGCTGGACCGTAGAATATCCCTACCTGTTTAAAATAGGCATAAATTGCATCAGGTTCCTGAGTTTGGTCCAATGCTGATTTTAACTCCTGAATGTTAAGTCCGATGTGGGGGGCCACAGGAGCGCTCTCCGCACAATAGATAGAGCCACTCATATAGGAAATAGCGTGCTCTTTATCAGTTAACACAAACGATACCCAATCGCTTTCAGGAGCTAGATGAACATGCAGAGGATTGGACAAATCCGGAGTTTTTATTGGTTTTTTCCATATTATATTACTTAAGGTGAGTACGTGCTGATTGTTTGAAGCCAGACTTGCAGCAACACGAACCATCTCTAAACACACAGCACCAGGTAAGACCGCTTCATCATGTAACTGATGATCGTGCAAATAAAATTCATTTCCTGAAAATTGCTTACTAAAAACCGATGCCGAAAACGTAGACCTATTTTCATCGATCAATGGATGGATACTTTGATGCGTCTTACTTTTAAGCTCCACCCAATGTGATTCTCTGGCGAAGGGATAAGTAGGGAGCGATATTTTTTCCTGATAATTCCCATAGATGGTACGCCAATCGATGGGTTTGCCTTGTAAATACATACTCTGAATTTGTTTTAAATCAGCAGCCTGCTCATTGGTATTGGATTGTGCTGCTGCGAGCAGATATTGGTCGATATCTTCACTGGATGAAATAGAATTCAAATAGTCCTTTAACTCATCAATCGTCGTCACTATCACGCAAAAACGCTTGGGAAAATGTTGCCGTCCCGCATTCAAAGTGTAGCTGAGAGAAGCTAAAGAAGGAGCATTTTGTTGTCGATCCAACCATTTAAGCAGCTCAGCCGCTCGTTGCTGCAATGCAGATGTCGTGAGTGCAGATAAGCTAATTAGGTAAGCAGAGTTTTGAAATAAGCTTTGGACGCGCTCTGGACTCTCTTCAAGAATAATATGGGCGTTGGCGCCGCCAAACCCAAATGAACTTACTCCCGCTCTTCTAGGATTGTTCGCTGTTTTGGGCCATTGGGTCGGCTGATTCACGAGATAAAATGGGCTGTCCTCAATTTCAATATAAGGATTTAATTCATTTAAATGTAAATTAGCGGGTATCAGTTCATGATGCATTGCAAGTAAAGTTTTAATGATCCCCGCAATTCCTGCTGCAGATTCCAAATGACCAATGTGGGTTTTCACTGCTCCTAAACCGCAATAGTGCTTGGGTAAGGATTCAACCTGTTGTTCCTCAGCCAGATGATGGAATGCTTTTTTTAAACCATTGATTTCAATGGGATCCCCCAACGGCGTTCCAGTCCCATGGGTCTCGATGTACTGAATGCTGTGGACAGGGATTTGCGCGCGCTGACAAGCAGTGATGATCACCTCTGCTTGTGCATTGGGATTGGGCGCGGTAAGCGTATTGACATGTCCGCCATGATTGACTGCAGTTCCCTTAATTATCCCGTAAATATGGTCGCCATCGTCTAAGGCCTGAGTGAGTTTTTTCAATAAAATAGCGCCCGCTCCTTCACCACGTACATATCCATTGGCACCTTTATCAAAAGTTTTGCAACGCCCATCCTCACTTAACATTCCCGCTTGATTGGCAGCAATAAATGAATTGGGAGTGATTAATATATTCACTCCGCCTGCAAGGGCAAGATCGCAATCACCATGTAAAAGCGCTTGGACTGCTTGATGAACAGCAACAAGGGAACTGGAACACGCTGTATCAATGGTCTCGCTCGGTCCGCGCAAATTTAAAATGTAGGAAATACGATTGGCAATCATGCTATTCATCGTACCTGTTGTAAGATAAGCATCCATAACTTCATTTTTTTGCAACAGTTCGGCGTAATCATGATTAAATACACCCACAAACAAACCTGTTTTCATTGTGGCTAGAGTTGAGGGACTGTATCCAGCATCCTCAATTGTTTTCCAAATGGTCTGGAGAAATACGCGTTGTTGTGGGTCAATTAACTCCGCTTCGCGGGGCGAGATATTAAAAAAAGTTGCATCAAATTGATCGATATGATCAATAAAACCACCCCATTGTACAGTTAAATCATGCCAGTTCCAGCGTGATAGAGGTACTTCACTGATGCAATCTTTACCCTGTAATAAATTCTCCCAAAAGGCATCAAGATCAGGCGCTTGAGGGAAAACACCGCTCATTCCGATAATAGCAATATCATTCGATTCAGCAGATACTGGTGTTTCCTTGTTAAACATGTTTACAACCCCAGGGCCTGCTAATAAATCGGTATAAAATTCTTCCAGAGTGGCATATTCATACAATGTAGCTGGAGATAAGGTTAGTTGATAGGCTTCATTGAGGATCGTAGTGAGGTGAATGATATTAATGGAATCGAAAGAATAACGGCTTAAGGGTGCATATAAGTCGATGTCGTTTTCATCTATGTTCAGTACATTGGCTACTAAAGTGATGAATTGATCTTGCCCACGATGATTTTTATTGGAGTTTGCTGAGGTGTGCTGTGAAAAATTCTGAGCTAAAACTGCAAGATTGTGTTCATTATATAATGATTGAGCTTTTTTTCGTTGTAATTTGCCACTACCGGTTTTAGGAAGGGCTCCCTTAGGACTAAAAACTACTTCATGAATATCTACACCATGATGTTTGGTGATTGCATGACGAATGGCATTTTTGATCTCAGGCCATAGTGATTGAGGTGTTTCTTCTCCCAACTCCTGTACGATAATGATTTTTTCTTTGTTGGCAAATTCTGTAGAAAAGGCGACTTGGGGAAGTGTTATTTTGAACGGAGAGAGGGCATGGGCCACCGTGATTTCCAAATCGAGAGGATAATATTTCTTGCCATATACCACGAGGACCTCTTTTAATCTGCCGGTTAAATAGATTTCATCATCTTGAATCAACCCAAGATCACCCGTTCTGAAGTAATGGTGATCGATGCCAGGAACGGTTGCATGAAACACTGCTTGTGTTTCATCAGGACGTCTCCAGTATCCCTGAGCGAGTGATTTGCCGGATAACCAAATTTCACCCGTTTCTCCAGCTGCAACGGGACGTTGTGTTTCAGGATCCACAACAAGTGCCTGTAATCCGTGCAATAATTTACCGCTGCTGACTAATCGTCGTTGATGATTTGTATCGTTTTGTTGGATCAATGAATGCGGTTCCGAGCCAAAAGAGGTTACTGCAATTGCACCTGATAATTCGGACATCCCATATGCGGAACAAAACTGCTTTAATGAAAAACCGCAGGAGCCAAACTTAGTAGAAAAATCAATAAGGGTTTGATATTGCACAATATCGCCCCCATTAATTGCGACCTTCCAGTGTTTTAAATTGAGTGCTGCAATTTCTGTTTCTTTGATATCCCGTACGCAAATATCATAACCAAAGTTGGGGCAACCACTATGGGTAACTCGATAGGTTGAAATAGCGGATAACCAGGTAATAGGTTTATTAATGAATGCAGCTGGGGGAACGATAATTGCTTTGGTTCCGTGATATAGCGGTACTAATATTCCACATACCAGTCCATACACATGGGTATGAGGAGCCCAGGTCAAGGTGATGCTTTTTTTCGTGTAATGCCAAACTTTAATCGTTTCTTGCAAACTATGCTGTAAATTTCCATGCGTGATGATTGCGGCTTTGGGAGTCGAAGTTGACCCTGAGGTATATTGTAAGTAGGCTACGGTGTCGTCAGTAATAGGAATTGATTGATAATTTGTTACAGACTTAGTTTTAATTGTATCCGTAGTCAGTATCGGTACTTTTCTCTTTAGAATAGTTTTAATACCTGAGTGGAACGAAGATAAGCTTAAGACTGCGGCAATATCAGCATCTTCTGCAATACTGTTTAGGAATGCCTCATGTTTGGCAAATTCATCTTTTTTAGGGCAGGATATGGGTACGGCAATAATGCCAGCATACCAACACCCAAGCAAACTTGTTATAAACTCAACCCCTGTGGGGTAAAGAAGAATGACGCGTTTGCCAGTCATTTTTTTGGTTTGTAAATGGACGGCAATTATTTTTGCCTGGTAATCCAACTCCGCTAAGGTAAGTTCTGCTGTTTTATGTACACCATCTTCTAGGTAAAGAATTGCTTCTTGATGAGGATTTTTTTGCGCTCTGTTTTGTACTACATTAACAATGTTCTGCATGAGCAACTTCCATTTGCTAAGTCACAGTTGGGTTGCACCATGCTATCAATACTCGCAAATAATGTCATCCTTATCTTGAGAGATATTATTGCAGCTAGTGTATAAGGGAGCGTAACCCGGGTTTACAACCCAAGAGAGTCCAGGTTGGCCTCATTTTGCACTGTCGATAGATGTTTACCAATTAGTCAAAGCTTCATAGGTATTTGTGGCGTGTGCTTTTAAAAATTCAGAAAAATCTTTGACATCCAGTGGCTTACTAAAGTAATAGCCTTGCATAATGTAACAACCATTTTCTTTTAAAAATTTAATTTGTTCTAACGTTTCTACACCTTCAGCCAGACAATCAATATTCATTCGATGAGCCAAAGCAATGGTGTTTATTACAATATTTCTACTATCAATACTGACGTCAACATCTTGGATAAAGGTCTTATCAATTTTTATTTTATTGACTTTAAAGAGCTTAAGATTACCAAATTCAGAATAACCAGTACCGAAGTCATCAATGGCTAGGGAGATCCCCATTTCGGTAAATTTATTAATAATTGGGATGGCGTCGTTTTGAAATGCATTGGACTCTGTTAGTTCAAGTTCAAGAAACTTGGGGGATAGCTGCAGTTGATTTAAAATTTTCTCGATACGCTCAACCAGATCTTGTTGGACTAGCTGTTTTGCTGACAAATTAACGGACATAACTAATTTAAAGCCGCTGTCATGCCATTGTTTCAATTGATGGCATGCGGTGTTTAATACCCATTCACCAATCGGAAGAATCATACCGTTGGCCTCGGCTAAAGGGATAAACTCCAATGGGGAGAGCAGTCCTAATACAGGATTTTTCCAACGTATTAAAGCCTCGGCACCACAAACTGTTCCCGTTCTTAAATCAATAAATGGTTGGTAATTTAATATGAATTCGTGATTTTCAATAGCACGATACAGTTGATTTTCTATATTTAATTGTCTGGAGGCATCGGCAGTAATTACGGTATTGAAAATACGTACGCTATTTCCTCCACGCTCGGTAGCTAATGTTCGTGCGGCTTCTGCGTGCGTAATCAAGGTATCTACATCGCGGCCATCATTCGGAAATATACTGATACCCACACTTGCTGTTAAGTTTAATTCTTGTTGGGCAACATACACTGGATTTTCTAATACAACAAATAATTCCTGAGCACTGTCTTCTGCTTCCAGAGAATCAATGATTGGATCGATTAAAATAACAAATACATCTTTGCGTAATAGAGAAATGAAATATTTTTTATTCTTTTCTGCAAGTTGGGCAAAACGTTGGGCGATGCGGTGAATAATGGTAGCGGATGCTTGATGACCGATACTATCATTAATTTTCATCATATTGTTTAATGAAAAACAAGCAATGGCAAATTTTTGGTGTTCTCTAACCGCTCGTTCCGTTATATCCTGAATGTGATCAAAGAGAAAACGTTCATTAGGTAAATCGGTTAATAAATCATGTGTGGCTTGATAGGTTACTAATTTAAGCGATTGTTCTAATTCTTCAGTGCGTTCTTTAACTCGTTGTTCTAACAAAGTATTCATATCTTCGAGTTTATGGTTCAGTAAAGCATTCTCATAACCCAGACGAAATACTTTTAAAATGATTCTATTCCCTACAAAGCAAGCCACGAGCATAAATATCCCGAGCACGAAAAAGGAGCCCGTAACCGACATACTTATATGACTCGCCTCAGAATGAAATAAGTCAATGATTAGGAAGAAATGATATAAAATGGTAGGGGTGAGTAAACAAACAATACTGCTTACACCCATGGTTAAATCAATTGCCGTCGAGAAGGAAAAACAAATTAGAACAGCAGACAAAAAGATAATGGTGGTCATTCGTTGATCCATTCCATCATCCATAAACAAAATACCAATACTGCTCCATATCAGACAGATTAAAATAACAAGGTAAAGGAATCCTTTCCGACATTTAAGAATTTCTTCGCGAGTTATATGCTTGTATTCAAAACGAAAAGCCCATAGGACATTGAGCAAGTTGGCAAGCACCAAAATAGAGTACCATGAAATGATTAACACAGGTCTGGTTGTACTATAAACCGCTAAAACGTAAAAAAAAGCACCAACAATATTGGCAAATGCACCAAGCTTGACCATGCTGTGAAAGGATTTAGCTGTTTCAAATTCAATTTTTCGATCAATCTCGCGCTGTTCACTGGAAGTTAGTTGCGGCGTCTCGATAAACTTATGTCCTTTAATGGGCTTTGACATATAAGCTCCTTGCTCTATCATAAAATTGACAGAGTCATTTCCTAAACCCCTATATATAGTATATTACTATTTTATTTTCTTGCTTTGAGTACTCAAATTGTTAAAACATAGAGCATAACCTCCAAAATACTTTTATTTTGAACTCGTCCTGGAATTTTTTCCTGCAGGAGCAATCGAAACTGATTTTGTTCTGCTAATTTTTTAATATAATCAGGATGATGGCTGAAACGTGCACTCGCTTCAAGCGACCAAGGGATAGTCGAACTGATCTCAGTACTAAAGATAAAATAGCCTTTAGGTTTTAAATGGTGGTAAATAGTATGAAAGAGTCCGTCCAGTTCACCAAAATAAGGTAATACATCGGCTGCGACAATGAGATCATAAAATGCTTTATTTTGTATTAGAAATTGGTTGATTTCAGCTTTCACCAAATTGTCATAAATTTCTTTTTCTTTGGCCTGAGCCAACATTTTTTCTGCGATATCAACGCCGGTTAAGTGTTTACTTATATCTCGAAGAACGATCCCGGTTAAACCCGTGCCGCAACCTAAATCTAAAGTGTGGGTGTTCATTGGTAATTCGAGTTGATGAACTACACGTGCCACATGTTGCGGGATGGAATAATTTAGTGTCCCTTTCATATGCTGATCATAATAAAGCGCGTAGTTGTTAAATAAATTATGGGCATATTCGGGAGTAGTTTTTGCTTGCTCATCCCCAGTGATTGCGTGAAACATATGGGCACTTATTGTATCTTGGGGATTAATCGCCAGTGCACGTTCTAGATACTCTCTTGCTTTATCTCTTTGTTCTAACTTAATGTAAATTGCGGCCAGATTATTCAGCGATGAGGTATGGGTGGGTTCTAAGTCGAGTATATGGTCAAAAAGAATAACGGCTTCATTTAAATGACCTAAAGCCATTTGCGCTACGCCGGAATTATATAAATATTCAATATTATCAGGTTCTTTTTGCAATAACACATCATAATGCATGAGCGCATTTTCAAAACGATCATGGTGCATGAATGTTGCTGCCAAATTATTACGGGCTTCAATATTCTCGTTGTCCAGGGCTAATGCTTTACTGAAATAATCGATTGCCAGTTGGTTTTGTTGTCTTTTTAAAGCAATGACGCCTAAGTTGGAAAGTGCCTCTATTTGCCTGCTATCTTGCTCTAAAACATTTTGAAAAGCTTTTTCTGCTTCGACAAGTGCATTTTTTTCGAGGTGCAAAACACCGAGATAGAACAGTGCTTCCGTATGAAAAGGATTTAAAGAAACGACATTATTAAATTGAATTTTAGCCGCATCCAATTGGTTATTTTGCAACAACAATAAGCCCAAATTAAAATGAGCTGCACTAAAATCAGGTTCAGCATGAACTGCTCGAGTATAGTGTAATAATGCTTGTGGATAATTATTTTGCAAAGCATAAACTGTCCCTAAATTATTATGAGCTTGGGCATAATCGGGCTGCAGTTTTATGGCTTGTTGATAATACTCTGTTGCTTTATCAAGCTGATGTAATTTCTTGTAAGCGTTCGCTAGGTTATTAAGCAGACTGGCATTATCAGGACTTAAGGAAAGCGCTTGTAACAGATAGAGAATTGCGTTATCCATGTCACCTAGTTGAGCATAAGTGAGTCCTAAAAAATGCAGGGTATTTAGATGCTTGGGCTCCTGGGACAATATTTGTTCATAAAGGCTTATGGCTTGGGGCAGTTGACCTTCATATTGAAATTTATATGCTTGTGCAAAGAGTGCATCCGTATCCATCATCAATTCTTAAGTAGATCACGCAATTGCTTTAAGGCATGTGCGCGGTGACTGATATTATTTTTAATTTTAGCAGGTAATTGAGCCACCGTGCATTCAAACTCAGGAATATAAAATATGGGATCATAACCAAATCCACCTTCCCCCAGAGGAATGTCCTGGATCACTCCTTTACATCGACCGGTTGCGATGATTGGAGTAGGATCTTTTGCATGTTGCACCACTGCGATGGCACAGTAAAACCAAGCTTCGCGCTGTTGTAAAGGAATATGGGCTATTTTTTCCAATAACAAATGGATATTCTCCGCATCGGTTGCATTGGCGCCTGCATAACGTGCGGAATAGATTCCTGGTTCACCGTTTAATGCAGGAACTACTAGCCCTGAATCATCAGCTAAAGCAGGTTTTCCTGCATGTAGACTAGCATGACGCGCTTTGATAAGTGCATTTTCAATAAAGCTTAAACCATTTTCAACCGCATCTGAAATTCCCAAATCGGTTTGTGGAATACAATGAATAGGCGCTAATAAATCGCGCAATTCTTTAATTTTTCCAGGATTACTGGTAGCAAGAATAATTTCTTTCATCATTTAAACTATAAAAATTGGAGTTACATAAACCTCTTAAGGTGAAGCACCGGAACCTTGAAAATTAGGCACTCTTTGGCAGTTAAAAAGTTTTTTTTAAACTCCTTTCGAAAAGTTATCCAGTTTAACCTGATGGATTAAAAATAGAAATTAATTTGTGATAATACCTGCCCCGTCTAACTTTATTAGCAACCAAAGGTTACTTTTTTTGATCACTTAAGTGATTAAAAATTAGACTAAACAAATAGCTTTATTACCGCATTTAGGCTAAAATGTGGTTTTTGTCGGATCGCTCAACAATGCCTATTTCACATCTTTTATTGGCTCTTTTAGTTGTGGTAATTTGGGGGGTAAACTTTCTTTTTGTTTCTTTTGGACTGGAAGAAATTTCACCGCTGTTGCTCTGTTCCCTCCGTTTTTTATTAGCAAGTGTTCCGGCTATATTTTTCATCAAAGTTCCTCAAGGCTCATTCAGAGTAATTGTCCTTTATGGCTTTGTTATGTTTGCTTTGCAATTTTCTTTTCTCTTTATGGGTATGAACATCGGTATGCCTGCTGGAATGGCCTCTTTACTCATGCAAACCCAGGTTTTCTTTAGTATGTTTTTTGCTGTAATTTTTTTAGGTGAGCAACCTAATATGGGGCAGATTATTGGCGCGTTAGTAGCTTCGCTTGGAATTGGCTTGGTTGCCATGCATTTTGATAGTGAAATCTCTTTGCCCGGTTTTATTTTAATTCTTGCCGCTGCTGCCACTTGGGGATTTGGGAACCTAATTACTAAGAAAATTAAAGGGACGAATGACAATATGATGGCAATTATTGTCTGGGGTAGTTTTGTTGCATGTCTACCTATGTTTCTCTTTTCTTTAATCGTTGAGGGACCTGCTAATTGGGTTTATACCTATGAACATATAAGTTGGCGAGGTGCTCTGTCATTAGCCTACATTGTGTGTGCATCCACTTGGATAGGTTATGGAGTTTGGAACTGGCTCATCGCCCGTTATCCAGTGGGAGTAGTTGCTCCATTTACTTTATTGGTACCTATTGTTGCTATCCTTAGTTCAGTTCTAGTTCTTGGGGAACCGTTTCAGTTATGGAAACTTGCTGCCGGATTATTAGTCATCGGCGGTTTGTGCATCAATATCTTGGGCGCCCGCTTTTTTACCGTTAGAGTACAGTCGGAAACCGCATAGAATAAATCTGGCCATGGGATGGTAATGGGACTTGGGTGCAGCAGCGATGCGCAACTTGAGATTCACCTCTTGGCACCCAGGCTATAACTTGATTGAGAAAATGATATATTATATGCCTTTGTTATTAATATTGGCCCTCAATGATTCATTCGAAAACCATAACCTTGTGTGCAGATGATTTTGGCTTAGACTCCGGGGTTTCAGAAGGAATTCTTAAATTAATAAGCATGGGACGGTTGTCTGCTGTTAGTTGCATGGTAAATATGCCCGGTTTTATTTTTTATGCAAAACAACTTCTTGCTTTAAAAAAAAGCAAGCCCATCAAAATTGGCTTACATTTCAATCTAACCGAAGGTTATTTAACCTCAATTCCGGGACAATCGGGCTTTACTTTAGCTGAATTATTAATAAAAACACATATGCGCTCCGTGAAACTATCGTTCATTGCCAAAGAATTTTTAGCTCAATTGGAACAATTTACTAAAATCATGCAACAACCCCCTGATTTTATTGATGGCCACCAGCATGTTCATCAATTTCCTGTGATACGGAAAGTGGTGTTAGATCTTTATACTCAAGAATTGCGAAATTATGGGACTTATATTCGCTCCACGTGGCCTGCTATTAATCTGCCCCAATATCGATTTAAAGCGAAAGTACTTCGTTTTACTGGAGGAAAGGCCTTAACGAAACAATGCATTAAATTAAACATCCCACATAATCAGTATTTTTCAGGAATTTATGATTTTGCACCCAACACAAACTATAGAGAATTATTTAGAAATTGGATGCTTTTCGCGAAGAACAATACTTTGTTTATGTGTCACCCAGGCGAAAGTTCAAATAATTCCGATCCTATCGCTCAAGCGCGGATTAAAGAATTTAATTATTTTTCAAGTAATGATTTTTTAAAAGATTGCGAGGAGTTTCATATTCAGTTAGAGCAAGATGAACCTCTTGAGTATTCCTAAAGCAATTCAAGGTTAAATTTACTCGTTTACTCTTTTTATGTATGATCTTTTTAGACAATTATACTCTATTTGGAAAAAGGAAGAACCTTTGAATGACGTGTTTTGGATCTCTTGCGGGGCGATCATGGGTGCGAATTTACGTTATCTCGTGAGTCGTTTTTCCGTTAGATATTTATCAGCAGATATTCCTTTTGGAACCTTCATTGTTAATCTTACGGGAAGCTTCATTTTAGGCTTTTTTCTTGCTTGGACTTTAGAACGAGTGGAAGTCGATCCTAGATGGCGCTCCTTTGTAGCGGTTGGGTTTTGTGGTGCTTATACAACTTTTTCTAGTTACAGCTATGAAACCTATGTACTGATTGAACAAAGTGATTACGCACTTGCTGCGCTAAATTTTATTTGCAATAATCTTTTTTCATTATTGGCTGTGGTTGCGGGCATAGCGCTCGCTCGGGCAATCTAGTATGAATCATGTAAGCGTTTCTATCTATATTAATGAAGCAGATAAATGGCAACATCGTCCTTTGCACCTTGAGCTATTAAGCATGCTGGATCAGCACGAAATTGCAGGGGGAACAGTTTTACGCGCAATAGCTGGATTCACCCTTAAAAATCCTGTTGTTTCGACCTCATTGGTTGACATAGGAAGTAAGCTTCCCCTGATGGTGCAATTCATCGATACCGTCGAAAAGGTGGATGCCATTCTACCTAAAGTGAAAGAAATGGTGGGACATCGTCTTATCATTCGCGAGCCTGTTGAAGTAGTTCAGGGGATTCTCGCTGCTCCCTTTGAAAATCCATGAGCTCCAAAATCCTATAAAAAAGATAACTTTCGAGTTCTCTTCACTTCTACTAGGTGCCCTCACGTATAAATTGCTTGTAAAAATCTATTTATATACTATAATTATCTATAAATAGAGGGTTATGATATGAACCATTTACATTTGGCACCTTTTACCTCTCAGGATTTAACTGAAGATGTGCTGAAACGCAATACTCAGAATGTAGTTGCACTCTTTAAACATTGGCAATTGAAAAATGAAGAAGAATGTGAACTATTAGGAGGAATTAGTCCCGCGCAACTTGCCAAATTTAAAAAAGGTACTGCGCACATATCGGGCAGAGACACAATCGAGCGGGTAGGAAATCTCTTGGGAATCCACAAAAACTTGAGAATTCTTTATCCATACAATCGAGAAGTAGTCTATCAATGGATAAAAGGAAGAAATCAGAAACTTCACAATCTTCGCCCTTTGGACCTTATGCTGGAGCAAGGTTATATTGGAATTGCTCAAATAAGACGACTTACGGATTTTATGCGGGGGCAGTAACGTGTCTTTGTTTGATACAGTCAGGGACTATTCACAAGATGTTTTTAGAAATATAAGGGGCATCAAGGTATCTCAAGATTTGTTTGATGATCTCAGTGATGATCCAGTCAATTGGGATGCAGCCAATACCATAGAAAGTTATACTCATCCTGACTTAACCCACCAATCGTTAATTCAACGCGCATTTGACTACAGCAAGAATGATTTTATTGATTATCCATTTGAAAAAATAACCAGCTCCCGTTACAGCGACGGTACCATTGCGTGTTGGTATGGCTCAGAAACATTGAAAACGACGGTATATGAAACCAACTATCATTTTATTCAAGAAATAAAGGATTCCTGGGAAATTTTTCAAACCCAAGATATGATCATCATCGATAGAAGGGTGGCAAAGGTTTATTGCCAGGGACTAGGGCTTGATCTAACAGGAAAAAAAGAAGAGTTTCCTTGGCTTGTTGATTCGGATAATTATACTCAATGCCAAGAAACGGGTAGACGGGTAGCTCAAGAAGGACATCCTTTATTAATTGTTCCCTCTGCTCGTCATGTACAAGGAATTAATCTTGTCGTGTTTAATCCCAATTTACTTTCGAACCCTAGAGAGTATTGCAGACTACAATATGTTTTCGATGTAAAAAAGAGAACAATACAATGCATTCGAGGCGAAGAGGATATTATACTGAAACAAAGTGAGGTGGAAATTTGATTGGCTAAGTCAATTAGATGCAAGCTATCTCTTGATTCTACCTGTGTCCTCGAGTACTACTTTATAATCTGACGGCAAGCCCAAACTCTTGAAATGATGAAGCTGTAAACGGAAACACATCCCAAGACGAGAAATAAAGCAAACAGGTAATTTAAGGTGGTGTAACGTAAAAGTAAGAAATAAAGCATTTCATTAATTAGTCCTGCAGAAACAGCTACTAGAAAAAAATGCGGTAGGCTCAAGATTTTTTCATCATGCAATTGCGCAAAGGTTAAATATTTGTGTCCTAAGAAGCTGACATTGAAAGCAATTAAAAAAGCAAAAATGTTGGCTATTAGGGCCTGCACATGCATAAATTTCACTAAATTGAACACAGTAAAGAGGTGGATTAATGCAGCAGAACCACCAATACCTATAAAATAAATTAGTCTATACCTTAATTTTAATGGGGCTGTCATCAAAACTGGATTCCTCATCAATAACGTAATGGGGCCGGTGTTTGACTTCATCAAAAACTCGACCGATGTATTCACCCACTACCCCTAAAGCAAACAATTGTAAACCACCAAAAAAAGTAATTGTAGTGACTATAGTGGCCCAACCCGGGGTTTCTATGCCAAAAATCATGGTACTGATAATAATCCACACGCCATAGAGTATGGCCAGGGTAGCAACGCTAATTCCACCAATAGCAATCATTCTTAAGGGGAATGCAGTAAAGGATGTAATTCCGGTGATGGCCAAATCCAAGAGCGAGTAAAAGTTCCATTGTGAAGTACCTGTTTTACGAGGTTGGACCTCAAAAGGAATGGCAATTTGTTTAAACCCCACCCAACTGTATAATCCCTTCATGAAACGATTTCGTTCAGGTAATTTTTGGAGTGCTTTTACGATCTTCCGATCCAGCAGTCTAAAATCCCCAGCATTTGCAGGGATGTTGATCCGGTTTATCCGTGAGGTAAATTGATAAAATGCCTTTGCGCACGTTCTTTTTAACCAAGATTCATCGGAACGATTTTGCCGGACGGCATAAACCATATCATAGCCTTCTTCCCATTTGGCAAGAAATTGACTTAAAAGTTCAAGGGGATGTTGGAAATCAGCATCTACTAGGATAACGGCGTCACCTTGGGCGTGATCAAGGCCTGCACTTATGGCATTTTCTTTCCCAAAATTTCGACTAAAACGGATGCAGCGAAGCACAAATTGAGATCTTAACTGCTGAATAATCAACGGGGTATTGTCCTGACTTCCATCATCCACAATAAGTATTTCATAAGCATATCCAAGTTTTTGCAAGGTATCAGTCAATGCAGCAATGAATTCGGCTATTCCTGCTTCTTCATTGTAGACTGGGACAACGCAGGAAACACGTTTTTTATGAGGTACTGATATGGACATTTTTGGGTTTAATAAGTACGGGAATGCAGTAAAGCGTCTATATTAACCCGAATCGAAAATTCTCGTAAGTGGATTTAAATTTTTTTTCTTCTTCTAAAAAGAAACTGGTACTATGACATCCTGTTTTTTGCTTCAAGTGTTATGGACAAAATATGAAGTATACTGATTTTGATGTGGTATGGAAAAATAAGAGTGGCCCCATTTTCCTAGATAGTAAAGTGGCTAAATTTTTATTTAAACAAAAAGAAGAGGTAACTTTTCTACCTTCCTTGTTTAATAGTTCAATTTCAGAAAAATCGTCAAAATTAAGCCTTTTTTCGAGTGCAGCCCAATTTACTTTTAGTCATAATATAGTCCGATCAGGTGCCAATCAATGGCATATTATTGATAATACTCACAAGGGGAAAGGTGGGTTTGGCTCAGTAAATGAATCAAAATTTAAAATTGTTGTCACTCATGACTCCAAAAAAAAGGGATATTATGCCCAACTCATCCCTGTAAACGATGTGGTCAAAATACAACTGCCTAACGAGGATACACGCTATGCTGAACTTTTGTCGCGGACTTTAAAGGAAGCAGCACGGCAAAAAAAGCATGGTGTGAATGTTGTGGGTGTTGTTGGGGCAGGAGATAAAGTGCTTACAATCCTTGAAGATTGTGGGACCAGTCTTGATAAGCTATTACCTTTTACTCCTAGCTATAATTATTCGTTTCAATTCCGGTTGGAAGTGGCTGCACGCATAGCAAGTGAAAAACTTTTGTTGCAACAAAAAAATGTGGTGCATCGCGATCTTAAGCCCGCAAACATCTGCTATAAAAAATTAGAGAAGGGACAATTTCATATTATTTTTATTGATTTTGGATTAGCTGAAGACATCGACTCAAAGAATAATCTAAGACGATCAGGAACTCTGGCTTATATGGCTCCCGAGGTCATTCTAGGCCAGGGCAGTACTTATCAATCGGATATGTATGCTTTAGCAGCAATTTTTGGCGAAATTTTTGGCGCAAAGGAAATTTTAAAATTTAAGGAATTAGCATTAGATCTGAGAGATTTAGCTCGAGCTCCCTATTGTTTTGATGGTTTATTTACAGGTTATGATGTATCCAAAATTGATCCTCATCTTTTAGCAGATATTAAGACCTTACTGAGTCATCTACAAAGTGGAATCCCTGAAGAGCGTCCGACAATCGAACAAGTTAATAAATTTTTAATTACTCTGCCCGCAAGGATGGATGCTTATGAAGATTTCAATACTAAATGGGCACTCATGTCGCAACATTTTGCAGAATTTGAGGCCTATCATCAACGTATGAATTTATTAAAATCAAAGCATTCTTTACTTCCATTTAGAAATAATCAATTAAATGAAGAGAATTTATTGAGTCATGGATTTAATCGGGGAATGCTTCAGAAAAGACAGGCAATTTATAAAGAAATTTCAAAATTTGCTTTACCCCGTTCTCACTATGAATTGTCAAAAACATTGATAAAGGAAAATCGTAGAGCAGATTTTGAGGATGAAGATAATCCTTACCCTAATGTAGAAACAGTAATTCGGATGCTGCAACAGGAAAATTTGAAATTTAAAAACGCAATAGCTAGTTTTAATAAATGCGCCAAGGTGATAGTGAATGGGAACCAATTAACAAGAAAATTTACGACTACGAACAGCACCGGAATGAGAAAAATTGGGCGTATTTTAAGTTCATCCTTATCTCCTTTAGAGCAATTGGAACAATTACATCAAATTGGTCAAGCAAAAACGACAGCCGGATTCTTTTACTTCTTTAGCCATTCGAAAATTTTGGGTAAAGGCCGGCATAAGAACATGGAGAAACTGTACGAAAAGTTGGCTCAGATCGACCCGGAAAAAGAGCAAGATGAGTATTTTGCCAAAACTCAATTAGAGGAAATTACTCAATTTATTCAAACTACGGCAACATTTACGCATTAATTTTATAGGAGCCTAGTGCAGCGAGTCCGGTTACGAAAAGAAATGTGAAATAATAATTATAATCCACACAACAAGGGCATTAATAATTGTGACGAACACAGCAGCAGAGCCTAAATCTTTGGCTTTTTTTGTTAATGGATTCCAGGAGCTATCAATTCGATCCAAGGTTGCTTCGATAGCTGAGTTCAATAATTCAGCTATGATAACGATGAGTAAGGTACTGATTAATAAAGCCCGCTCAATGGAGGTTTTTCCTATAAAAATGGCAACGGGTAAAGCGATGATGCCAGCCAAAATTTCAAGGCGAAATGCGAATTCGTCTTGAAAGGCAGCTTTTAATCCATGAAAAGAATAACCGCTGGCTTCTTTTAATTTCCGAATTGCTCTGACTGTGAATTTGGCCATTCCATTAGTCCTACGAAACTTTGTTTAACTTTCTTAGTTTGTCTGAGATTACTGTACTTTTCAAATAGATATTCCATAATAAATTACCCTTAAGGGTATTTATACAGTTCTCAATCAGTTCAGTCTTCATTTAGGGGTGTGGTATGGGGGAAAATTGTTACACAAGTTTGGTCGATTTACTTGAAAAAAAAGTAGAAAAAAATCCGGATTTTCCACTCTATACATTCATTCACAGAAAAATAAAGGAAACTAGGAGCCTCACCTATCGTGAGTTAGCGGAACAGGCAAAAAAAATAGCAAGCGTTTTGCACGAATTAACCTCTCCAGGTGATCGTGTCTTACTTATTTATCCTCCCGGGCTAGAGTTTATTTCTGCTTTTTTTGGTTGTTTGTATGCAGGGACTATTGCCGTACCCTCTTATCCACCCTCTACAAAAGATTGGGCTGAGAAATCCCAACGTATTATTCAGAATTCAGGTGCACATGTAATTTTGACCACCAAAGAACTTATGCTGCATATCAAAAAATTAAGTTTAAAATATAATGAATATTCGGCGGTTCAATTCATCACAACAGAAGATTGGATTAATACCCCGGAGAACTGGAGTGCGCCTTTTCTTACTCAACATCATATTGCTTTTTTACAATACACCTCAGGCTCTACTGGAAAACCAAAAGGCGTTATGGTGAGTCATGGTAATTTGCTGCATAATTTATTTGTAATCGAAAAAGCGAATCAGCTCACCGAAGAAGATATAAGCGTGTCTTGGTTACCTCATTATCATGATATGGGACTCATTGGGGGGATCTTACAGCCAGTTTTTAGCACGATTCCTGTAAAACTAATGTCACCCTTGACCTTTTTGCAGCGTCCAGCGATTTGGTTAGAAATAATCACCTATTATCAAGCCACAGCTACGGTCGCTCCCAATTTCGCTTACGATTTATGTACGTATAGAGTGACTGAAGAAGAAAAAGAACATTTGGATTTAAGTAGCTTGCAGTGTGCAATGAGTGGAGCAGAACCTATTCGCAAGGCAACCATTGAATGTTTTACAAACCGCTTTGAATCGTGTGGGTTTTCGCCAAAGGTTTTTTATCCTTGTTATGGACTCGCTGAGTCGACATTGATGGTCACCGGAGGAAATCGCCAACAGGGAATAAGCTACCAATGGGTAGATAAGAAGACCCTTGAGCAGGGGGAGGTGCTTTATTGCGATGAATCCCATCCTGATGCCCGCAGTTTGATTAATTGTGGACAGCCCTTTGACAGTTGTTATCTTGCTATTGTAAATCCTGAAACCTTGCAGGAGTGTGGGCCACGGATGGTTGGAGAAATATGGGTGGCAAGTCAAAGTGTTACGCAGGGATATTGGCAATTAACTCAAGAAACACAACACGCTTTTAATGCGCGTCTTAAAAGTAAAGACTTTCCTTTTTTACGCACAGGAGATTTAGGTTATTTGGATGAGGGATCACTTTATGTAACGGGTCGTTTGAATGATCTCGTGATTATTCGGGGTCGTAATTATTATCCGCATGATTTGGAAGATTCTATCCATGCATGCCATCCTCAGTTGCAGGAGTATGGTTGTGCCATTTTTTCCATAGAAGAACAGGAGCGTGAATTATTGGTCATCGTTCAAGAAGTTAGACAGGATGTTGAGGGGCTGGATTCAGAGGAAATAATTAAAACCATACGGAGCAATCTGCTGCAAACACATGGAATCGATGCTGACATTGTAGTTCTTGTGGCGCGTAAATCAGTTCCTAAAACAACCAGCGGAAAAACCCAACGTTTATTATGTAAGAAAAAATATCTCCAAGGGGATTTAGATATTATCTGCATCGATAAGAGTGCAAATAATGAAGCAGGGGAACCCATAAAGATCCTTCATGCAGAAGCTGCAGAGATTGCTCAGATACTCCAACCTATTTTTAATAAAAAGATTACAGTTTTAGATAAAGATAAAAAGTTAAGCGAAATGGGGCTCAGTTCACTGAAACTGAGCGAGTTACACTACACCCTCTCCACAAGCATTGATGCAGAGCTATCCATTGAATTTCTACTCAAGGATCCAAGCTTGGGTGAAATTATGGATTTATTCACAGGTAAAACCAAAGAGCAACAGCTAACGGAAGAGAATCCAATTGATTTGGTTGCTGAGTTTAATCGATATAAAAACATCACCCCCCATATTACCTCACTCCCCAAGGCTATTCCTCAACATGCTTTATTAACCGGAGCTACCGGTTTCTTAGGCGCTTATTTACTTCGCGAGCTTTTATCCCATACGGACTGGCGGATTACCTGTCTTGTTCAGGCCAATTCGCACGCATTAGGAGTCAGCAGAGTCGTAAAAAATATGGAATACTATGGGATATGGAATCCAGCTTATCATGAGCGAATTAAAGTTGTTTTAGGCAATTTGGAAAAATCCAATTTGGGTGTTTCAAAGCATGATTGGTACTACTTGGCGGATACGGTCGATCTTATTTTTCATGGAGCCGCGGTACTTAATTTTATCTATCCTTATCAAAAAATGGCACCGAGCAATGTCTTCGGAACCAAACAACTCATTGATCTGGCTGGATACAGACAGTGCAAAGCACTGCATTATATTTCCACCGTAGGCTATTTTATGTCCGCTGACTTAAAGAATGATAGGGTAATTAGCGAGCGGACAGAACTTACACCGCAAGAGGGAATTTATGGGGGGTATAATCAAACCAAGTGGTTGGCAGAACAATTAGTATTTCATGCCCGAACCTATAACATTCCCACTGTGGTTTACAGACCGAGTCTAATTACTGGAGACCCTCATACCGGTAATTGGAATCAGGACGATATAGTTTGTCGTATTCTTAAAGGCTGTATTGAATTGGAAGCTCGCCCCCTATTGGATGTTGGATTCAATTTTGTTCCTGTCGATTACGTCGCCAAAGCAATTACTCGTTTGGCTATAGAAAAACCCCAGCAATCCGATACATATCATTTAATCAATCCACAGGAAGTCAGTGTAGATCAGTTATTTGAATATGTACGAGCCAAGGGCTTTAAAATAAAGGATCTCACATATCCTAACTGGAAACGAATGATAAAAGAGCAAAGTCAACTCTCTTCCTCCCTCTCTCCATTGCGTCCCTTTTTTACAGAAAAAGTATTGGATAAAGACAATTCATTGTTTGATTTATATCTTCACAATAATAAAGCGAAAATTGATTGTACTTATACAAAAACTCAGTTAGCTCATTATGACATTTATTGTGACAAAATAGATAAAACAGTATTCAATCAATATCTTAATTATTTAATTCAATGTGGTTATTTAACTCAATTAACCGAGGATGCTTTGGTTTAGAAGACCTATGTTTAGCCTTGTACGGATTCTAACAGCCTATGTGCTATATTTTTACAGGAATGAATGATTAGGAAAAAGCATGCAATGCATCCACTACATCACATCACTTCCTGTTGATGGAATTGATGTTAGTGAACGTGTCAAAGACTATGGATTTGGTTTATATGAGACCATGGGAGCTCGCCCAAGCCAAGAAGATGCGGCTTTTGCATGTTGGTATGCTCCAAACCATTTTAATTCACTTACCCCCCAAGATATAGGTCGCCGTTTATGGACCAGTTACCATTTAATTAACATTTTAGGCCGTAATGTGATGTATGGAGGAACCACGGCGTCGACGACCGTGTATGATGGCCATGGGACCTTAATCACCGCAACCTTAGCGGATTCCCTTTCTTTTGCAGTGATTTACAATGTCTGGGATAAGTTAGCCGGTGTGGTACGGTTAAATAGTATCATTCATCACCCCGAGGTAGAGTTAGAGCGGATTCAAAGAGCGGGAGGCGTGGTCTTTTTCGATCGGATCAATGGTCAATTGGCGGTATCTCGAGCGCTAGGTGATTTTGATTTCAATGCGGAGGTAGTTTGTGCTGATGCCCATATCGACGTCCATCCTCTTAATAAAATTCATTCATCCCTGGGCATTTCTCCAGAACAGGTAGGAACGATGCAAATAATTACAACCTGCGATGGTTTTACAGAACCTTTAGCATTCCAGACCCAAAAAGAACAGGAACAATGGCTTTTTAATTGCTTAAACGAAATACCATTGGCAAATAAACTGGAAGAACACCAATTAGCAAAAATGCTTGTGAATAAAGCACTCGAAGAAGGATCTCGAGACAATATTTCAATTGCGATACAGACGCTTTCGACTTCGCGCCCTTTTTTAATAGGGATCTATGACGGTCATGGAGGAAAGGGTGCCTCCCAGTTCACCGCGAAGAACATAGGTTCTGTGTTTGATTATCAGTGTTCTTTAACTCAAGAAGCCTACGTTCAGCAATCTCTAAGTGCGGAGAAGAACTTCATTACTTATTATCGGGATAATAAAGATTGCCAATGGTATGAATCTTTAGCTGAGGCTGTTCAACTAGAGAGAGAAGCTGAACTATCCAAATCCGCAGGAATTCGTGCCCAAATGCATTTATTGAGAGTTAAAACTAAAGAATATCTTGGTACGATGGAGGCAAGAAATAATGAATCCTCGGCACTTTTGAGCGCAGAAGTTCAAAATTTTTATATGTGCATAAATACATTATGTAACCGCTATGTTGATTTGACGCTTAGCAAAGATGAGTTGCAAGAGTGTGTGAACTACATCCTTAATAGTAGTATGAGTCGATTTGAATGGACTAAATATTCATTTTTATCGTTAAATTTTAAAGAATGTAGGAACAATGCAGAAACAATTAAACGCAATTATTTATTGAAGCCAGTACTAGCACGCTTAACCACGGCCTTTGGCTCTATTTTTCATGTGAGTTAAATTCAGAACTTTTATACCCAGATTATCAGAAGCATCTCAAGATTGTGTTATTATTACATTTTACGATTTTAGGGAGGATATTGTGCAAGAGTTTGTATCTATAAGTGTATTGATTATGTTAGCTGCAATTTCTCCGGGACCTGATTTTGCTTTAGTTACGAAAAATTCTTTACTTTACTCCAGAAGAGCAGGCGTTTATACCGCCTTTGGGGTTTCAGTGAGTCTTTTAATTCATGCGAGCTACTGTATTTTGGGATTGGCTCTAGTTATTTCTCAGTCATTACTTGCTTTTAGTATTATCAAATACTTGGGGGCGGCTTATTTGATATATATAGGTATCAAGAGCTTATTAGCGAAGCGTGACATGGAACAATTGGAAGTCAGCCATTCACCCTACTCCATTACAGGGTTACAAGCGTTTAATCAAGGTTTGTTGTGCAATCTGTTAAATCCAAAAGCCATTATGTTTTTACTGGCATTTTTTACTTTGGTAGTGAAGCCTGTTCATTCGGTTTTTACGGAGTTCGGTTATGCGGTTGAAATTGCTTTAATTCACATGATTTGGTTTTCTTGCCTCTCTTATATGTTTACCCATCAGTATGTCAAAGCGAACCTGAATCGATTGCAATATTACATCGTGAAAATTATGGGAGGCTTACTCGTTGCTTTTGGTATCCGGATTGCCAGTTTAAGTCAAGCAGCGATGCTGCCAGTAGTCTTAGTGGAGTAGAAGTGAACGTCTAGGACTTTGAATTCCCCTACGGATTACTTTTAAATGCCTCATAATTAGCCAACTTGTGGTCAATCTGCAAAAAATAAATTTCTATTGAAGACTTTTCTTAAATAGGACCAATGTTTTGTAAAAAAGAAATTTTTTAATCAGAACTAAGTAAACAACCTGTATTTTGAACTAATATGATACTAAGTGAGTACTGATTTTTACGGTGCTTCATTATGGACATGAAGGATAGTTTGGACTGTAACAAGCGCATGCCATTAATCTTTATTGGTCATGGGTGTCCTATGAATGCAATTCAAACCAATAAATTTACATTGAACTTGCAGGCATTGGGGAACAAAATTCCACAACCTAAGGCAATCGTTTGTGTTTCAGCTCATTGGGTAACGGAAGGCACTTGGGTAACACATATGGAATATCCCCGCACGATTCATGATTTTTATTGTTTCCCCAAAAAGCTTTTTAATATGAACTACCCCGCAGCAGGTTCTCTCGAAACAGCAGAACTCATTAAAACTGTAGTAAGTCAAACTTCAATTAAACTAGATGACAACCAATGGGGATTGGATCACGGAACTTGGTCGGTGATGCGACATATATACCCCAAGGCAAATATTCCTATTGTCCAGCTTAGTCTAGACATCGAACAAACTGAAGAATTTCATTATCAAATAGGAAAGCAATTACAACAACTTAGAGAACAAAATATTCTTATCGTCGGTAGCGGTAATTTAGTGCATAATCTTTCCAAGATCAGTTGGGAGTGCAAATCCAAACCTTATGATTGGGCAGTTGAGTTTGACCAATGGCTCAAAGATAAATTAGTATCCCGAGATTTCCCTGCATTAATTTCTGATTATCGTGATACTCTTTCAGGGAGGTTGAGCGTTCCTACTCCTGAACACTATTATCCATTGTTTTATATTTTAGGTGCTGCACATCATGAAGATGAACTGGTTTTCATTTATGAAGGAATTGAGAATAGTTCTATTTCAATGCGCTCATTTCTTTTCGGATAAAATTAAAATAATAAAGACTTAACTTTTTGATCTAATTAACAAATAATAAATAACCTGTCTTAAAAGGAATTAAATATGCAAGCTCTTATGGATAAACCACATATTCAATTAGCGATCATGTCTCGATGGTATGTTGTATCACGCGCATTACATGCGGTATCTAAATTAGGCATAGCAAATCATCTGGCTTCAGGACCGAAAAAAATCGACGAGCTGGCGCACGTCACAGAAACAAAGTCCGAATTGCTTGATAGGGTATTAAAGTTTTTATGCAGTTATGATTTATTTAATTACGACAATGGTTTTTATTCATTGACTGAATTATCCAAACCTCTGCGTGATGAGGATCCTCATTCCATGCGAGATGTATTGGGCATGGTTGATGATACTTGGTGGCAAGCATTCTCTCAATTAGATGTGTCCCTCAAAACAGGAATACCTGCCTTTGAACTGCAACATGGTGATGATTTTTTTAGTTTTCTTAGTAAAAATGCAGAGAAACAGCAAAATTTTGATAGAGGGATGGCTAAATTATCTTCATATGATGATGTGGCAATAAGCAATGCCTACCATTTTGATGTTTTTTCGAGCTTTGTGGACATGGGAGGTGGTCGGGGAGGTCTTGTAAAAGCAATTACCCATCGATATCCTCAGTTAAAGGCTATTCTTTTTGATACCCCCTCGGTGATTTGCCAATTGGATCCTAAGGCCTTTTCCAAACAAATAACCCTTCAAGAAGGTGACTTTTTTGCAGCCATCCCACAAGCAGATGCTTATATTTTCAAAGGCGTTTTGCACGATTTTAATGATGAAATGATGCATAAAATATTAAAAAACTGCGCCCAACAAATGTCCCAAAATGCGACTTTATTTATTGTAGAACAAGTAATGCCTGATGACGATAGACCTCATCCTAATAAAACGATGGATATTGTGATGATGGTATTACTAGGCGGTAGACAACGGACTTTGTCGGAGTGGCAACAATCAATTGAACCGGCGGGATTTATTTTTAAAAACAGTTATCCAACCAATAGTTTATTCACTTTAATGGAGTTTAAACCTAAGATCACTAAGTAAAATCTTCCTGCTTGGTGAAGCGAGCGGAATCAGGGTCAAAAGCACCAGTTCCCGGGGTTCCGCTTGGCTTCCTTAATTAGGATGCAAAATCGAACAAAAAACATTATGTGGGTCATAAAGTTCTTTTAATTTAATCCAATCAGTATATCGTTCAGCAAAATGATTTTGCCAAAATTCTTGATCTGGAGCGGCGCCCAAATATCCGGAAAGATAACGCTTTCCACCTTGGGGCAAAAAAAGCGCGTCCAAGTATTTGATGGTTTCTAAACAACTTGGAATCAATGAATTAGGCAAGCCTGGGTTGAGGATCATTAAAGCAAAAATATCTTTATCTTTAGGGAGTTGCAAAAAACCAGCTGGCGCAAGAGGGGCTATGCGCGCAAGATGTACCACAGTGGCATAATGTAAAGGTAACAAGGCCAATAGCTCTTCCAGATTATTTAATTGTGAGCCGGGTATGAAACATTCATACCACGGATGTTGCAAATCCCATTGCCCAGTTATTTTCATTGCATTAAAACGTGAATCATGGCGATGCAAATAAGAGTGAATGGACTCCTCTTGAGTATGGAGTAAACGCCAAGGCTTTAATCCTAACTCACGAAAATCGGGTGGCAGCTGGTCGTATTCGACTGCTACGTGAATGGAATAAAACCATTGAGCAAAAGGGGCCCGACCTTTTGCCGATAATTTTGCACCTTGTATTGCTGGGGTACAAAATGATTCGACATAGTCTGCTCTGGTTTGACACACAAGTAGATCATTAAGCCACTCATCCTTATCTAAATAAATTAAGAAGTAAGTTCTGACGTTTTTTAAACATGGTCTTAATGAAATACATGCTTTGGTAATCAAACCAAACCTTCCTTGTCCTCCTAAACAGGCCTGCATTAACGAAGAGGGTTGTTCTGTTTGAATCAACTCGCCATTTCCTTGCACTATTTCGAGTGCTTTGACATGGGCTGTTACGCTACCGTATTTGAATGAAGATGCACCGATTCCCCCAGCAGAGAGTACGCCCCCCACGGTTAAATTACAATTATGTGGAACTACATGAGGTATCAGAGAGTGTTTTAACGTATTATCCAATAATGAAGCCCATGACACATTTGCTTCCACCCAGATGGAATTTGAATCTGCTGGTGAAGCATGAGTGAAATGTTTCGTACTAAGGAGCATACCACCTGGCATCGCGAGCGATTGTCCGCTTTGACTCATTCCATTTCCTCGGAGGGTAATAGGAAGTTGATGTTCATGTACATATTGTATGAATGATTGTGCTTCTGCGGTGGTATGGGGTTCAAAAGCGGCAATTGGATTTGAATGAATCAATCTACCAAAATCTTCACGAAAAAAAACAAGCGAATGCTCATCGCTGAGCATTGCTTGTCCAAACTTTTTTTTACACTGCTTTATGTGAAATGAGTTCCACTGGTTCTTTGTTTGCAGCATCTTGATGATTCCTTTGTTTTGCAAGTTCGAGTCTTCGATTACAAGCAATAATCAAGCCATCGAACATTTTGTTAAATGCATCGTAGCATCGATCAATCATTTTTAGTGCTTCGCGACGAATATGAAGGGGTACTTGTCTTGAAAACAAAGACCGTTCCATTTCTTCTTCAAACAAAGCATGAGCCATTTCTACTTCTAAGTGTGAGGTGGAGAAATATTTGAGATTTTTATCTTCCCCTGTTTTTTTCACTTGTTTGGAAACTTTTTCAAAGAACACATGCCCTGATGATTCAATCGTTAAGAGGAGAACAATATTTAGAATTTCATCATTCGCTTTATAAACTTCGGCTAAAATAGCGTATGCTGCATCGCGAGTTAATTGAGTTTCTTTACTGTAGAGCCAACTTACGTCATTCGTATCATTTACTGAATCGATATTCACGGCACCCATGTATTTCTTATCATGTAGGAACCATTTTTCATGGCCTGCGTCTTCCAGTCTGTGGTGGCGAGCGACTTTTCGTAAGTAAGGATCGGTCACTCGTTCTTCATTTATTCTTAAAATATCCTGGAACGTCATCGCCCAAAAGGTTAATTCAGGAACAAAGTAGCTCAATTCTTTCAAACTTTTCAGTTGTTCTAATATTTCAAAAAAAGGATGATTCATGAATTCTTGTTGTTTGGAATCAATATAATCTTGTATGATTTTCATAGCCATCTCCATGAGAAATTTGTTGGACATTTTTAACAATGCATTTCGCATACCAACTTTTGTTCTCGTGTTTTGCTCAAAAACCTATGAAAAAGGTCGTTTCTACCCCTTTTTCAAGAAGGGCAACTTAAGGCTGTCAATCTTAATGAGCAAAAAATCAACTATATGTCAAATTTTTGACAAAGCAATCCCTTGAATTTTTTAGCTATTTAAAAATCCAAATCAATTATGCCAATTTTTTGTCATATTGTTTTAATTCTTTCTCTACTTTTTCCCAGTCAATCTCTTCAATTCTCTCCACGTTATCACATATTTTATTTAAAAATACCGCTTGTAATTCCCCATGTGCTTGCGCTTCTGCATAAGGGGTATTTGTAAACATCACTAAGACATGTTTTGAAACATAATATTCTGGATATCGATGCATTAATTCATGTTCTAGTTGTTTTTTTAAGTTAAATCTTCTGTCTCTGATATCGATTTGAATTTCGTGGAAGTTATCAAGAGACATTTGAGCTACAGCATCGGTATTAATTTTTCTTGAACGATAAAATTCAGGCATGACTTTTTGCCAATCATCATGATATTGGTCCAGAAGTTTATTTAAAATACGACAATCTTCAAACGCGCTATTCATTCCCTGTCCAAAAAAAGGGACCACCCCATGAGCCGCATCTCCTATTAGGAGGCATTGATCTTGGTGAAACCATGGATCGCATTTTATAGTACTCATATTCCCTGTGGGATGTTGGGTAAATTCTTCAATTACATGAGGCATTTCGGCATACGCATCTGGAAATGAATCTTTAAAAAAAGTATTTATTTTGAGTTCATCATCCAATTCAGCAAAACTATTTTTCCCTTCATGCGGTAGGAATAGGGAGCCCGTAATGGATTTATCCCGATTGGGATTCCCTAATAATAGAAAGGCCTCTCTTGGCCATAGGTGCAAATGTTCGTGAATAAGATGATTTTGACCAGGCTCTCCAATAGATAACTCTTTATACCCATAAGGTAAGAACATTCGCGATGCATGGACTAAATGCTTCGCCTGCAAGTGCTCACGAACACATGAACCTGCACCATCAGCTCCAATGAGAAGCTCATATTTATGTTCTAAAAAGGTGCCATTAGGTAATTTAAAGATGGCAATTTTATTCTCAACATCCATATCAATGAGTTTCGTATTGAAGTTGAGTTGCACCTTAGAAAATTTCTCCACTTCATAAAGCAATAATTTATTGAGTTCATTACGTAGAATTGCATTTATATATTCATCCTTATGTCGGCCAAACGATTGAAATTTAATTTGACCATCAGTTTCATGAATCGCACGAGCCCGCATAGGAACCATGAGTTTTTTCACTAGTGGCAAAATACCTACCCCTTCCAAGCCGGTAATGCCGCGGCAGGATAAAGCCAGGTTAATTGAGCGCCCCTCATTTGCATGCAGGCGTCTTAAATCAGGTCGTGCATCAAATAATTGGAGTCTATAACCTCTTTTAGCCAAATAAAGTGCAAGTAAGGTTCCTGCCAAACCTGAACCAATAATGGTTACTTCTTTCATTCCAGTCTCCTTTAGAACGATTGCCGCATTTAGTGAGAATAGGGTTTAATCGAGTGGACTTAAAATGATCACCCCCGTACCAATCCATTTCAGACGGCAATTACTACGACTGCTTATTTATTAATAATCAATTCACATGATAAATACCTAAAATTACATCATAATTTTTACCAGCAAGAATCGTACCGATTTGAGAAACTCTAGAAAAAAAATGGGAATAGTAAAGGGATTATAAAAATTAATAGTGTTCGCGGAGGAACTCTTTTAAGTCTTCCGCTTTTTTAGGCATGGAAAAATAATAGCCCTGAGCATAGTCACAACCATGCTGCATAATGAATTCACGTTGTAAATCAGTTTCGACTCCTTCGGCTAACACCTGTAAATTTAAACTATGGCCCAAATTAATAATGGCTCGGGTAATGGCAGCATCATTTTCCCGATTGACCAACTCACTAATAAATGAACGATCTATTTTTAATTTATCTACAGGAAACTGCTTAAGATAAGCCAAACTTGAATAGCCTGTACCAAAATCATCAATGGCTAATTTTGTTCCCATGTCTTTCAGCTCATACATGGTTTCCACCGCATGTTTTACATTATCAACAAGCAGGCTTTCAGTAAGTTCTAACTCCAAAAATTTGGCAGGGAGACCTGTTTCAAGCAGAATATTCTCAATGATTTCAGATAAATGAGCCTGACGGAATTGGCGCCCAGAAATATTCACTGCCATAGTTAATTGCTCATAACCTTGGCGATGCCAGCGTACAAGTTGACTGCATGCTTCACGCAAAACCCACAGCCCTATATCAAGAATTAAGCCATTTTCCTCGGCCATACCTATAAAATCATTAGGAGGAACATCTCCTAAAATATGGCTGTGCCAACGTAATAAGGCTTCAAAGCCAATCGTTTTATTCGTAGCTAAATCTATAAAGGGTTGATACACCAGATGAAATTCATTGCGCTTGAGTGAATCACGCAGTGCATTGTCGAGTTGCATACGATTTATGATGCGCATATTCATTTCTTTATCATAGGTACGATAGGTGTTGCGGCCATTATCTTTCGCATGATACATCGATAAGTCAGCACACCTCATTAAGGATTCATAATCATCGCCATCTTTAGGGTAATAGCTAATTCCTATACTACCGGTAATTTTTAAATTATGTTGATCAATTTGAATCGGTTTGGCAATAGAGGCAAGTATTTCTTCTGCTTTTTGTTGTGCCTGCGACTCGCTAACAACATCCTGTAGCAAAACCACAAACTCATCCCCCCCCAAGCGACAAACAGTATCAAAATCGTCAGTAGCAATTACTAAACGATTCGATACAGCTTGCAACATTCTATCCCCAATACTATGGCCTAAAGTATCATTGGTCATTTTAAAGTGATCCAAATCAAGGAATAAAAAAGCCAGCATGGAGCTTTTTTTCTTGGCAAGTAAAATAGCTTGATCCACACGGTCAATTAATAAAACTCGATTGGGTAATTCAGTGAGTGAATCATGAGTAGCCTGTTGAATTAATTGTTGTTCCATTTCTCGACGTTGGGTTACGTCGTTAAGGATGCAGACATAATGCTTGACGTTATCAAATGAATCTCGGACGGGTGCCACACTGACTTCAGCCCAAAAAACCTCACCACTACGTCGGTAACTTTCCAACTCTACAGTTTCTTCGCGTAATTCCTTAATCGCCAAAGTAATTCGTTTCTGATTCACATGCTCCACTTGACTACCATGTAAAAAGGTAAGATTTTGTCCTAATATTTGTCTTTCGCTATATCCTGTAATGCGTTCAAATGCTTTATTAACATAAATAATGGGCAAATCGGGCTTAGAAATATCAATAATTGCAACCCCATGGGTACTGGCTTCAATGGCACGCTCTCGGATACGAAGCTCGTCTTCTTCGAGCAATTTTTGGGTTATATCCCTGAAACTGTATACTCTACCAACAATTTCAGAACCTATTCGTTGCGGTTGAGTAAATCGCTCAAAAATTCGGCCATCTTTAAAATGCAATACGGGTAGTTCTCCTTGCCACTCGGGATTTTCATAAAGATATTTTACATCTGCAATTACTGCTTCAGGATTACTTAATTGTTGCAAAATGTATTCAAAACCAATACTTTCGGTACCAGATTCCAACATATGGGAGGGAATGCGCCACATTTCTACGAATTTTTGATTCCAGTCAACAACTTGGCCTTTTCCGTTTACCATCATGATACCATCCGCAGTGGATTCAAGAGTGGCACGCAAAAGAGATAGGGACTTTTCCAGTTCTATATTTTTTTCAAGAATATCATGGGCCTTTATATTTATATTTTCTGAAAGCGGAGCTTTAACAGAGCGCTGAAATTCGGGTTGGGTGTGATACCATTTTTCAAGAAGCATAGATAGGTTAGAGGTAGGTGTAATGATTCCTAATTCTTCACAAACATTGATAAGAGAGGGTTCTCGGCCTTGTTTTTTAACTCGTTCCGCAGCCTCTGCTACCTCTTTGTAATTTAGTTCACGTCGTGCCATGTTCCCTCACTCATCCCCTCATTACTAGCTAATGAATTAACTTATTGTTCGAAGCCAATTCAATTTAAATTATATACTCTTAATGGATTTTTGCCTAAAAAGAAATCAAGCGATACTTATAGATAATTAAAACAGGGCTAAAACAAGAATTCCCGCGCGTGCGGGAATGATTTTTTGAACTTATTTTTTTGGAGCAGGTACGGTTACTGGCTGCACTTGCTTTCCTGCTAATTGTTGTACTTGTGTGTTCACAGTTTGTATTTGAGTTTGCAATTGATTTTGTACGGTCTTGATCTGATTTTGCAGCTGACTATTGGCTGTTTGTATTTGTTGCTGTAGATCATTTTGTATTTTTTGAATTTGTGCTTGGAGTTGGCTGTTAAGTTGCTGTATTTGTTGTTGCTGCTGGGCTTGTAGCTGTTTTAACTGACTTTGAATTTGCGTATTAAATTGTGCTATTTGATCATCAGCAAAAGCAGTATTGGCCAAAAAGACAGTACAAAAAAGTGATTTTGCTAAAATTTTCATTACTATTCCCTTAATTAAAAAAAATCGGACATAAATACTTTAACCTAATAATCAATGAATTGACTAGAAACCTAGTAAATTTTTAGCATAAGAAGCGGTAGGATTAAATAGTGCTAACGTTTAAAACCGAAATAACAAAGAACGATGCCCAGGAGCAGTTCAAATCCGGCGGCACTGTAGGCAATGTTTTTATTTTGCATAAAGAGAAAAGTGGCTTGATCAATATAGTGAGGGTAAAAAAATATACTCGCTCCTTTGAGCAATACGACCCAACTAATCAAGGTTATTAAAAGCCGCCAATTCCATTGCCAAATATTATGACTTACAACCATAAGTAATCCAAGCATGAGAGTCCAAAGCCCTAAAACCAGCATTAATGGGGCATCCTTAAGGAGCGCTTGCACATAAATTGTAAACTGTTCTAAGTTGAGAAACATCGCCAAGCTTACAATGATTAGATAAATTCCAAGAACTTTGCTTAAAAACTTTGATTTGTCCATTTTTGATTATTCCGTTATCTATATAACTGAAGTGTAGTTCTTGATTCGAAGAAGTTCTATGTCTGAGTTTCACTATGTTTCACCCAAATATAACCGGGATCCACTTATTCTTAGTAAACCAATATCTCTTGTCTTTTTTGTTCCTCCTCAGCTACATTCATTACATTCCGAGGGTTTGGAGGTGGAAATAAGCTTTGGCTTTGTGCATAAGTACGAGCTTCAAAATATTCCGTAGCGATATTTTGTGCTTCATCGATCAGTAATTTAAATTTTTCGGTCAGAATTTTGATAAATTCATCAAAGTTATAGTGAATTAATTCAGTAAGAATGAGTCGATTGTCGAGCGCTTTAGATAAAGGCAGTCTACCGTGAAAAGTGGTTGGATTTTGGGTTCCAATAAGACAAAAACCTGGTTTTTTAGGCGGATTGCCTTCAAGATCATAGCCTGAAAGTAGGGCATTTAGTAATTGTTCATGAATTTGAGTATTAAATTCTTCAATACAAACAACCTGACCCTTATGAAATGCATCTAAAAGTTTTGCTTGAACTTCTTGAGGATTAGTGGGAAAAATGGTTATGTATTCAATTCCCTTTGCTTTAAGTAATGTATGAACTAATTGACTTTTGCCCAGGCCGGGTTCTGCTTCAAGAATAATCCCATTAATGCCCAGTTCTTGATCCCATACCCCTTTTATTTTCTTTTCTCGAATAAGCAACAGCATTTCGATACTCAAAGCAATTTTTTTTCGTGAATCTGTCCAGATGAATTTTTTGTCGACAGTTTTTGGATGAAATTGTTGCAATGCAGTTTTGAGTTTCCTCTTCTCCTCGCTCCACGTTGTTCCTTGTTTTATGTCATAGCGAAGAGGTAGGCTCAGCTTTTTATCCAGACTTAATGTTTTGATTTCACTTAAAATGGCGTATCGGATCAAAAAATCATCCGTCATCAATTTGGTTTGTGAGTTCTCTTTTAAAATAAAATAGCGCAAACACATCATCTGAGCATTACGAGGCGTGATGTTAAGTCCGGCATCTTGTGCTTTGGTATAGTAAGCTTCAATGAGTTTTAATAAGCCCTTCGGATCCTCATTGGATTCAAGGAGCGGCGTTAATATTTTTTTTAGCGGTTGTCCTTCGAAAGGCAAGTAGTTTGGGTATCGTTTAATTAAATTAGGTTCAAAACGCCCCTCGTAATGGGTAGGATTTCCCGCAAAAATGATTTTATGATTTTTTAATGGATAACAGGTGCCTTCATACCAAAACTCTTTATCGCCGCGGGCAAGTGCTTCAAACAAAGCGTAATGCTCCTGACTCAGATTGGCCTCATCAATGAATAATATAGGTTGACTTTCACCTTTGTGTTCAAGCCAATTTTTTATCGCTGCCAATTCATGGTAGATGATAATGGGCTTTTGATGTTCCTTCCCATACTTGGGCAAGATTTTTTGGACGAAATAACTTTTTCCCGTGCCGGTTTTACTGGTTAAAAATACCAATGGATGATGATCCAGATAGTCCAGCACCATTTCAGGGGTTGTTGGTTCTGCACTTTCCGGAAGAATTCCTGCGCTCCATTTCAGTTTTCTAATTAAACCATCAAGCCATTGCGAATGCTGTGTGGTGTTGGTGGGTACATCTATGAAATGGCTATGGCATGGCGTTAATTTGAGTTGCTGATAGGTTTTTTTTAATAGTTCTGCCAATTCTGGATGTAACCGAGCGAAGTCTTTTTCAGGCTTATAATGGTGAACGGTTTTATGGATGGCCTTGAAAGGGGCTGGATTGTCACTTATTAATGTGATGTTTTGAGCCGAAACGGCCTCTCCATTGACCCAAAGAGTAGGAGGATTGATAAAGAGAGTTTGTAATTGTTGAGCCAAAGTTGTTGAAAATTGGCCTTTGAGGACTACAGCCTTACCTGATTTAATGGCTTTAAGTAATTCAGTTTCTTCACCCTTAAATAATTTGTTTTTTAAAGAAACGTGGAAAAACAAACTGTTAAAATTGGTTTTTGGATCAATATTGATCGTGATAGCATCTACAGGTTTATAGTGTTCTTCCGCATCATCTAAATCATTTGTAATAATGAGTTGATTACTCTGGCCTAACCCATCAATGGGAATGATTGATTTTTTTAATGGTTCTGGAACAAACACATTAGGTGTTGTCTTAATATTTAGGGTGCATTGTGCTTTTTGAGCTTCCCTCAAAAGGCTGAACCACTGAATTTCAGTTAAGTTATCCGTCACTAGTAGTTCGAGTTGTTGGTCTAAAGCAAAAAATCCAGGAAGTGGTTTAAGTGTATGATTCTCGGTGATTTTGTATTGATTGGAAAATAAAGGAAGTGTTGTTTGATTAACAATTCGTTTTTTTCCAGCGATAGGTTTAATCACGTCGGGATAAGTACTCAAGTCAGGTTGGGCAAATTCTAAGTGAAAGTCTTTAGGCAATTCATGCCATTCACCATTAAAGAAAAAACGGTTTGTTGCCATTAATTCTGTGATCAAAAAGCGAAACTTAGGATCTTCAAATGGCGCATTATGCACAGTTAATTTAGAAGTTTTATTTTTGGCGGCTTTCATCAGCGCACCGGGAAAAACACCTAAAGTTCCTTCATTAAAGGTATGTCTTCCTAGAAAAATAGATTCCCAGTTTAAGGGAGAAGGAAATAGGACGTCGTCATCCCCTACAGGTTGGTTCAGCTTAATCGCTGGTAATTCGATAGGAGGTATGTCAGGTGCTTGGCTGATGGCATTGAAACGTGAATAAAAGTCATCTCCCATTTTAAATGCAGATCGCTCATCCATTCCCACCACCACATGCACATTAGGGGGAATAGGGAGATTACCCAGATTTGGATTTTCCTTGTCGATGATACTATTTAAACTGACATGGCGGGCTTTAGGATCAGACCAGTTTATAAACCAGGTATAGGATTCATTTGGATTTAAAGTGGCATTTTTTAAAAACTGACTTATAGGGCTATCTACCTGCTGGTCCAGGCTGTGTTCCACTCGCAAATTACGGAGGACCATAGAATCTAAGTCACGTGAGAAAAAAGTGTTTTTGTATTCTGTGGATGCTTGATGAAGCGCCTCTATTCCGTGGTTGTCTTTAAAAATAAGCCACTGCTTTGCATACCAATTCTTGGAAGTAAGTTTTTTTATAAGCTCACCGGCATTTAGGGCTTGGAGCGGTACGTTATTCCAGGTTTGAAAGCGGTTATCGGGTTTTAAAGGGCTAACCGTTTTTTTGGTTTTTTTATCTTCAGTGGTCTTTTCATCCTTTCTTTTTTTTAGTGGCGGCATGGGAAGATCAATCAAGTGAGCAACACCTCCCCCTAAATCCAAAGTAAAATGCGCATCCTTGTGTCGAACGAGAACGAATTGGTGGACATCGTTCTCTTTAAGGCTGGCATCAATTTGCAATGCAAATGCCAAAGCAGAAAAGAGTTGAGCTCGATGTCTGCACACTCCTGCACGTTGTTTGATTAAAGAATTCAATACGTAAATTGCATTCCCTTTTATATCCGCTGTAGCGGATTCTTCTTCAAAACGACAATATTCGGCCAGAGCTTGAATACGCTGCGTCTCATCAAGATTCAATAACTTTTGATATTCATTGTTGTTAATCAAGGCACCTGTGACATCAAAAGATAATTTGGAGATCCATTCTAAATGTTCTTTAGGTGCCTTGTTTTGAAGAGTAAAGTCAACGTTATTTCCTGGTTCAATGATGTAATTGACCAGACATGATTCAAGCTCCCTCTTAAATTTTATGAAATAATAACCGGAATTCTTACATCTTTTTAATTCAAAATCTGGATGTTCTGCAGCATAGTTGAGCAATTTATCGCAAGTGCTTAAGGCAGGTAATTGCAGCCATTGATTAATTAGAGGCTTTTCAAAAGTGATTTGCCCATAAACGAGTTTTTTTGACGTTTCGGATTGATTAAATTCATCTTCTAACTGGTGGGTAGTGCATTTTAAAGCTTCAGGAACAGCCTCTAGATTTTTTTCTAAAGGAATGTAGGGTTTAAAGTTTTTACTGAAAGGGGACCAAAAGAAAGTATTAAGATGATAACTTGAAACATGAGGGCTCGGACCCGTTTTCGTTTTGAAAATCGTACGTGCAGGCAAGGATGGAATATGCTCCGTTTCGCCTATATTTCCATCAAGAGATAAAGAATCCTCTGTATATCCATATTGTGGTATTTGTTTCAAGTGAGGTTCAAATAAGTTGATTTCAATTTGGGGGTAACTGTGTTGTACCCATTGTATCGCAACTAAATCCTCTTTGTTTCGTGGCGTTGGGAACGATATTGATTTGACGTTAGGTGCAACTTTGATTAATTGATTTAATTGCGAAAAGCTCAAAGCATTTAAAGAAAAAGTGATGTGCCTTAATGACGAAAGCGAAGCGGGTTCCAATGCATTTAGTAAAGTAAGAAGATCATCGGGATTATCCATTTCAATTTCATTTAAATTTCTTGCAGCCAGGAAAAAATACAGTAATTGATCGGAGGAAATATGAGTTCCTCGGGTAATCAGTTTTTTTAAATTGGGTAATGAGTTCGGTGCTATAGAAATCGATTCAAAATCAAGATAGCAGGATGATAATTCAAGATAGGTTAAATTGGGTGCATTGGTTAATAGGCTATAAAGTTGCGCGGGAGCCATTTTTCCTTGGCCGAGGATAACTTTTTTTAAAGATTTTAGTGGCTTATCAGGTTGGATGAGCGGTTCACTATATTCTGTCCAATCAAATGAATAAATAAACAAAGTTTCGAGGTTTGGAGCAGAGTTTACAAGAATATAGACATCATCAAAAATAAAACTGGAGCTAATGGAAAGATCTTTTAAGTGGATGAGCGGGGCTTTCAGGTTCAACGAATCTTCCCAAGATAAGAATAGGTTGGCGAGAGCCAATTCTCTTAAGTTGGGTGTTGCATTAATTAATGCATTTATTTGATGTGTCGATGTTTTTACACTGTTTAATGAAAGCGTTTTTAAATTGGCCATTTTTTTAGAGAGCAAAGAGAGAGATGGAGCCTTGGTAATGGTTCCGTCGACGAGACAAAGCGACAATAAATTTGGTGAATTATTTAATAACGATGCGAGACGTTTAGAAGAAAAATTAATCTCTTGTGCTAATAAAAATCTTAATGAAGTAGTTAAAAGTGGATTTTCATTTTCTTCATCCTCAAAGTCATTCAATGACTCTAATTCACAATTTTCCAATGCCAAGGAGAGTAGACCTTCTCGTTTATTGAGAAAAGAAGGGAGGGATACGATGCTGTTTGTCAATGAAATATGAATTATTTTTTTGAGTATGTCAGGACGATTTTTTAATAAATAAGCGAAATAAAGTTTGTCGGGTTCAGGGAGGAGTGTAGGGGACGACATGCTGGATTGTAAAAATTGAGGAATTGGTTTTGTCTGGGGTTCACATTCGATCGCTTTTTCAAAATGGATGTACTTTCGACGCCAGTCTATATCCATGTCTAAAGGAGTATCAAAGGACCATTGTAGTGCACCTACTAAATCTTTTCGAACTACTTCGGTGTCAATTAGATCGCTGAATAGATTGGGTAAATACAGCGTTAATGAATTGATGAAATTAAAAAATGCATCAGGGGAAGTTAAAACTTTGTTACAAAACGCATCAAATTCAACAGTATCTAAAAAAGTTACCCGATCACCAATGAGATTTAATTTTTTTATCTCAGCGATTTCTTGGGAGGGATCCATCTCGCAATATTTCAGATGGATGGTATCAACTTCCTCTACATCTTCTATTTTTTTTAAATCTTCTTGAGTAGGAAAATACACAGAAAAATGATCATCGACTAACTTTTTTATAATGCATTGTTTCAGATAAATATTTTCGGTGGTTTCGCTCAAGCTGGATTTAAGAATGATGGATTTCTTTTCGAGTTGAGCAGAATTTATAACAATCGCATCCCAGCATTCTGAATTATCCGCCAGAGCTTTATCAAGGTTCAGGACCCCGCCATTTGGCTCAACCGAAGATTCAATCGTGGGTAAAGGATTTTTTTCATATAATAAGTCGAGATCACTGAGGATTTCAGTTTGGGTTTTCATGCAAATCCTAATCTGAGTTTAATGCGCAGATCGTATTTCTAATTGATGGGTTGGGTAATTATATATCTTTTGGTGGATTTTGTAGACATTAGCGAGATTGCGTTGCCAAATATTTATCAATCATTTGACGTGAAAGGCTGATAGGTTTGGGGAGTTGTGGGAGTTTTTTTATAGAAAACCATTGAGCATCTTCAATTTCAGTTGCATCGATTTGAATTTCACCGCTGTCATATTCGGCAATGAACCCTAACATTAAATTACTTTGAAATGGCCAGGGTTGAGAGGAAAAATAATACAAATTTTTTATGGTTAATCCCACCTCTTCTTTTACTTCGCGCATAACCGTCTGTTCAAGCGTTTCTCCAGGTTCCACAAAGCCCGCCAGCAGACTGTAAACTCCAGGCATAAAATGAGGTGATCGCGCAAGTAAAAGCTCATTATCTCGCCAAATTAAGACCAACATAGCAGGGGCAATTTGAGGAAAAATTAATGAGTGACATTCAGAACATATTTTAGCTCGTTCTTTTGTACTGTATTGAGTTGGATGACCACAATACCCACAAAACTGAGTGCTTTTATCCCAATACAAGAGTTGCTTGGCTTTGGAAACAAGTAAAAAAAGATCTTCGTCGCCTAGAAGTTCATGTGCTTGCCGGATATGTTGGAACCTAGCATCTTTGGGAAGTATCTCAGGGCGTTTCTGAATCTGTACAGCAAAACACGGGGTGTTGTCATAGATTCCAAGATAAATTTGGCGTTCAATAAGGAGATGAAGATCGTCAAGATTGAACAATTTGGGGATAGTGTGGTTCTGTAAAAGGATGTCTTCGCCATGAAAGATAAACCAGAATGCGGGTCCATTAAAGGAAGTAGGGGGATGAATTTGTGATGTAAATGGTTTTAACATAAATAATCCATAATTTTGTAATCCATAATAAGTGTATCGAATGGTTTTGTGGGTGGTCAAATAGAACCTAAATTTTAAGGAAAATACTCCATTCATTGAATCGTCATTTCAAGCGCAGCATTGCTCAGATCTGTAACGAACATTTGCGTTCATCGGAAGCATTACAAGATGAAACAGGCGATCTTTTGCATGCAGTTTTTTCACTGTGCGTATGCAATTTGTTGGCTGGTTTACCCCTAATTTGCTTGTGCATGACCCCAATGCAATAATACTAAATAAGATTAATTAAAAGGATTTGAACAATGGAGAAAGTATCCACAGGGATCGTTGGTCTTGATAATATTCTCAAAGGTGGTTATCCAAAGGAAAGACCCACTCTCTTAAAAGGTGGACCCGGGTGTGGTAAGACCGTGTTTTGCCTTTTTTTTGCGTATAGCAATATTCTCAATAATCGGCACGTCACCTACCTTACTTGTGAGGAACCGCCTGAACTCATCCTAAAAAACATGGATCAATATGGATTATCAGGAAGTGACGCAAATAAAAATAAGAAACTGGCTGTTCTTGATTTTCGCCCCAACCTAACTGATACTGTGACCGGTGGTTTTGAATTAGATGCCATTCTTATGCGAATTCAATCCAGCTTATCAGGGGAAGACCCTGTGCTCATCATCGATTCACTCCAAAATCTACTGATTGGTTTAGAAACACCCAATTATCAAATTGATTTATTAAATATTTTTACATGGTGTAAAGAGCATCGAATTACCTTATTGGTTACGGCTGCAAGTGGAGAAGACAGTTATTTTGAAGAATATGCAGCCGATTGCGTTATTTTACTTGAACAAGTGATTTGTAAAAAATTAATGACCCGCATTTTAAGAATAGTTAAAATGCGAAGTTCAGCTCACGGGACAAATCAATACCCCTTTTTGTTAACCGAAACAGGCGTTTCAATTTTACCTATTACGGACACTAGTCTTACCGAACAAGAAAATCTATCTTATATTTCCACCGGAATTCCAGTTTTGGATAAAATGTTTGGCGGTCAAGGTTATTTAGAATCATCCTCGATTATGATTAGTGGATCATCGGGTACTGCAAAATCACTTCTGGCAGCTACATTGGCAGCATCTGCAGCCAAGCAACAAAAAAGAGTGCTTTATGTTTCTTTTGAAGAGTCTCCCATTAATTTTATAAGAAATGTTAAATCAGCAGGTATCAATCTTAATGATCCCGTCGCAAACAATATGATAAGTATCCATTCTCTTCGCACAATAGAGATGGGTTTAGAGGAACACCTCATTAACATTATCACCCTTATTGAAGAGATAAAACCACATATATTAATTGTGGACCCCATCACATCATTTCTAGATATTGGTGATAGTTTTGAAGTTAAATCAATATTAATTCGTCTGATATCTTATGCAAAATGCAAAAATATCACCTTTATTTTTAATCAATTTGTCCATGAGTATTTAGGGTACCAAGATCTTATCCCTGCTTCCAGCTTAGTAGATTCATGGATCAAATTAGGTCTGATTGAATCCAATGGTGAGTTTAATCGAGCATTGCAGATAGTGAAATCTCGAGGAAATGCAACCTCAAATCAAATGAAAGAGTTTCATGTTACGAGTAACGGTATTGTCATTGAGGACCCTTATTTCGGGGATGGAGGCATGATTTTTGGATCAAGAAAAAAAGAAAAACAAGCTATAGACAAGAAAAAGAAAGAATCATTGGCAACTCAATTAGAATCAATTAATAAACAAATCGATTTGATACAGAAAGATCAAAAAGATAAAGCACCTGAAAACATTGAACGCTCATTAGTTATATTTAACTTGCTAGAAAAAAAACAAAAAATTGAAATGGAAATTCAATTGACAGAGTCAATCAATTTAGAAAATAAAAAATGGAGAAAGTGATAATGGCTAAGTATAAGTTAAAACTTTATATTATCGGTTACACATCTACAGCTAAAAAAGCAGTTAAAAATCTCCAGGAAATTTGTGCGTTACCTGAACTTAAGGGTAGGTATGAAGCGGAAGTCATTAATTTATTAGAGCATCCACAATTAGCCGAGTCTGAAAAAATTATAGCAACACCGTTATTAATAAAGGATTTACCTGAGCCAATTCGCAGAATAATTGGTGATTTGTCTGATCGAGAAAAAGTACTTGTGGGATTAAATATCAGTGAAATCTGAGGAACTAAAAAAAGATAATTACTGGGAAACGTTTGTTGACGCTTTGTCAGAGGCGATTCTTGTTTTAGATTTGTCGGGTAAAATTCTTTATGCCAATCACGCATCCTGTATTTTATTCAATAAAGGAAGTGTTGATCTTATTGGCAGTGATTTTAGTTATCCAATTGAACTAGAAAAACCAACTAAAATAGAGATTCTAGATGTTAATAACCAAATAATATATGCGGAAGTATATATGAAAAAGACTATCTGGAAACATAATCCAGCTTGGGTTGCTACGTTACATGATATTACTGAAAGAGAGAATGTTGAAAAAAAATTACATCTATTAGCGAATGTTTTTCATTTTGCAAAAGAAGGCATTGTTGTTACAGATCCTGATCTGAATATCATTGATGTCAATGCAGAATTTACTAATATTACTCAATATAAAAAAGAAGAAGTCCTCGGCAAAAAACCCAATATTTTAAAATCGAATATTCAAGGCGTTGGATTTTATAAAAAAATGTGGGCACATTTAAAAAGCCAAGGATATTGGTATGGTGAGATATGGAATAAGAAAAAAAATAATGAACTATATCCGCAATTGCTGGCGATATCAGAAGTAAAAAATGTTGATGGCGATTTAGTAAATTATGTTGGCGTTTTTTATGATATTACACAACAAGAGGAACAAAAAAAACAATTACTTCATCTCGCTTACCATGATAGCTTGACAAATTTAGCAAACAGAAAATCATTATTAGAGCAATTAGAAACTGCAATGTTAAAAACACGGCGTTTAAATAATTACATAGCGCTTGTATTTTTTGATATTGATGATTTTAAGTCAGTTAATGATTTGTATAGTCACAAAACGGGGGATAATCTATTAATAGAAACTGCACAACGAGTCAAAAATCTAATACGCGAAACGGACACCTTGGCGAGAATCGGAGGTGATGAGTTTGTGTTATTATTGGAGGGACTGAGTCATCCTTATGATTTCAAACCTGTGATGGATAAGATCTATGAAAATTTAAAGAAGCCAATCATTATAGATTCACATAAAATATTTATCACTATTAGCGCTGGGATTTGTTTTTATCCGCAAAAAATAGCCATCGGCCCGTCTGGTTTGCTTTCTCAAGCGGATCAGGCTATGTATAAATCTAAGATGACTGGGAAAAATAAATATTCTTTATATGATGTGGCGCTTGATTTAGAAATTAGAAAACAAGAAAGATTAATTAACGCAATTAAATCTTCAATTAAAAATAATGAATTAAAACTTTATTACCAGCCTAAAGTGAACATGAAAACAGGTAAAATATTAGGATTAGAGGGTTTGATTCGTTGGGAGCACCCTAAAAAAGGGCTCTTACTTCCAAATCAGTTTTTACCTCAAATAACTAATGATGCGTTTTCTTTTACACTTTTAGAGTTCACCCTAAAGGAAGCACTTGAGCAAATACGATTATGGACACACATTGATGATCAGCTAACAATCAGTATCAACATCAGTGCGCGGCAACTCGAACAAGAAAATTTTTTTGAAAAATTAATGAACATTGTAAAACTTTATCCTAAAAATATATACAGTCGACTTGAATTAGAAATTTTGGAATCTAGTATTATCAATAAATTTGAATTAACCTCAGGCATTATAAAAAAATGTAATAAGATTGGTATAGAATTTTCACTGGATGATTTTGGCACCAAATATTCATCGCTGAATTATTTAGTCAATTTACCATTTCGCTATATGAAAATAGATACTGAGTTTATTAGAAATACTTTAATAAGTGAAAGGGATACTAAAATATTAAGAGCAATACTTGATATTGCAAAAGCAATAAACGTCATGGTCATTGCTGAAGGCGTAGAGACACAGGAACACATAAACCACCTGATAAACCTTGGTTGTCATTTAGGTCAAGGCTTTGCTATCAGCAAAGCAATGCCCGCGGAGCAGTTTGCACAATGGTATCAATCATGGAACAGCAAAAGGCGGGGTAACCACAAACCTGGGGGATAATGTGGTAATCCCCCCAAAATAAACCAGCAGGTGGTCAACCGGATCCAGTCGTACCGATCTAGTCTTCCGAACCTTTCTTATGTAAGAGTAGCCCTAATTTCCCTAAAACATCCCATTACTATTCGCTGACTCAGCAGGAATAGGTTGAATAACATCCCAGTGCTCATAAATTTTATTGTGTTCCAGTCGAAAAATGTCAACAATGGCTCGTCCCCGCGTTCCCGGTTCTAAGATGGAATGGACATGGACAATCACATAATCTCCTTCTGCGAAAATTCGTTTAATTTCACTATGTGATTGTGGATAAGTACTTTTCAGATAATCAATGTAATTCTTTAAACCCTCAATCCCATCTTGAGCGATAGGATTATGTTGAATGTACCAAGCACCCAAGTAATTTTGCGCAGCATCAAAGTCCTTTTCATTCAAGGCCTTTTGATAAAATTGGGTGACAATGTGTTTGTTCGTTTCCTGTAGAGCTCCTGCAATTCCAGAAACTGAGTGAAACAACAAACCACTGGATATGAGTGATAACATTATTTTTTTCATTTATGCTCCTTATTAATCAAACAAATTGATTATAAATGGCTATTTAAATTAAAAAAGCGCATAATTTTGGCTAAATATATCTAATTTTTAGATGGATTCAGGTTGGCACACGATGACCAAAGTAACTCTTGAACAATGGCGTGTATTTCATACAGTGATCGACGAAGGAAGCTTTGCTAAAGCAGCAATGAAACTGCATAAAAGTCAATCGAATATCAGCTATACTATTGCAAAACTTCAAGACATGCTGGGGTTAAAATTACTCCAGATTGAAGGGCGTAAGGCCGTCTTGACGGAACAAGGCATTGAAATTCTAAAATTATCGCGCCAAATTACCAGAGCTGCAAAAAATGTAGCGAATGCAGCTGTTAATTTAAAATCAGTTTTTGAAAAATCGATTCGCCTGGCTATTGATGAAATTTTTCCACTCCCTTTATTGATGGCTGTATTGCAAGAATTTTCCCAGCAAAATCAACACACCAAATTGAGTATTACGCATGGGTTATTATCAGGTCCTAGCGATCAATTAATTAGTGGCGGTGCGGAGCTTGCTATTATTTCAAAAATTCCGGAAGGTTATACGGGCAATAAATTGATGGATGTTCATTTTATTCCATATGCTCATCAAGACAGCCCTTTGCATCAAAAACGACTCACCCTCGAGGATCTTTATGAGGAACGTTACCTCATTGCCCAGGATTCTGGTGTAAATAAAAAACGTAATGAAGGGTGGTTAGGTTCTGAATTTCATTGGAAAGTAAGTACTTTGGAAATGAAAATCCAATGTGTGGCACATGGAATAGGGTTTGCCTGGTTGCCGCAGAAAATGGTTGAGGGTCGAAACATACCTATTCTCCCTTTGAAAATGGAAGAAAATAATATCAGAACCTATCCTGTTTATTTGGTGCACCACCAACCTCAAGAAATGGGGCCATCAGCAAAACTCTTAATAGAGCTTTTTAAAAAACACGCCGACAAAAGTTAGATTTTGAGTTTTAGTAAAGCTTCATCTAATGACACCCACGTTAAATTGACCTATAAGTAATAAATCCCCCTATCGAAGAGAGAACTATGAATGCTTCAAAAAAATCCCTTATAAGCGGTTTAATGATTTTATTTTCAGTTTCAGCCAGCAGCATGACGGAACAAGTTTCCCAATCCCAATCCGATGCGGCGCGAATTTCAATGTTGGAAAAGGCTTTGGCTCCCCAAAAACTGGATGAAGTGGCAACTTTGTTTGCAAAAGCCAATAAAGAGAGGAATGCTGCGGTCCAATTTATGCTGTTTTCGGAACAATTAAAAAACAAATTTAACGATCGTTGGCCCTATTGGGTATCTGGGGTATCCAGTCCATGGATTACTTCTTATGAGATAAAAAAAATAGCTCAAAGCAAGAGTTCTTGGAAATTTAGAATAACATATCAATGGGCAACCGCAGATGGACCATTTAATCCCCCCATGGTGCAAACCATAGTAGTAGCACCTGTACCTGAACCTATAAATTCATCCCAAAAATTTTGGATAATTGAATTTAATGAGCAATAGGTAAAAGAACCTATCGGTTGTTTTGTCGTACTATAATTATTTAAAAGATCTGTTAAGGAATTAACAAATGCATAACGGAGAAGAGGTAATAACAAAAGATTTTCAAAGTATTTTACTTCGAAATGGGTTTTCTACTCAGGAATTTAAAATAACAATAAAGAATGGGTCAAGTTATGATCCGAATCAAATAGTGAGTACCCAAGTGTGGATCACGATTGAAAAAGATTTTATACAAAAGAAATATGGCTTATACCGAACTAATTGGCCCTATGATTTTGAATCAGATTTAAATAATGGTTACTTTAACCCCTAATGAGATAAACAGTTAACCCCAATAAATAAAATAAGCTATTTTGAAAATTCCACCCCCTAGTACCGCGAATAAGTTGCAGTACTAGGGGGTAGGATAAATGGTCCATTGACTCTAATCGATACCATTAGTTTATTCAGGTTTATCTAGTTTATTTATTGCTTGCGAATCCTATTGTTGCCGCAAATGCTATAGCCATACCCACGCCAATAACCGTTGGGGTGAAGAAGCTATATCGATTTGATGATTCACTTCCTGAAGAGGTAGTCTTTGCAGCATTCACGTGTTTCGGATTAGATTGTTTATTTGAGAACTTCCGCTCGGCGATTTGATCTTTTGAATCATAAAAAATTGGATCGGTTATAATCACTGCTCCGCTAGGTGTTTGCGCCTTTCCCACCATAGATGATGCTTCCACCTCTGAAAACCCTTTTTTCATCAATTCAGCGATTTCTGCTTCTAAAACTTCTTTGGTTGGGGATGCACTGGTATCCACTTTGAGGAAGCTTTCACCTATTTTTCCTTCAATTTGGCCATCATTCCAGGACACACTTTTTTTCTTTGCTTTAAGGGGGGCGTTTTCTATTTTCTCGTTCATAAAAACCTCATCAATATTAAGATTGGATAAAATTAGAACAATTTTAACAGTCAATGATTAAGGAAATATGAAGAATTTGTATTTTTTTTATTCATTATCGTGAAAATGGAAAAAATGAGGCTTGTGTGATTCTATGTTGCACTCAGGTTTTAACAAACCACCGGATGGCTTTATTCAACTATAATTAATGAGTAACATTTTTTATGTTGGTTCATTCCATTTAGTTTTGTGAGGCACAGCAGAAGTATATTAAGGGGGCGATGGATGCTTATCGATAAGGGACACTATTCTGCTTATATCGCCGAGCGCTCACCTTCTTGGCGTGTTTTTTTCCCTCCTGTATTTCTATCCCTAATCTGCATCTTAATCGAATATAAAACGAGTTTTCTGGTTTTTCATGTATTAACTGAATTTGTTTCGGTATGTATTGCATTGACCGCAATGACAGTAGCGGCGACCACGAATCAATTCACTAAAAATCAGTTTGTGGTTTTTATTTCTTTAGCAGCAGGTTGGTGTGCCAGTATCGACATTGCTCATATTTTAGCTTATCAAGGAATGAACTTATTACCGCAGGGCGGTGGTAATTTAAGTACTCAACTTTGGGTTTCTGCGCGCATCCTCCAAGCTTTATCTTTTCTGTGTGCTATTTATTTCCTTAGGCATACTCTGAAAATTTGGGTAGTGAATCTTTTTTTCTTTTTTATAACGCTGGCAATTTTATCTTCCATCTTCTCGGGTTATTTTCCCACGACCTATATCAATAATTATGGAGTGACTTGGTTCAAACTCTATTGCGAATGGGGCGTTATCCTCATTCTCTGCATGACCCTTATCTTGCTGTGGTATGAGAAGGCAATGCTTTCAAAAGAGTTGTTGTTTTATATGAGCTTAAGCCTTATTTCGATGATTGGTTCCGATTTATCTTTATCGAGTTATAAAAATGTGTTTGGTATAGAGAATATAGTGGGTCATGTGTTAAGAATATTCTCATATTGGTTTATCTATATTGCGTTGGTTGTACAAACGTTACGTCATCCTTTTGCAATGATGGCACGAGCTGCAACGACTTACGATAACATTCCCGATCCTACGTTTATTGTTCAGTCTGAAGGTACAATCAGCCAAGCGAACAGTGCTGCTGGAGAACTCACTCATAAAAAACCGGAAGAATTAGTGGGCTTATCTTCCCATAGCCTTTTTCATAATAAATCTATAGAACCAGAGCAATGTCCAGTGTGCTCTCAGCTGTCTGCTCAAAAACGTCAGTTTACTGTTGAAATTGAGACTAAAAAGGATGAATGGGTAGAATGTAGTATGTGCTCGATTAATTCTGATTTTTTTCCTAATTCTTGGGTACAAATCGTAAGAAATATTTCTTTGCGTAAGGCTCTTGAAAAAGAACACACTAAATTAACTTATAACTTGGGTGAACGGATTAAAGAAATTCGTTGTCTTTATACCATTGCCAATTTGATAGCACTTAGAGACTTGAATATTGATGAATTATTTACTCAAATTGTCAATGTACTGCCTGATGCGTTTCAATTTCCAAAGTATATGGTTGCCACAATAAAAAGTGACTGGGGCGAGTTTAGTTCAGACTCAAAAGCGCAAAAACTACCTTATCAATTGGAAAAAGAGTTTCAAACTGGGAATCAGTCTACAGTAAAAATAAATATAGCGTATCGATCGCAACCGCTAATATCTAAAACTCTTTTTTTTCTACCGGAGGAATCAACGCTTTTAGATTCGGTAGCAACGTTATTGCAGAACGCACTTACACGATTTCAATCGGAACAAAAAGCGACAGAAGCCGAAAAACGATTTAAAGAAAGCGAAGAACACTTCCGGGCATTTATTGAACAAGCCCATGTGGGAGTATATATACGTAGTAAAAAACGATTCCTGTATGTAAATCCACGCTTTTGTGAACTGGTTGGTCGCAAAGAAGAAGAGTTATTATCCCTGGGGTTGCTGGATTTAATAGAGGATGAAAGCATTAAAAAATTAGCTCTCAAGTATTGGCGTCGATTAGATCGCGGCGAATCCAGTATTGCCTACAACCTCCCTTTAAAAAGAAAAAGTGATGGCGCCTACTTAGTTTTAAGGATTGATACGACAGTTATTTCCTGGAAGGGACATTTCGAATTTCTTTCCATAGTAGATGATGTTACCGAAATTCAACATGCAAAAGTGCAAATCGAACGATACGTAACTGAGTTAGAATCTGCAATAAAAGGGACGTTTCTTGCGGTTTCCAAGATGGTCGAACTTCGTGATCCCTATACAGCAGGTCATGAACGTCAAGTTGGATTAATTGCCAAAGCCATAGGGGAGGAATTGGGATGGTCATCTGAACGGTGCTCCTCGCTGGAGCTTATGGGATTGGTACATGATATAGGTAAAATTTCAATACCCGCAGAAATTCTTTCCAAACCCACCAGGCTTACTGGGGCAGAGATGGAACTCATGAAGGTGCATCCCCAAGCGGGTTATGATATTTTAAAAGATGTTCCGTTTAAAGAACCGGTTGCTGAGGTGATCTTACAACATCACGAACGACTTGATGGTAGCGGTTATCCTCGAGGATTAAAAGGGTCAGAAATTTTGCCCGAAACCTTAGTGATTTCTGTAGCAGATGTCTTGGAAGCGATGACCTCGCATAGACCCTACAGACCTGCATTAGGCATAGAAGCTGCAATAGCAGAAATTAAACGGGGCAGGGGTGTTCTTTATGATACAGAGGTGGTCAATGCGGCCTTAAAGTTAATTCAAGAAAATAAACTCCCGCTACACCCATAAAAATCAGAAACGTTTTCCATCGAAGAGACTATGAGTCGAAAGCATTACTTATTGTATATTAGACAAATCCTGTGCAATATTACTATATTAATGATTATACTCTGAAGAAAAAGGTTCTGTATGTTTCGAAAAACTGCTCCTTGCTTTTTCGCAGTGGTTATTGATGCTCTAGGTTTTGGTCTTGTTTATCCAGTAATGACCGCACTCTTCACCGCGGATCATAGTCCCGTTTTAAGTGCCGATGCCAGTATAGCTGTGAAACATTTTTATTTGGGATTAAGTTATATGCTCTATCCTTTATGCATGTTTTTTGGCACTTCGTTTATGGGCGATTTATCTGATGTTTGGGGGCGGAAAAAAGTATTGCTATTATGCATGCTCGGAATAACCATCAGTTTTTTGTTAATGGGAATGGGGGTCGCCTTTTCTTGTTTAAGTTTATTACTCATTGGGCGGGCACTTTCAGGTTTGATGGCCGGTAGCCAACCCATAGCCCAAGCCTCCATTGCTGATTTGAGTACCCCTGAAACCAAGGCGTTAAACATGAGTTTAATTTCCATGAGTTTTAGTTTTGGTTCCGTTCTTGGCCCGTTGCTTGGGGGTGTCATGTCCGATCAACAATTGCTGCCTTGGTTTACATTTACTACCCCGTTTTTGATGGCCGCATTGCTTGCCTTCATTGCTTGGATTTGGATAAAACTTGGATACCAAGATACTGTTTTAGTTTTGTCTCAGAAGAAAATTTCCATTTTCCGTCCAATACATATTTTTATTGAGGCATTTCAACATCAATCGGTTCGTATTCTTGCCTTAGTGTTTCTATTGATGCAAATGGGATTTAGTCTTTATTTTCAATTCATTATTGTACACATGAAGATGGTTTATCATTATACCAATTGGCAGTTAGGAGCAGTGCAGGGGATGATTGGTTTAGGCTTTGCTATAGGTATTTTAATTGGTATGCCTTTATGTGTGAAGCGATATAAAGTCCATCACATTGCTTTGTGGACGCTTGTTCTCACCGGTTTAGGTCAGCTTCTGGTTTATGTTATGCCTAATTCATTATTGCAATGGCCTTTGGCCGTGGCGATTGCAACGTTTGATATTATGGCATTTGCTTGTCTACTAACTTTATTTTCCAATGCCGTGGATGCACAATCGCAAGGATGGGTAATGGGAATATCGGGTGCAGTGATGGCATTTGCTTGGATGATAACGGGGTTTGGTTCCAATTTATTATCCATTCTGTCCAGTGCGGGTTTGATTGCTTTAGGTGGGGTTTTACTGCTTGTCTCAGCGTTACTTTTACTAAAAAATAGAACCGTGTAGTAGGAATGATTGATTTTTAAATCATATTGTGGAGGCGACTTTTTTTATGTAAAATTATTATTCACTTGCAGGAGAGTAATAACCGATGTACAAACCTAATATATTAATAGTCTGGTCTAATTATTATAAAGATTTAGCGGAAAAACAATTAGACGTTTGCTTAAATAAATTAAAGCAATATGACTACAATTATCAGGTTGAAACGGTCGAAGCCGGAACCTATGAAATCCCAACCGTGATCCAACATTACCACCGTGTTAACCCCTTTGATGGTTATTTGCCATTGAGTTTGTTACTTAAAGGTAAAACCGATCATTATGAGTTTATTTGGGAACATGTTAAAGAATGTTTTATTCAATTTGCTTTAGATGGATTAACTCTAGGTAATGGAATTATTTCTGCTCCAAGTATGGATATTTTGAGCGAACGTGTTGAAAACGGAGAACGAGTGCAAGAAGCAATTAATGCAGTGGATTATTTAATCCGTTTTAAAAATAAAAAAAATAATAAAGTGGCTTATGTCTAAAATTCTCATTATTTCTTCTGGTATCCATAAAGATTTAGCATCGGAACAACTGGAGCTTTGTACTACTCTTGTGAAAAATGCAGGGTACGCTTATCAAGTGGAGTTATTACAAGCCGGTACTTATGAAATTCCGTTTGTGATTAATACGTATCACCAAAAAAATCCTTTTGATGGGTACATTGCATTAGGCTTAATTCTTAAAGCCAATCTGGATCACTATAATAATATTATGTCCCATATTCGCTACTGTTTCACGCAATTCGCTCTAAACGATATTATAGTGGGTAATGGAATTATTACTGGCGCTAGCATTGAAGAATTAAGTGAAAACATTCGCAGTGCAAACCCTTGTCATTCAGCATATCCGTCTGCGGTTAATGCGGTGGACTGTCTCATTAAACTAAAAAACAAAATAGCATAGTAATACCCCATTCGTGCATATTTATAATGGTTCAAACCCGCCTATCCTGAGGAGTTTAGGACGAAGGATCTATTCTAGTGGTTGTGCCATTTGAGACGAGTTATGCGGGAGCCGGGTTCTACGCAAATTCCTGGGTATAGCATCGCCGTTACCCAGGAACAATGTTAGGTCCCTTCACGAAGAGTTGGCTACTTCAACTCGGGTACCTTCGGTACATTTTCCAATTGTTTTGTGGGTTTGCGCGAAAAAAAAGAGCCAAAATAACTGGAGAGAGAGCGATTAGAAACCGGTTCTTTTTCCTCATTAACTTCGACGATTTTAGGTTCTGGATACAAGTTTTCCTGCACCATTCTAAAACCGGAAAAAACGCTCTTGAGGACTAGAGGTAATAAGCTCAACATAATTAACATGCTGGTTAAATTGGTGGATTCGTTAAATAAAGTATAATTGGTTAGGGATTCCAAGACCGCAATAATTAAAGCAATTCCTATCGTATTGGTAATCAAGGAAGACGCATTGATATTGCGATTATCCATAGGTAAGTCGGCACTTTGATTAATTTCATAAAACGCAATCCATAGCCACAACAAATCAAAAGCGACACTATACCAATGCTGCTGGGGCATTTCGGTGACATTGGCTCCTACTGCTTTAGCTAAATCAAAAGTCATCTTCCCACTTTTAAGTGCTAAAGCCATGCTGGGTTTTTCTTGTGAATTGGCTAAAGGAGCGAATTGCTGGATAAATAAGCTCTTGGGAAGATTAATATCAAAAAGTTCGTAAAAGGTTTTCTCAGAACCAAATAATCTTCTTAGTTGTTCTTCACTGATATTCGATAAGGCATCAACCCCAGGGGCAAAAGTACCATCATCTGAATGATGGGCAATGACCACGTCTGAATTTTTCATCATCATTAGATCATTAGTCCCATCCCCATTTGCGACCACAAAATAATGATGGTCTTTGAGATACCTTGCGAGGATACCTTTGCTCTCAGTACTCATTTCTGCAAAAATAATTACAGGCCGTTTTTCTTTATCGCGAGTCATTAATGTTTTAAAACGGGCTAATATGGCTTCATTAATCCCCGCAAAAATAACAGTGGAATCAGGGGAACACACTTCTTCGCTTAAAAGGTTAAGGTTTTCTTCTTCAATATGGGCTGCTCGAATAGTGATAATCCTTTTTGCATGTTCTGGACATAATACTTTGGCAATATTTACTGCCGCTTTCGTGGTATCACCCGTTGCTACAAATACCGGAACCGATATTTCCCTACATTGAGCAATAAATTGATCTGCACCTTTTTTTACAGGATTATCAACAATAAATGTACCATGGTATTCCAAATTTTTAAGTAAGTCTGGATGTTCTAGAAGGAAGCGCTCTATCGCTTTTTTATCATCTCTATCAAATAATTTCTTTAAAATTGTAAAGTCGTGTTCATTCAGTTTGGTTTGTGCAATACACCAATCACGCGATAAGACCGCAGTGCGACTTTGCATCTTATTATAGTCTTGCAGCAGTGATGTTTTTTGAAACGCATCGGCTTTAGGTACGCCGCAAAAGACCAGAGCAAAATGTTCCCCATCCTGGACAAGTGTTAGGCGCCCTCCGAACGTACGATATAAACCCAAATGAAACGTCTCAATCTCTTTTTTCTTCTCCATGGTAGTAATCATCTTTCTAAAATGGTTATTACCAAGAGTCGTTACTTCCAAACAGTGTGGATCCGCCAATAAGGTTTTGAATAATTCTAAAATTGCGTGTTCTTCGGGTTCTAATTCTTTTTTATTATTGGTAAAGGCATAACAAAATACTTCAAATGATTTAACCCATTGTGCCGTTTCAGGTAGAAGCATCTCGTCTTTTTTTTCCTTGAGAAGTTGCTGAACTTCGGAGGACATGTCGGGAGTCCATAAGCCAAGCACATCCATTCGTGTGGTAGTCAAAGTTCCCGTTTTATCTGAAATAATAGCGACACCATTGGCAAACTGCTCACGATAGTATCCCCCAAGGGCATTACATAGATCCACAATTCGTAACGCATCAATAGTTTCAAAAGGTTGATCTCCTAAATTACTATTTAGTTTTTTCATCAAGCGACTATTCACTGTTTCGCGTAAAAAGGCTTCAGAAAAGGGAATCATGGTTTGAAAAAGTGTGAACATGAGCCGGAGTGTTTCCGCAGGCATCTGGGTAATGTCTCTTTGCAAGAACGCCGCCATAATTATAGAGCCTAGAATAGAATATAAGACATTTCGTTGTTTGCGCTTTGCGATAATTTCATTTATGTAGGCTTTTTTTTCATAATTGCTATTCAACAACAACTCTTTCTCAGGTTTGATTTGAATAAAAATATTGTCCTGATTGTAGGTATTTAATTTATCACCTACAAGCACTCCGGCTTGTTTGCCATCCCTTACCGCATATAAGTCTATTTTGTTGTAATTTGATGAAAGATCAGGTTTTGTATGATGCTCAATCCAAACATCCTCTCCATTTTGAGCTTTAAGATTGACGCTAAATTTTTTTCGTTCCAATGTTTTTGTAAAATCACCTTCCAAATTTCGTTGCAGGGCTATCAACTCCCCAGATATCGGAACACAATCCAAATTGATACGTTCATCACAAAGCACCAAATCTCCTGTTCGAAGCTGATATCTGGGAATTTCAACAAATTTTGAACCGCTCGCGGTAAATCTTAAAACCCGATGTAATTTATGATTGTATTCGTAATCATGATCCAGTTTTTCTTGCTGTAAACGCATTTTTTTTATGGTTGATGGGGTCAAATCGGCTAATAATGCGGGTAAGTTACGAAATTTTTGCACAATTCTGTCGGCGTATCGAATATTGTGAGAAATTAAACCCAATTGGAAAGCGCGTGAACTGATCATCAACTCGCTGGCGATAAAATGATTTATTTGAAAATAGAGATTAGATAAGGGAGTCAGGCCACTGGAAATAACCGCTGTGTCCGATCGCTGGGCCCCGCGATTATACTGGAAGCGGACCAACAACTCTTGTGCTTTTTGAGTAAGATAAGAAATGCCACTTGGAACAACTAATGCACTGGCTCCCAATCCGGCAATTAATGAATATTCATCAGAAATTTGTTCATTGAGTAAAAAGGTAGTTCCTTTAAAAACGGAACTATACATATAAACGATTGCGGTAATTTCATTAGCTACTGCAATAGAAAGTGCTGCTCCAGAATCAAGTTTCTTATCCGTAATTCGGTTTAACGCGCAATACCCTAAGATGGTCGCCCCATAAAGAAATTTGATAATAAAATCATATTCCGGGTTTCCCATGAGGTATTCACTAAGATATGGGGTTAGATAATCGCCAAGAAGTAATGCGGCGCCTGAAGAAATTGCTGGCCACATGTATTTTTTAAAAGTACTCCAATCCATAGAGTCTAAAGAGAAAGTCCATGCCAGAGTATTGTAGAGCTCTTTAACTCGTAACGAAAAAAAATTGCTGAGTTCTGTTACCGTGCTTCTTATGTAATACGTCCGATCGGGTTCGGCGTGTTGTATTAATTGAAGTGGTAAGGCTCTGCTGTCTGTAGGATTCTTTTTTGAAACTTTTTTTGAGGAGGGTATTTTTGTTTGCATAGTAAATCCTTTTGTGTACACCAATAAACGCCATTGGATATTTAGGGCCCATCTTGATAGTTAACTTATCTCTATAAAAGTTCAAGAGGATTTGATAAAAAATAATTATGAAAATGTTGTTACTAAGGAGATTAAAATGCAAGATAGTTGGAACGGCTAAGCGGAATTGCTAAGGCTGTAAAGACAAGCATAGGTTACACCTATACTTGCCTCAGGATTATTATTTAAGGTTGCAAATTCCAGTTATGAACAGCTGCTGTTGTGGGCTTCGTTTTTTCTGAATCCGCAAAAAATCCTTTTTCTGCAGCCAAAAGCCCTTTAGTTAAGTTCGCTTTGTTTTCTGTGGGTGCAGTTGTACTAGTAAATGTGATCTCTTCCAGTTTCGATACGCTGTCCACTCGTTTTTTCACTCTGTCAATATCCGCTTTTAAAGCCCCAAATAAGTCTCCGGAAAATGGTATTTTGTAAGCACCTTTATCATCGACGCTAAATAGTTCACCTTGATGATTAAGGGCATAGCGTGAAAAAATAATCCCTTTTGATGTATCGGATACGAGGGTAAACGTAATCATTCCTGGTAATTGGGAACGACTTTCACGAATTACAAAAGGTAATTCTTTGTTATTTTTTAGAACGGTTGTTGCTTCTTCTGCATTGGCTACAAAATAAGGACTTTTTATAATGTTTTGGTAAAGAGCTTGACCTTCTGAAATTTCAGACTTAGGTTTAGTTTGAATTACAGGCTTGCGTACTTCTTGTTTCTTTCCGGTTAATAGCTGCTGCAGTTCAGGATACATTTCGAGCATCAATTCTTTAAGCACGTTCGCAACCGAGTCTAAGTCCTTAATGTTTTCTTGCATTTGTTTAAAACATGCTCCATAGGAAGATAGTGGTATCCCTAGTCCCTGAATTTCAGCTTGTAAGCTGACATCTTTTCCCGCATAGGCATGTAAGCGTAAATGTACATTGATGGGAATCATATGGGGATGTTGGGTAAAATAATTTTTTAATGCATATAATATATCCAACCGATCATCAAAAAAATCAAATATTATTTCTTCACCTGGATGATCTATGGACGCTTTTTGCATTTGTGCAAAAAGAATAGTTCGTTTGCATTCATCAATCTGATGGATGTCTAAAGAGGCATGTTTATGAATATTGTTGGTAGTATCCATCCAAGAATTATTTCTGATTTCATCCATGATACGTTTGAATGAAGTGCCACTTTCCAAATCGCCCTCTAAATCTGCCAGCAACAAGGGATCAAAGTGGATGGCGAGATGGTTACAAATGGTTTCCATTGCCGGACAGCAAGAACCTTTAAAATTAAAGATAGTGCCACCATTTATTAGATCGGTATAATAATCTTGTCTTGTAGAACCAATGAAGGCATAGGCTGCTGAAAATTCAGCATTTTCTCTTTTAAGCCAATCTAGGAAATCTTTATTTGTATCAAGAACCCCCTCACCCAGGTGCTTGCTAAAATCGTCATGTGGTAATTTACAGTATTCTTTATTAAATAAACATCCATCAAAATCAAAGGATAAATAGCGTATGGTCATTTTTGTACCTTAAAAAAGTTAGTTCGTAATTTAAAATGAAAAATAAATAAGTATTGAATTAGTCTGAAGAAATCGACTCAATTGGATGGATATGAATGAAAAGCATGATTTAAGAAGGTGCAATAAATGGCACTCACCTATAAAATTGTTGAGTTTTTTGTTAAATGCCACTGATATACTTAAAAAATCTATCAACAAATCCAGCTCATTGATTTAAGATCGCTTAAGTTGTACCAGTCCTCCGCTCATACAGAATTTTTTGGGGTCTTTATATCCCACAGCTGCATGAAATAGTTTTAACAATCGCTGTATTTTATAATTAAAATCTTAAGAGAATATTAAAATTAATTAACTTTTGGGTATTTTTTAATCTATTGGTTGTATTTGTGCTAAATTTGTATAAATGGAATTGCCAATGCTACTCAGTATTCTGAGTTCATTATTAGGCCTCCACACACCAGAAAAAGGTGCATGTTAAAATGAATACTTTTGATACCATAGCAATCGAATTTGATCTAACCGACCACAGCGTTAAACAAGTTGCCCTTGATGAATTAAGTATTAATACTCACGAAATTAATAAAATTTATTGGGTCCATAGTAACTTAAATCAAGAGGATGCTTTTAATCAAGTAGTCGAAAAACTAAGATTACCCAATGAGGTCATTCAGTTATGCTCTGAGGAAAATATTTTAGCCAATCTTATTGATAATGATAGTGCGCTAACATTGCAAATTAAATGTTTATCCTCGCTGGAGTTAAGTGATAAGAATGAAATTAATTTGGATACTTTAGTCATTCATCTTACTGAAAATTATTGTTTTACCGCGTCGCATGAGCCTCTGCCCGTATTATTTGAATTCTTCAATAATTGCTCAAAATCAGTTCATTATGCTAAAACACCTGGTTTTATATTATTTTTATTTCTGGAGGGGATTATTAATGATTATGCTAAGGTTCTTTTGCATTATGAAGAAATAGCAGAGCAATTCGATGCTTTATTGCAAACCACTCCGGAGAATATTTATAAAAATGTCGCAGAGGTAAAACATCAAACTCTCCAGATCAAACGTTATATGATTGCAATAAGAGAAATTTTAATGCGAATTACCAGTCGAAATATTCTAGTCATTTCTCAAAAATGCCGTTCTTCCTTATCTAATTTATCGAATCATTGTCACCTGATCATCAACGAGGTAGATTCTATTCGTGAGATATTAAATAGCTTATTAGGGCAAATCGATAATGAGCTGATGCAAAAAATGAGTGAAACTATGGCCATACTCGCAGCATTTGCAGCTATTTTTTTGCCGTTAAATTTAATTACTGGAATTTATGGAATGAATTTTGTCTGGATTCCCGAATTACATTGGCAATACGGATATTTTGGGGCGCTGGGTTTAATATTTATCTGTGCATTATTCTTGTATCTTTTGTTCAAAAAGAAGAAATGGCTGTAAATCAACTTAGGAGATATGCTCAAAACCCTGGTTAGGATGATGGAGATTTTCTGCGTGTTGTTTACAGAGTTCCTTATTTTGTAAAGAGCGACCACAATCGATATAAGCAAATGAATGGGCAAAATCCCTGAGTTCCATAGTAATGGTAGACCGTTTCACCGGTGAGATAGTGAGCATTGTGGTTCCATTTTCTTGCCGTTCAATAGAGTGTCGACCTCCATAAAAGAAATAATGAGAAAACCAATTGCGGTTTTCGTGATGCGGATTGCGCAGAATTACAAATTTTCGATGGGATATTTTGCTTTCTTTGATGCCAATCAAGGCATAAGTATGCTGCATGGTAATTCCTTCTGGTGGATCTTCCTTTGGACTGCAGACAATAGGCCTTTGTTCTTCATGAGCATTTTTTAATGAAAGGAATAATTTTATTTCATCATAACTGTATTTGTTTTCCTCCGGTAAAATGCCATATTCATCCAACCATTGTTCTACAGAGGCGATTGCCTTAACGGGAGGATTAATGCTGTTACTCATTTGCTCCCTCATAAAAGTAGTAAAGGTCTTTTTCGTTAAAAAGAGATGATTTTTGAGCAATTGTTCAAAGTTTTTTTGGTTTAGATGAACCCAATTCCACCATGCATCCAATAGTTCTTGGTGATTATCAAAAACATACTGACGCATATTAGAAGTACTCGCTAATTGATCATGTGGACGCAAAAGAAAAATTAAGGAATAAATATCTTTACCTGTACAGCAGCCATAAATTACCTGTTTATATAACTCTGCAAGAGGCCCCTCAGCTTGTCTGGAGGTCGCAATAGAGTCGTTAAAACCACCCAGAAAGGCTTTTAAAGCATTCCGGCTATCGCCGCTTGTTAAAGTTTTATTGTAATTACCCCCATAAAAGTAACATAAGCTTTTTCTAGAAAACGAACCCAGGTTGGACCAGAACTCAAAATGCCCCAGGAAGTGGGGAGTGATTTTTCAAGGATAAGCCATTGGGGCTCCTCATCCTTATAAAAACGAACATGGATTTTATTTTTGTGCTCAAACATTGATTCACGAATATATTGCTCGCCATTGGGCAAAGCAAGGATGGCATTGATAACTGAAAGAAGATAACAATCACCACTCCGAGCACCTTGAGCAACGTGTGAAATAGACAATTTTTTTGGATAAAGAGGGTCAAAACTCTGTTGGTGCTGGATCTTAAAAAAAGAATATTCTCCAGTGGGATTTGCACTGGTTTTTTGTTTTTCTATCGCTAATTGTTTATTAAACGATTCCTCGATTTTAAACTGAGCCTCCATAATATGAGTCTCCGCTTGGCGTAAGTCCTTGAGGCACATACAATTTATTCCTATTTATTGAGTGTAGAGCATTGAATCGAATTGCTCGATGAGTATGGGTAAAAATTATTGATTATAATTAAAAATCTAATTTTTAATTAAGCCTAGTGGCGGTCTGTTATTTTATAAAATGTTCTAAGTGATTATTCATAGGGTATACGAATATGAGATTGGTTAATCTCTGTGCAGGAGTTCACTCCCATCAATGTCATGGCAATACTCATTTCGTTATGAATGATATCGAGCATATGTTCGACTCCTGCTTGCCCTCTTGCTGCTAAAGCATAAACGGTTGGTCGACCTATAAGCACTGCATGAGCACCTAGTGCGAGCATGCGAATAACATCAAGTCCAGAGCGGATTCCTGAATCGACGAGAACGGTGAGATCAGAGTGTACCTTATCTGCAATCTTTGGAAGGGCTTTTACTGTGGATGATACCCCATCAAGTTGTCTCCCTCCGTGATTGGATACGATAATGCCATCTGCACCGAATCTCGCGGCGTCTTTTGCATCTTCAGGATCCAGTATTCCTTTAATAAGTAAAGGTCCACTCCAAAAATTACGTACCCATTCCAGATCCGACCAACTAAGGCAGGGATTAAAATTATTATTTAGCCAGGAGATGTAATCTTCTAAACCAATCTTTTTGTTTAAATAGGCTGAGATATTACCCAAATCGTGCGGACGTCCTCTTATGCCAACTTGATAAGCCCAGGAGGGTTTTAACATGGCTTGTAATAAACGACGTTCGTGCGCAAATGGACCTGCCATTCCAGAGTGGAGATCTCGATACCGTGCACTCGGGGTTGACATATCGACTGTAAAAATGAGATTGGTCACACCACAGGCCTGGGCTCGTTCAAGAACGTTCTGCATAAAGCCCCGATCTTTTAGGATATAAAGTTGAAACCAAATGGGTTGAGTGCTTTGGCTGGACACTTCTTCCAAAGAGCATAGAGATACTGTTGAGAGTACAAAAGGCACCCCTCTTTGGGCTGCTGCTTTGGCTACTTGTACCTCACCACGTCGAGCATACATTCCTGTAAGTCCAATTGGACTTAAAATGATTGGCATTGCCAATTTTTGCCCTAATAGTTCTGTTTCAAAATGAGGGTGCCCTACATTCTTTAAAACTCGTTGCCGCAATAATATCTTTGCGAGATCTTCGGTATTTGCTTTAAGAGTTTGTTCCGTAAAGGCACCCCCTTCAATGTAATCAAAGAGAAACCGAGGTAATTTTCGTCGGGCAGCTTCCCGATAATCAGTAATGGATGAAATGATCATATTCATGTCCAATTTATGTCAGCCCCAACTATGAATTATCTTCTCCCTCTAACTCCTTAAAAACCTAAGTTTTCTATTTCAGAGCACTACGGCGAGGTGTTAAAAAAGCCAAGACCATGGCGATAATGAATAAAGCAGGAACGTCCCCATATAAATGAGCAAAATGTTGTGGGTAATAAAATGACTGAATAGCCATAATAGCCCCATGAACCACACTCGACCACACAGTAAACCAAATCAGACTTAAATGTTGAACTGGATTTCTTGCTGCCAGTAGCAAGAACACCCCTAAAGTGGCATAGACACCTAATATCATTTGTAAATAGACGTTATGTCCAGATTGGTGCCAAGCCCATCCGGAGGGCCATAAAAAAGTTAATGGGTATATCACGAAGATAAAAACTAGTCCAAAAATAATCAAGGCCATGCGAAGCAGGGTGTAGTTCTTTTTACCGTCCATGATCACTCCAGTTGAAAATGCTGGTTTCTATGTTCATTATAGCAAGACGGATTAATTCAGGATCTTTGAAAATTATTTGTGGGTAACAGAACATTGATTTTCTGGAGGAAAATGCAGTAAAAACCCGGGTTATGTCCTTTGGATGCACCCGGGATCCATTTATTTTGCAAGTTGGGGGAGGTTCTCTAATTGCATTTTGACAAGTTTTGTAATCGCCTCAAGCATTTGCTGGCATGATTCAGGATTTCCTGGTGATTGTTTATAAATAATATTAGCTACGAATGCAGATAATGCCTGAGATATTACATTATTATTACGAAAATGGGGTGGTAGTTTTTCCACGGATTGAACCAAAGAGGTTAATAAGTTTTGTCCGATAAAATTCATGGCTTTGGCATAATCTTCATTCGTTAACGTTTCAGCAGGGCGGGTGTTTTCATCGAGGGTCATGTTATATCCTGTAATTTAGATAAAGAGGAATTATAGAGTTTGCCTCTAAGTACTTCAATGCCTGCTGGTACGCGTCATCAACTTATGTTCGCGATAGGCCTTTATGAGGCACAACCGTTACCCACAATAATAAATTAAAATTTAAAGTTTGCTGAAAAGAAATGGATTTGTATAAGAAAAATCATCATCAGTTTCTTCAGCAATTGTTTGCTTTAATGGGTTCTCAGTAAGGTTATTCACAGGAGAATAAGCGCCATGACTCACTCTAGGATAGCCGGATTCAATGCCCTGATGCAGCAGTCCGGTAGGGTCGAGTATGATTAATTCTCCTTTCCCGGTTAAATTAAAGGCGGCACTGCTGCCAAATAATGGAGTGGGTTTGGCCCCTTCTTGAGTCAATATTTTAAATGTTTGTTTGTAACATAAGCTCGGTTCATCTGTGTCACTTCCGGTTCCTACCAGAGTAACTTGACCTGCTAAGTCTGACCATAAGAGTTCTTTACCAGTAAGTTCTTGGATATCAGAAAGAACTCGATCTAATTCTTCTTTAACGGTTGTTTTGGTTGTTCGATCACCCAGAATGTGCCCCATGTAATAACAAGGAGTTCCCTTTTGATCCTTATGGACAACTAAAATTCCAGTACAGTTCAGGATGCCTTCGGTACCTAAGACATCAATATCACCTTCCTTAAAACCAGCGCCTGCATCGGCACCTACTCGATAGCAACTAAGTCCCTGCATACTCGGAAGTTGATCCGAGTTAGGTTCAAAGAAGAGTGAGAAATCGTGGCATTGTTCTAACAGTGCGTGGATTTCAACTTCCTTTTCATCTTCTTGCCTTTTTTGCAAGTTTTTTAATAATATGGCAGCACGCCAATATTCTTTTTCATCAAGATTTGACAATAATTCTATAGCCTCGTCGAGCTTATGATACTGTAAGAGTGTCGTATAATATTTTGACATTTCATGAAGTCGGATATGTTCGATATCCAACAAAACTATTTTGTGCTCACCCTCAGTTACAACTATCGTCTTCATTATATTGCCTATTTACAAATTGGCTTGTAATTATACATATAAGCAATTTAACTTGCAAAAAATAAGAGCAAAATGGTTGTTTATGGGCCTTTTTATGCCGTTTGGCGCTACAGGTAAATATCTATGTCCCCTAATTTAACTAGCATATGAATGGAGCCACCGTGCCAAAGCATGAGCCCCTGCGATTAATTCTTCTTCATTTCCTCCAAATGATAAGCGGACATAACCTTCCTTTCCAAATGCAATTCCTGGCACAAGGGCAACATTTGCTTCTTCTAAGGCGTGTTTACAAAAATCTTCGGAATTCATTTTTTTAAACCCCAGACTTTCTAATGAAAGAAATAGATAAAGGGATGACGAGGGTTGTTTTATAGCTAAGCCCAAAGATTCATGCAAAGCTTTAATGAGAATATTTCTTCTATTTTGCATGCATTGTTGGACCCAAGTACTGATTAGATTTATTTCATTTAATGCAGCAACAGCCGCCCATTGGCTTAAGGTGGTTACACCACTGGTACTTTGACTTACTAATGAAGTTAAGGGTTGGATAATGGATTGAGGGGCAAACACAAAACCGATTCGCCAACCGGTCATGGCAAAATTTTTTGAGCAACTTTGAATAATAATGACCCGCTCTTGAAACTGGGAGAAAGAGCCGCAGGATACATAGGCATGCTCATCATAGGTGAGGGCACTATAAACTTCATCTGCAATAACTAAGAGATTCTGTTCGTGAGCGATTTGTAATAATTCGATAAGTTCAGATTCCGTATACAAGGCACCTGTGGGGTTCGTTGCATTATTCAAAATCAAAATTTTGCTTTTACTACTGCATGCATTTTTGAGAGATTGCGGTGTCAATTTCCATCCTTCGGTTTCTTGGGTTTCCACGACGATGGGGACACCGCCAAATAATTTAGTTATAGCTGGATAGGAGACCCAATAGGGAGCGGGAATTATGACTTCATCGTCCTCTTCCAACAGTAATTGCATCAACAAATAGATTCCCAATTTTCCACCGTTAACCACAAGACAATGTTCTTTTTGAAATGAACAGCCATACCATTCATTCATCCATTCACATGCAAGGTGGCGCAATTTTGGGATTCCAGATATTGGCGGGTAAAGGGTATGTCCTTGTTTAAGAGCCTGCATCGTAGCAGTGACAATAGAGGGATGAGGTAGAAGTTTAGGTTCACCGGCACTTAGGTTATAAATTTTAATGCCGGCATTTATCTTTTGTTGAGCCAATGAGTTGATTACAACAGTGGCTGAATTCTCAGGTAAATGCCTCATTATTTTTGTACCTTTCTAGAGTTTGCGATAATGATTTTGAATACACGATTTATAAATTCTTGTTGTAAATGGTACTCTTTGGATAAATGCCCGTAATATTCGAATAATTGTTTCTCCCGCGATCGGTCCGTTATTTTTTTCCCTTCTTTTGATTTTAAAGCCCCAATTTGTTTCGACAATTCCTGCCGTTTCGCTAATAGTTCAATGAGGTTCGCATCTGCCTGTTCAATTTGTTTTCTCAATTCATCGAGTGTATCCATGATGTTCTCCTTACTTGAGAAGAGTTGCGTTATCAGCATGTTTTTTTACTAAGATAAACGCCGTTCGATTCGGTTTACTGTCTTGAATATCGGCGGCTATTATTTCTAAACCATAAAGTTGTGCACAACGTGCCGGTGCAATAACTGCCGAATGAGCTGGCAAAGTCCCGTCTGCCAAATCCTTTGCTGCTTTTGCGGTATCAATCCACTCTATTTGTTCAATATTTTTAAACTGTTTTTGCAAAAACTGGCGACATTGAGCGAGTCCTTGAGGATGGGACACGATGTACGAAATTTGGTGGTATTGCACACCGGGTCTTACAAGCAAACATTGATTAATCTCATGCCATAATTCATCAATGGGGGTAAATAAATGCTTTCCCATTGCTAAAAATGCGGGTTTTACCAAGCCGCCTAAAAGATTAACCACAGGAAATATGCCCAAATCTATGGTCTCATGTTCAATCGCATCAAGAACACCTTCCATATCCAGTAAGTGAACCAACATGGGAGCTATCCCTTTCTGCTTAGCATAAACCAGTGCCGCTTCTTCAGAAAACGAGCCCGCATCCCCTGAAATACCCAATAAAGTAATCATGCAAGAGCCTCCTTCGGTAAATCTGTTTTCTCCAACGACCGCAACTCCGCTAATTCCAACAGAAAGCGCTCTGTTTGCTCCCAGCTTAAACAAGGATCAGTAATGGATAAGCCGCCTAAGTCAAGATCCTCGGGGTGAACAGAGTCCACTTTTTGATTTCCCTCTTTGATAAAACTTTCAACCATGAACCCTTTGACCAATTGTTTTAAATCAGGATACTTCCTAATACTTTCTAAAACGCTTAAAGCAATTGAGGGTTGTAATTGATGATTTTTTTTGCCTTCAATCAAACAATTATCATGGCTGACATCAACGATGACCGAAGGGTTAACGATTTGATGCATATCCATGTATTGTTTTACTTCCTTAAGATGAGCAATTGAATAGTTAGGAGCATTGTTTGAACCACGTAAAACCATATGAGCATGATTATTACCGTGAGTTTGCACTTCATAACCATCAAATACTGCCACGTGAGAGTGTTGGGAGGCAATAATACTGTTCACCCCAATCGCCAAGGAACCATGGGTGGGATTTTTTAATCCTACGGCACAATCTAAAGCCGAAGCAAAAATTCGGTGTTCTTGATCTTCGGAGCTGCGTGCTCCGATTGCTACCCATGAGAGAAGTTCAAGAAACCCTTTAGCATTGTGAGTAAACAGTGCTTCATCGGCAATTGGAAGTCCCATCTCAATGACTTTAATCATCATATCGCGAGTATATTTTATTCCGGCTGCAATATCGGGTTCAGAAAATAGATCAGGCTGGTTTACAGGACCTGTCCATCCTTTAGTTGTACGAGGTTTTTGGATATATACCCGCATGATTAATTTTAATTCATGTTTAACTTTCTCATTCAATTTCACTAAACGGTTGGCGTACTCCAGAACAGCTTGTTTAGGCCACGCAGAACAAGGACCCACTATCATTAAAAGCCGATCATCACGGCCTTCTAAAATCGCTTTGACTTCTCTTCGATCGCGAGTAATTTGCTGGTGGGCAGAAAGGGATAAAGGAATTTCTTGAAGAATTGATTCTACAGAAGGGAGTTTTTTTAAGACTGAATAGCTCATCATACCCTCCTTAAATCAGTAAGTACTGTGGATAGAGGGGGAGAACGATGTGTTCGTGGTGGATGGCGCATGATATACACTCCTCTTTGGTTCTATCCAACGCCCATGCTTTGTTGTCTGGGAATTCGGGTACCAAAAACCCCCAGACTCTGCTGGGGGTTGGAATGTTAGTTAATTCTACCGACCACCCAGCTCCGGGCTAAAAAAGCTAAAATAAAAAAAGCAAGCAAAGGTTTGTGGTAAACCTGCTTTTTCATTTAACTTGTGGTGTACAGTAGAATGGGACATTAAATTTCACAAAATTGTACTATTAATGTACAAATATACAACTTAATAAATATTATGTCAAGATCCAAAGTGGTGAGGGAACATTCTTTTAAGTTGATAAATCTATAAAAATCTTTTCAACTAAAGAGATTTCTAAGGTGAGAAACATAGTTTATAACTTGCCAGCGCCACGCAATGGGGCTATATTTTTTTATTTCTCTCCCAAAAAACAGTAAGAAATGACCAAAATCGCACTTTATTTAGCGGGTGGTGGAGCTCGTGGAGCCTATCAGGCAGGCGTACTCCATGCGATCAACACCATTCTTGGTGTAAGGAAAATTCCTTTCAGTATGATCACTGGCGTTAGTGTTGGCAGTATTAATGCCGCAGTAATCGCTGAAAATGCACTGGATTTTTCTGCGGGTACGAACAAGTTAAATGAATTATGGAGCAACATTACTTGTCAGCACATATTTAAGTCCAGTAACTACGCGCTCAGCGTATCGGCAATGCGCAATATGAACAGTATGCTTACTAAGCAACGCTTGTTGGGACATATTCTGGATACCTCGCCTTTGCGTCAGTTCATCACCAACATTATTAATTTTGAGACTTTGGAAGGGGTTATTAAAAATAAAAATTTGGAAATGTTAGAAATCATCAGCAACTGTTATGAAGCCCAAAAAACCATTTCCTTTTATCAACATTATGCAGAAAAGTTTGAGGATTGGGATGATCCGCTTCATAGTAGTCAACGAGTTAATCTTAAAATGGAGTATTTTCTAGCATCAACCTCATTACCGTTATTCTTTCCACCCGCTAAAATAAATGGACTTCATTATGGAGATGGGCATGTGGGATTAGCGGCTCCTCTACGAGGTGCTATTCGTAGTCAAGTCGATAAAATTTTAATAATTGGTACACGTACATTACCCAATGTTAGTGACGTAGAGAAATTACAAAGCAGTGATATTGATTTTTCCCGTGTGTTAGGGGGAATGGTCAATGGGTTGTTTTTAGATAATCTTGAACGTGATCTTGAGATGGTTGGCCATATGAATCATATGGCTCGCATGATACCTACAGAGAAGGAAGATGCTCATTGGCGGCCAATTCAAACCTTGCATTTACGGCCTAGTACGGATGTAGCCGGCATGGCTCAATCTCAATACCATAACATTCCTATTCTATTACGTATGTTTCTTAATTTTCTGGGTGCGAAACGACATTCTGGTGATCTACTCAGCTTTTTATTATTTGAAAAAGCCTTCACTCGTCAATTAATGAAACTGGGTTTTGATGATACGCTGGCAGCAGAGGGTTCTGTTTTAGATTTTTTTAATAGCTAGGTCCAAGGCGGGAATTTACTCATCAAATCAAACTTACTTTATTGGTGAGAGGGAATTCCCGCTTGCGCGGGAATGACACGTTGTCTTTTAAGAGTGTTTCCTAGTGTATCACTTTATGATCATGAGCCACTTTGAGGATGGATCAATTTTTTGACTATTATTGGGGTTTCCGGCTGTGTAGTGTTTGCTCATTAATGTGCTGGTGGCACTGTCAAATTTATTGTTATTAATGTGTTTGTTAAGACAACTTCCTACCGAACTTGCTCCTGAGCAGAAGGCTTGATTGAAATCATAATACTGATTGAGTCGACTTTTAGCTGCGGTAGCACCGATGAAATTATAAGTAATGTAATCGTTTAATTGCCATGGGGCTTGTGCATTAGATCTTGATAACTTCAGGGTTTTAAAAGAAGAAGCATTGCCATGATCTGATCCAATAGAAGCAGAATATATGATGGGAATGACATAACCATTTCGTTCTACTTTAATTGCATGGATTTCATCAAAGTGAGTATGCGCTGCAAGCATGCCAATAACCAGTTCCGGATACGCTTTTATAATTCTTTTAAACGAGTCTTTATAGGTTGTTTCCCAACTTTGTGGTGGGACATGCATCGCTAAAAGAACACGCTCATGGTTTGCTTTACTTGTTTTAAGTTCATTTTCTAACCACTGAAGCTCTTCGGTGGCACCCTCCCGCGATGGTGAAAATCCTGGTCTTGATACAAATACCACACTGTTTAATGAAATAAGCTTGAGATGATCCCCTAGGTATGCGGAGTAATAGCCGTATTTCTGGTTTTCTTGGCTGATACAAGCCTCCCCATTAAAAGGACATTTAAGCCCTGTTGAAAGAAATCCATCATCATTTCCTGTTATCGCTTTTAACAAATCAGAAGCAGATTCATCGTTATAAGTAAATGGCCCATAATCTCGTTGCACCGAATCATTATTACCAAAAATATAAAAATAAGGTGAAGGATTTATTTTTTCATTCAGTTGTTCAAAAACCAAGTTGATGTTGTCTTTTGTGGTTTTACGCGAATAGGCGTTGTGGGCTGGTAAGTCACCCAGCAAAAGAACGGCATGCTTTGTTTGTTGATCCAAATCAATTTGTCCGCCAATACTAGCTATTAATGTTTTAAAGCTTTCAGGGTCCAGTTCTTCGGAAGTATTGGGATAGGGATTTATGTGTGTCGGTTGTTTTTTTGTAATATCCACATGCGGATCGGATATTAGGAACACATTAAGTTGGTTTTGAGTGTTATCACTGGCAGCTGTTGCAAGGCAATTAGCCATAGAGAGTAAGAGCATGGCCAAGGCTATTGTTAATCTTTTGAACGTTATCATCTAAATTTCTCCGTCTGTGTGGATGATTTTGTAACTTTATTCAGAGAGGTTCGAGGTGCTCCACTGACACTACTATGATACCAGCAGCGGATTTAATGAAGATTACTGTGTGTACGCAAATTATGCAATTGGAATATTAATTGGCCTTTTGAAGTTCTCTGCACCGAATAGGTCATTAATAGGAACCAAGCAATTAGATTGACTATTCACGTACATTGAAGTGTTTTACATTCACTAGAGGTTATGTTCAACTGTATGTAGTGTCAGGGGATTGGTTTTTGAAATTTTCCTCATGGATAATGACGTAATTTATTAGAATTAATTGATTAGCCTAAGGAGATAAGAGCAATGGAAGGTGTTTTAATTTGTTTAACTCTTCTTTTTTTATTGGTTATCTCTGGAGTGATAACACGCTTTATTTCTTTTCTACCCGCTCCATTAATTCAAATTACTATAGGAACAATTCTGGCAATTTTATTTCCTACCTTTGATGTGGGATTTAATCCTGAACTTTTTATGTTATTGTTCATCCCACCGTTGTTATTCAATGACAGTTGGCATTTTCCTAAACGTGAGTTTTTGCTCTATACCAGACCCATTATTATGCTCTCAATTGGGTTGGTTTTTTTCACCGTAGCAGGGATTGGTTATTTAGTCCATTGGTTCGTTCCACTCATTCCGTTACCCGCGGCGTTTGCATTAGCTGCAGCACTTTCTCCAACAGATGCAATATCCCTTAGATCCATGACTGCCGGAGCTCGGATACCTGAACGAATTATGCATATCTTACAAGGAGAAGCTCTTTTAAATGATGCCTCAGGCTTGGTTTCATTTAAATTAGCGGTTGCCGCGATGGTCACAGGTGTATTTTCACTTAAGGGGGCAGCATTTAGTTTATTATTTATTAGTCTAGGTGGGATCGCTGTGGGTTTTATTCTTACTTATATTTTTATTTCACTATTGGGAAAATTAACCCAACATAGCGCTCATGAGACCACTACGGAAAATCTTTTGTTATTACTATTACCCTTCAGTGTATATTTAGTCGCAGAAAAGTTAGGATTTTCAGGAGTTCTAGCTACGGTTGCTGCTGGTTTTACTGTAGATAGAGCCGGATTTTTAGATCGAACAATGGCCAAAATGCGTATTGAAGGCCATTTTGTCTGGGGAGTGCTCGATCTCACTTTAAACGGAATCATATTTATTCTCTTGGGTTTGTATTTACCCCATTCGATTAAATTTCTTGCGACTACAGGGTACAGTTTCTCTGAATATACACAAATTGTTGTTCTTATCACGGTGACGCTAATTTTATTGCGAACCTTATGGATTTATTTAACTTTGCCTTTTGAAGCATTAATTTCTAGAAGAAAACGTAGTACATGGCGTTTCCCTAATATAAAAATAATCGGCACCTTTTCACTAGGTGGGGTACGGGGAGCGATTGCTCTGGCGGCGATCTTATCTTTACCTCATACGATTAATGGAGCTCCTTTCCCCGAACGAAAGCTTTTAATCATCCTGGTGATTGGCGTTGTTCTTTGTTCCCTTTTAATAAGTAGTTTGCTCTTGCCGTTAATAACGCCTGGATTGAAGAACTTGATGCATAGACATACTCAAAATGAGGAAAATGAAGCAGTACTGGCATTAAGCAAAGCTGCAGTTGAAGCAATCAAAATAAAAATGAAGAATTTATGTGAAGAGATTAATGATGTAGATAAAGCTTTATGCATCGAGGTTGCAGATAAATTAATCGCGACTTTTAATCAATTTATCGCTTCCAATCATGGTTCTGAACATGAAAAGATCAAGAGTATGTTAGCGTTAACAATTGAGCGGCAATTAAGATATGCGGCTCTAGAAGGGGCTCATTTGGAATTGCGCACTTTGCGAAAAGAAAGAAAAATCAACAATACAACGATGATGAAAATTATTTCAAGACTGGATTTAAGACAAATGACTTTGCATACAGAACATCAAACACTTTCGGACTCTTTTGAGAGAGCAGTCAAAGAATAAGATTTCGTGTAGTTTATAAAGCGATTTATGAAGGAATTAAGCTCTTAACCTAACTCCCGGCTTGAATATAGTGTGCTTTTCATAATGTATTTGATAATGAAAATGTCTCCATTCCTTGCTTCTCTTCTTTTTTTTGTTTATTGAGCTGAAACAAACATAGAGAAACCAAAGAAGGAACCTTATCATGTGCTTTAAGTAAGGTATGTCTATAAAGCGCGGTTTCTTCAATCGATTTTAATGCTGCTTTGGGATTACTATGTAAACCCTCAAGCCGGAATCTTGCTGGGGTATATGCACCGTTTAATAACATGTGCCGCAAACCCCAGTTATAGGAATTTAGATTAGGTGTTATGCCAAGTTTTTCCGCCAATGCAGTTGAAAATTCTAGTTCATCGCGGTCTTTGGAGGTATGCGCGGCTTCTTCTTTCATTGTCTCGATTGGAGGTAACTTCAAGCGACCACTAAATACACCACAAGCATATCGTGCTTGCAATTCAACAAGAGGAAATACGGCTCCACGAGCACCGGGATACATACCTATATATGCTAGACGGTGCGTAGCGAGTGAAAAAGTATCTTCATAAAGTAACGAAGTTGGAGGAAGACGCAGATGTTCAGGGAGAAATGATAAGTCTCTTTCATAACCAGTACAAAAGATAACAACATCAAATTCAAGAGTACGACCATCTTTTAAGACGACACTGGAGTTTAGAAAATAGTCGACTTCGCCACAAATAGGTTTTAATTTCCCGCAACGCACTTCTTTGAAATAATCATCGGCTACCACAAAACCCACAGGAGAATTAGGGGACATATGCCACTCTGGAACCTCATTTTGTTCCGAGCAGTGCTGCAACATGAATTGATATTGTTCTTCTCGAGACATGGGTTTTTGTGAACTAGCATAGGTTTTTAATAAGTCTCTGGGCAGAACAGGGCCATCATTTTGAGGATCCGAAGAGCGATATCTTTTTATTACCCAGCGTTCTTTTCTTAATAAATGGGTCACCTCGGTTATTTTGGCAACTTCTTCTGCAAGTGAAGTACCGCTTAAAGATCCCCCAAGTATTAAAACACGCTTATTTACAAATTCTTTGGCAGATTTATATTTGGAGCTATGGAGCATGTTATCCTGTAATTGGTCTAAGCCTTTAAACTTAGGAATATAGGGATTGGTAAATTTACTTGTTGCAATAATAAGCGAATCAAACAATTCTTCTTTTAGCGTTGTTTTATTTTCTTGCCAACGAATCAGCCATTTTCCATCTTGTTCTAATACCTCTATGACGCGACACCCAAAGCGAATATAAGGTAAAAGATTAAAGTGTTTTGTATAGTTGGATAAATAATCATATACCTCTTGCGTGGTTGGAAAATCAGCGGTGTCTGTTGGCCAATTAAAATTAGAAAAAGTTCCGGTATGCCGTGAGATATTTACTTTCATTCCGGGCCAAGCCGAGCCTTGATCCGAAGGCTTACGATCATCTGGACCCCATACACCACCAACCCGGAATGACATTTCAAAAAGAGTGGGAACTATCCCTTCATCAAGAGCAGCTACAGCGGAAGTAAGACCAGAAGCACCCGCCCCAATGATGGCAATTTTGTGCATAATGAAAAACTCTCCATATTTGATATTTTTTTACTAAAGTGAATTAATCTCAGCACGCTAGGACAAGGTTGGGCTGCGTGCTGATGAGACAGTGATGAGATTTACTTACCTCCGAAGCAAGCATCCAGAGTGACTGCATTATCAGCAGGAAGCCAGTGGCCGTATTTTTCTCCATGCCAGCGACTGGTTTCTTCGAGCTTCGCGAGTACTGTTTGTTTGGTGAGCTCCTTGCGTTTAATCCAATCAGTACAACGCTTCTTAATCTGTCTACGAATTTGATCTCGCATAAAAGCGTAACGACAAGGATTATAGGCTTCATTGAGGTTATCTGAAATATAGGGTTCCAATAAGTTATACTCATTAACATGTTTGGAAAACTCCCATTTATCCCCATTCAAAACTAGGATTGGGGGAAGTGTCTGCTCTCCAATATTCACGCTATGTGCCAGATTCATATAAAACTTCCACCCTGCATAATTGGCAGCTAAATCCGCATTGGAATACACCCCATTAATTAATGTACCTAGATAGGTCTGCTCTAGAATTTGACCATAAGTAACAATAGCGGCATGGGCTTGTTGTGTTGTTTTTCCATGATCCAGAAAGTAGTTATAAATTTTGTAATAGGTATGCCCCATCATGAAAAAATGCCCCAGTTTATCGGTACCAAAATGGTAACCATACATATTAATCGTTGGAGCAAGTCCAATCACAAATAGGGGCGATTGTGAAAAAACGAGCCAATAAACAGTTTTCCAGGGCCAGACTTCTTTATGCATCATGGGATTGGAATCTTTAGGTAAACGACGTAACCAACGTGGAAAACCCGGGCCGGTATTTGTATATATTAAATCGGCAATATAGGTATCTTTACGGCGAGCTGCTAATTGTGTCGCCGCATGCCGACTCTTTTTTGCTCTGGGGAGAAGCATTTGAATTTCTGCATTGGTTTGCGCGATGGATTTTTCAAGGACCTCGTAAAGTCTGTAACTTGCTGCTGGGCCGATGTCTTGTAATTCACCAGGTGGAAGAGTAAATTGATCCGTTTCTTCAGCTTGAATGTCCTGTATGCCATAAACACTAAATAATACAATTAAAAAGAAGATCCTTGTAAAAGCCATATTCCTTTTCCTTTCCTTAATCGGTGAATCATTAGAATACAAAATGTTTCCTACTGTCTAGAAAAATTATTAAGAAATGTATTTTAAATGAGATAATTTACGTTCAAATGATATTTATGCCGGATTGGGTACATAAAAATCAAGAAATGCCCTTACCTTAGGTAGTTCCGATCCATAGGATTGATAAAATGTAAAAATCTCATATTGTTTAAACTTTATTTCCGGCAGAATATGAATGAGTGTTTTTTCTTTCAGGGCCTGCTCAACGAGTGTGTCACCTGTTAAAAAGAGACCTATTCCTTTTTTACAAGCCTGGTTTAGCGCATTAAAGTCATCCATAAAGAGTATGGGATGGGGGCAGGATAGATAAGTTCCGTTTTCTAGTGGGAGTTCCGTAGCCGGTTTTCTCAGACTGTGGGAAATAAATGGAAAGTCCATGAGGTCGAAGGGTCGAACGGGCATTCCATATCGTTGGATTAGACTAGGTGCTGCACAAAGAATATTGTTGATTGGGCTCATTTTTCTGTATTTTAAATGATCTGTAAATGGTGGAATTTCCGGAAAACCGACCATCACATCAATATCTTTACGCGCTAAATCATTATCTTGTTCGGAGAACAAAAATTCACATTCGATCAAGGGATACTGAGCCATAAACTCAGCAAGCCGATCGAGAATGAGTTCCTTAGCAAGAATGGTCGAAACCAAAATGGTAATTTGACCTTGAGGAATGGATTGTCTTGATTCGATAAATTGTTCAATACGTTGTGTCTCCGCAAGAAGTTTCTGAAATTTTTCCAGGATTACTACACCAAATACCGTCAGTTGCACTTTACGAGTATCTCGGATAAAGAGTTTTTCCCCAAGTTGATCTTCCAAGTTCTTAACTTGCTTACTCACAGCGGTCGGTGTAATGCACAGCTCGGCCGCAGCACGATTGTAACTTAGATACTCTGCTACTTTTATAAAGCATCTTAATTGAGAAAAATTTAACATAATAACCGATTGAGTTATTTAATTAAGCATCAATTATAAACTAATAGTTCATAATTGCCGAACAAATATGGATTAATATTCCCGTAATTGATAAGTAAAATTGGAATAAATCAAGTAGAGAGGTCGATTATGAACTATCAATATCATCACGTTGGAATACCCGTTACACAGCCACGTGCAGGGGAGCGTTATAGTGCTGTTATGGATATGTATACTTCAGGAGGTGAACTACCCGGACGTATTCAATATCATCGATTTGGTCCGGATTGCCCTTTACATAAGCTGATTCAAACTCAACCCCATATAGCCTATAAAGTGCAATGTATTGATGAGGCAATAAAGGGCAAACATGTTCTTTTAGAGCCTTATTTTCCCTTAAAAAATTTTAGAGTTGCAATGATCGAGGACCATGGGGCAATTATCGAATTCATTGAAACAAGCTTGTCTGAAGAGGAAATATGGGATGAATCAAAGCACCAAGATTCTATGCTCTACTCCAAAAGCGGTTAGGCAGTAAGGATTTGCCGGTTGATTAGATGCTCGGCACGTCAACTGAAAATAATGTGTAAATTTTGAAAATAAATTAACCAGGCCTGTATTAATATTAAATATAATAGTAACTTGCCCACATTAAATGCAAATTAAGATGTCCGAGTCGATTCAATTTGTGGTAACTGGAGAAAGCGCCGGTATCGTTGAAGTAAAAATTGATACTTCTTCATCAGAAATCACCGCAACCTTCATCTATAAGCCAAATCCTGGAACCCCCGTTCCCAAAGAAATGTTATTAGGTTATCGTGATGCCTCAGGAAAAGGTCATATGCTTCCCATGACTCAAGAAAAAGAGGGAGAATGGAGCGCAAAACGATCAATTGCAGCCAATGAAAGCAGCGATTTTTTTATGCATCCCGATGTGCAGCCTGGGAAATTGGCTCAAAAGCCTAATATTATCCATAAAATCGCTTTATCCGATGGGAAAATTATCCGATCGGTGTATGAGAATCGTGAATTAGCTGAAGAAAATAAAGGGACTATTCAAAAACGCGTACTGAGTGCAACGGGCATTTTAAGTGAGCCTATAGAGGAGCCTTATACATTAAAGTCTGGGGATCAGTTGGTTGAAGTCTATTTTCCGGCAGGATATAAAGTTTCTGCATCTAGATCTAGAGAGTACAATATTCAGGTGATGCTCGATGGGGATATGCATTTACGTGAGGATGCCTTTGGAAATCGCATGGGCACAAAACACATTTTAGATAATTTAATTGCTGAACGTAAAATAGAACCGGTCATTGCAGTATTTGTATCACCTTCCCCACCTACTATGGGAAAAGGGCAATGGGCTTCTATGCCAAGACTTAAAGAATATGGTTGTGATCTGCATACCGATGCGATGCTTACTAAAATTCCCAGTGCATTAAAGCGAGCAGATATCCAAGTGACAAGTGATCCTCAAAAAATAGGGATATGTGGACAAAGTATGGGTGGGCTGCAAGCTTTATATACAGCCAAAATGCACCCGGATATCTATGGACAAGTGATTGCTCAATCTCCAGCAGTTTGGTGGGGACCCTCATTACTGCGCTTAAAAGGTAAAGAAGTCGAGGAGCCTGTACGTTATGAAGAGGACCGAACTTGGCGTGCACCTTTGGCTAAAAAGGATGAGCAACAATATTTATTGCATATGCTCAAGACAGGCTATGATGAATTGTCCAAACAAAAAATACCTCAAGGAAGCGTTAATATTCATCTCCAGGCAGGAACCTTGGAAACAGGAGACTGTGGGTTAGGTGATGAACCATTAACTCAAGCCACTATGGCCCTAGCCCAAGAATTACAGGTTCCATGCACACTTCACGATGGGGGACATGCAGTAGAACCTTGGGCAACTGGACTTGCTGTTCTTTTACCCCAAGTCCATCCTAAGCTAACTGCTTTGAAGGAGAGTTGGCTTGCAAAGACTGAATCTGGCGCTATTGATTTAACCAAAGCCGAGCGTTTTGCCGAAGGGGGGACCCATGTGCTTTATCGATTTCCGGATGCCCCTTATGTTATTAAAGTAATGAAACAAAATCCCAATCCTAAGGAGCTTGAAGAGTTAGAGAAAAAATATGCTGTTTTATACGATTGTTTTGATCGGGACAATAAACAACGATGTATTCGGGAACAACATACTATCCAACACGTTTTACTCCCTGGAAAAGAACCTCAAAAGGCAGCTTTATCAATCGTTCCCTATGAAAAATGCTTCAAGTCTAAAGTGAAATTTGATTTTAAAATAGAACCCGCGGAACTCGATCCCTACTTAATGGAGCACAATAAAGTGTTGTGCGATAAAGCGAATAAAATACTTATTCATAAGGATCACTCTGATTCCAGTTTTGATTTTAATGATTACTCGAGGATTGATGAACGAATCGGCAAAATAGTACAACGTTTAGATAGCGATCCTAAACTTAAGGAGCTAATGATTGAGTTTCTAAATCATTATCGTGATTTTTATCAAAAAACGAATATCATTATGGATGCTATGGGGTTTGAAAATATTCTTTTCTTTCAAGATGAAAAGGGTGAGTGGCAATTTAAAATAGGAAGTGTCATCAAACACGATACGGGAAAATATACTAATGAGTTATTTCAAGCACTACATAGTGAAAAAGAAGTTGATTTGAATTCTTTTGTTAATTTTACTCATGCCTATTTTTCACCGGCGAATATTAGAGCGGTAAATCTCTGTGCGATGAAACTTGGTTTAGAACCTGTAATTAATGATGTGATCATCGATCCCAAAGATTTATTCAAAATATCGCAACGATTATCTATTCCTGAACGAATGCTTGCCTATGCACGACATGGCGATTTTGAACAGGTAGGTACTATGCTCGAGTCAAATAAAGGACTCCTTAGTTTTAATCTCCAAGATTTCTGGGCATATTCTTTAATTGCTGATGAATACACAAAGCATGGACAGTCACCCAAAGCACTTAAAGCTTATTTAGATGCCGTCAGTAAATTTCCAGTTATATTGCCGGAAAATAAAGAGGATGCAAAACGGATACACGATGCAAAAACAGCCATTGTCGATCGAAAAAATATACACGATAAAAAAATAATGCTCCATCAAGAACTCACTATGTCTTTACCCTCATCCGTATTAACTAAAACTATGACTCATAATTATAAAAAGCAGCTGCAAGAAACAAAATCTGAAAGCCCTTCTATTATTTCTATTTCATATAACTGATGGATCGATTTCTTTTGGGCGAGAATTAAGCTACGAAAGAAGCCATTCGAAGATTTGCAATATTCTCCAAATGAATTAAGATGGTTCAATTTGACTGATATTTTGCTCGGAGTATCTATGTTTGGTGAGTTATTTGAAAGTTCAATAGCCTTAAGTATTCAATACTACTCCAACCAAGCATATGAATATGTGACTAATATTTTGCATCAAGCAGAACAATTTGGAATTGGCCGAACCAGAGATTTTATTCGAGATCCGAAAAAAATGATTCAGACTTTAACCTCTGAAGCCCGAAGTAGCGAAGAGGGATACAGCGTTGTGAGTTTGGGATATTTGGGAGGACACTATGCTGTTATTACGCCAAAGTCTCAAGCTCAGTTTGTTGAATTAATCACTCAATTCGATAAAGAACAATCAAGCCGAAAAGGACATGCTTCGTTTAAATTTTTTTCTGGGAATGATTTTTTTATAATTTCAGATATTGGACATGATGCACTGACATCGAGAAAAAATCTGTCTCGTTTTCTAACCCCATCCCGGCTTGCTCATCCTCTCAGCATAGAAATAGAAAAAAGGACGGCTTCTGAGATGGATATTAAAATTCGTCATTCAATATGTGGAATTGTGCGAGCGGTAATGGTCGAAAATATGCTGGGTATTAAGCAATTACCAGAAGATACTTATAATATGATGGAGTCTTATCGAAACGATGTAAAACGATGGGGTGCATTTCCTTTCCCTGAATTGCTTAATTTTATGCCGAGCTTAAGAAAAAAACGAGATACTTACCGGACTTTTTCAAAGGGCATTTTAGAGCAGGAGTTCGAAAAAGTGGTTGCCGTGCTTCATTCCGACGATCATCCCGGAGATGCAAATTTGATTGCTGCTTCTATAGTAAGTTTGTTTAAAGATGAAAACCCAGATCTCTCAAAGAGTGAATTCTCCAATGCTTTAAAATCTTTACCTGTTTCTGAGATTAGACGCTATTTTCAAAATCCCATCGTTCAATCGCTACCGATGATCCTCAAAGCAGCAGATAATTTAACTGATGCGATTGTCTTATGCCTCGAGCAAATTGCATCCGACCCCAGCAAATTTGAGATGATTCGCGATGAAATTGATGAAGCTCATTTGACTTTCGAAGAGTTAGACATTAAAGCTCTGAAATCTTTACCCATACTCGATGCATTTTATAAGGAGTCAGTGCGTTTTGATGCTCCTATTGCAGTACCCCGATATACCCAAAATGGATATTCATCGGATTCAATGAATATTCCCCCTAACACGATGATTATTTTTGATTTACATGCTTTAGCAAAAGGCGAACAATATTGGACCAATCCTGATGCGTTTGACCCTAAACGTTTTTTACAACTGAAGCAGCACATGAAAATTGGGAATGAATCCGATAACAAAAATAACCATATCCTGGGTCAATTTCCATTTGTCCCATTTTCAATAGGTCAACGCAATTGTCCAGCATTTGCGGTTACAGAAGTGTTATTTAAAGCAGCTATTGCGAAATTTGTGGCAGACTATCAACTAAGTTTTGTTAAAAAAGAGGATAATGATTCTATATTGCACGTTACTTCCAGGGACAAATCGTTCCGTTTCACCCAATAATGACTTCAATTATTAAATTGGTCCTAGCTTATCCCAAGCAAAATAATCTATAATGATCCAGTGAGGACGACCTCACCCGAAATGGTTATACCCGGGACGACCCGCCTTAATGAAAGGAGGGTAATATGGCCTGGATTCTACTAACTGTTGCTGGTTTACTTGAGGTGGTATGGGCTTTTTCCATGAAATTGTCTCAGGGGTTTTCGAAACCGCTTCCTTCCATCGTTACAATTGTGGCAATGATTGCAAGCTTTATATTGCTAGCTCTTTCTATGAAAACCCTACCCTTGGGAACTGCTTATGCAATCTGGACTGGAATCGGTGCAGTTGGTGCGTTCCTTGTTGGACTCCTTATGTTGGGAGAACCAGTCAATATCATGCGAATTATTGCAGCATTTGTCATCGTTTCCGGGCTTTTGATGATGAAGTTTTCTTCCTAGATGAAGAGCTCGAATTGGCGTGGAGCTTAAAAGCAAATAACCACTTCGAGTTTAGTTCATTCCTCTAAAAGATACCCTTTAAAATTCCAATGTCCCGCGGCTTTTCTGCGGGATTCCTACAAATACAAAATTGCACTTCATCATTCGAGGATATCGTATGCCTCCCGCGGATGCCGCGGAAGGCAGAGATAGGGCGGGTTGGTGTTTATTAAATATACATAGAAGTTCGAATTTCTTCGAACTGAGCGTCATCATGCTCCTGCATTTTTTCGGCTGCGTGTAACTCCTCTTGCTCTTGTTCTTGTTGTGTTTTTAATTTCATTAACTCGATCATGTTTTGCGTTTTTAACTCGTGTAATATAGCCGCCAACAAAAAATCAGTGGTGGTTTTCAGGCTTATTTCTTGAACAGGTTGCTGGATTTCCTGTGTATTTTGTTCTTCTTGTTTTGCTGATGTGGGCATTGGTTTGGAATTAAAAAAACGTTGTGCCTCCTGATCTGAGTATGGCTTTTTGGCTTTATTATTTCCATCTGCTAGACGAGCATTTGTAGCTTTTTTACCCATGATGATCTCCTTTTCCTTATGAGTCCCCTTCAGATTAATCTAAATATTGATTTAAATGCAAATGTTTTTTTCAAGATTGGCAAATTTTGTGTTTTTATCATTAATATTGCTCATCAAGTCTAGATCTCATCCTTTTTTTCTTTTTCAAGTGAATAAAAAAGAACAATATTGTCTTAAATTGCTCATTTTGGGCTTCTTTTAATATTCTGTTAATTTTATCATGTTATAGTTTTGTGCATCCTGTTGAATTTATCACCGATTAATTCTTTGTTTTTTAGTCATATGAGAAAAAAATATGAAAGAACTCTTTGAGAAAAATACTTCGAAATCTGGCAGTACTACGTCTTTGACACACCCTGATATTTGTACTTGTACCATGTGTATGAAAAGCAAATTATCTACTGAGGAAGCAAGCAAACATTTGCGTAGCTTACAAGCTACGATGGTGGATCGACGAAATCCTGATACACCTGGAAGTAAATCCTTAATGAAAGCCGTGGAAGCTTATGCCATTCTTAAAGCAGGCACAGAAATCAACATGATGGAAGCAATTGGACTTACGGAATATGATCTACCTGATTCAGGAACTCCAATTGAAATAACCCCCCCACAAGAGTTATCAATTAAGGCAACATGGAAAAATAAAAGTCAGGAACGTGCTGTTAGTGGTACGGATGCGAATGTTTTTGGTAGCTTGGGTGTATTAACAATTCCTTCCGATGTACAAGTAGTGAATATACCCAAAATGAATGCTCGTTCAGTACCTAGAGAATTTTTAGCTAAATATGGGGCTGAGTTAATTCCTTTAGACCAATCATTTATTTTGGATAGTGTTAATGAGCCATCATTAGAAAACCTATACCTGGTCGAATATCAGTGGGACCCAGATTACATACAAGATTATGTTATGAAAAGAAAAGGCGGGGGTGGATTATTTGTAGAAACCCATCCATTCCCACACGTTTTTACACCGTTGTCCCCAAAGTGTAGTGGTGCATTGATTCTCGGAATAGAGCAAACTGGAGGCACATTTACTTTTGCTGCTTTTGAAATACCTTTTGGATATACAATAAAAATTGGCAGTAATGTAATCCATGGTGACTCGTTTTTTGTAGGGCCTTATGCTATCGCATTAACCGAAACTGAATTAGCTGATTCGGTTATTTTGAAGCAAGATACGCCTCAACGTGATCCGCAACAAGTAGTTCAGATACCTACTCCAAGGTTTAAAATTGATTTATTTGAGGATGCTCAAATACCAAAAGGTGTTTTTGAAAATCGGATGAACTTTTTTAAACAATTACCCAAGGAAGTTGCAAGTGATGTTCGTCCTTTATCTACATCTTCTCAAAAAAAGGCATGATCCACAATCTGGAGCAGTACCTCCTTTACGGTATCCAAAATAGTTCAGTCATCCTATTTGGAATACTTAGATGATGAGCACATGGAGAACTACTCAAAGTAGTTACTCCATTGGCTTTCTGGAGGAAATAAGGAGCTAACTGAAACGTTTAATCTTTCCAAAGGGGAAAATAAAGTGTATTATACAAAAAACATCCAAATTGGAAGATAATTTCCACTTAAATTTTGAATATTTTAACTTTCCCTAGGATTTTTAAGAGGTAAATGGATATGTTTAGTAAATTCGGACCAGCAAAAAATACTTTTGAAGAAGAAATAGCATCAGAGCAACGTCAAAAGCTGCAAGAAAATTTAGAAAAGCTTGCTGTTCCAAAAATTGAACAAGAAAAAATCATGCAAATGCGAGATAATTCATCTGATGAATACCATAAGTCGCGTTGTTTTTGGTTCCTTGAAAATCAGACATTTCCTGAGAAACAAACCATGTTTAACCAGCATCACATTGACACATTTAAAAAATGTCAGCGTGAACTGAGTGACGCATTAGACAATGGGCCAGAAGAACCAAAGTCAGGGAGCATGAAGTTTAGATAGATTATGGGGTTGCACCGTGGTTATCGAAATTCTGCAGGGTCGGGTAACCAAAATACCCGGTTTGATGCATTAATCACTACATCAAGATAAGGGCTTCCTGTCGCCATCTCTATGAGTTTATCGACCCATTTTGCATAGGTTTCTGCGGATTGGAATTCAAATTTTTGTTCTGAATTCATCAATGTTAATGCAATCAGGACGCCAATCATTTCATAAATGATTGGTTTTTGGTAATCATGCATGCATTTCTGGGCAATAGTAACTCGGTCCTTTTTTCCATCCATGAGGACCGGTTGAGCAATGTGTTTTAATACATTTTCTTCCATGGTTAGCCCTGTCAATGCAGCCACGCGTTGAATCAGTTCTTCTTGGGGATATACCAGGGCTGTAGCCACCTCCCGATTAATTCCAGGTTCATAGAATACAGGTTGATGCTTGAGTATATTAGGAAATTCTTCGATATAAGGCACACACTGAGTTACTTCAAAGTAATCGTCAATCGATTTAAGCATGGGTTTGAAATCAAAACCTACTTGCGTATCCAACTCAGCGTTTAAGTCATTTAAATAGCAAACGATTGCCAACCCCCCCATGATCCGAGCGCGAGCCTCGGGGGAGTTGGTATCTGCCTTACTGATTGGATATGCAATGCTGAGCCAACGATTGGGAGCTGAAGCCAACGCCTCTATTTTAGACCGGAGATTACGAGCATACATTTTTACAGTGTAGTCTATAACGAGATCACATATCTCTTGGCGTGGTCTTAAAATCATCATTTCCGTAGGCTTGGACATGCTTGATCCCTTGATTTTGGCTTCGTTCATGCTAGTTACTCATTTTAATTCAATGTGTACTGTTGCTCTTTGTTTGGCTCCAGCTGTTTTAGTAAGCTTCTCCTATTGATCATCTGAGTTAGCACCAGGTCGTGGAGTGGTAATGCATGGGGTATAACATCGATCCTTAGCATTAATAAACGCTTTTACCCCATCAAAACTACCATTAGACTCAACTAACCAGGGTTGATCCCCTTGCCAAGTAGTGATTTTAATCCGCTGCAACATACCAGGAAGTTCTCTTACCCCACTTGTTGAGACGATAGCCAGCCCGTCCCCATGATTTTGATGAATACAGTGAGGAGATTGGTGATGTAACGAAAGAATATCTTCCGGGAAGAGAGGAACCGCACCACCAACTATCCGTGCCCTATTAATATTACCAAAAAGGCTTCCAGGTCCTTGAGCAAAAGCTAAGGTATGAGCTAAAGCTTGTGAATATTCGCTGTCATAAAATGAATGCTTCATTAAGGCGAACTCATCGCTTCGCATTGAACTAATATTATTTTTATATTCAGTTTTAATTTTGTGGATTATTTTGACACGTTCATCCTGCGTCAATCCCTCTCGTTTTAAAGATTCAGCGAGCTCGATAAAAAGCATACAATGACCGCCCAATTTTTCAGCAATATCTACAATTGAATCTAAATGTTCATCTTTGATAATTTGCCCACTTAAGCCAGCTACAGTTTGACCCGAAATTAAACCAAGGCCATACATTGCCGAACCCACTCCAGCCTCAAGTATTTTTTGACATTCTTTTTGAGATAGATGAGTAAGTTTAGATAACTCTTTTACATCGATACTTAATATTTTTTCAAGAGCTGCTCTTGCCTCGGGATATCGTTTGGCAAGATGTTTATGTATACTTATACGGTGTTGCATGTCAATGTAGAATGCTTTGCAGGCATCAACACCTTCTTGAGCGTGTTGGTGTCTCTCATGCAACATCAAGGTATATTCTTCTAGCGTTTTTCCTTGCATTTTGGCTCGTTCCTCGAGCTGTTCATCAGGTAAGCTCAAGGCAGCCTCCATAAGCTTCATATCCGCGAAATATTTGCAGCCTTTTTCTGTGATGCACTCCATATGGTTCTGTAAAGCGATCCCACATGCCTCTACTAATTTTTTGTGCTGCTTGGGATGCTGGAACAAAGTCAAAAGACCTCCGGTAAATCCTTGGACGACTAATTCTTGAGAGCGACTCGGTGTATATGCCTCTTTTCCTGGATGAGGAATTTTTCCCACGGGTAATTGTTCAGCATAAGCTAACAATTTCTGAGGTGAGTCAAATTCAGATTCTGCATGTTTCATTAAATGCTCTTGATCCGCGCGATAGAGTTTTTCAGCATCTTTGAATCGCTGTTGATCTTTGGAGTCCAAATTGTAAAGTATCAATCCTGTTCCAACTCCAGTACCAATGACAATTGCCGCTGTTTTTTTCAGCTTAAAAGCATATTTATAACCCGAAGTTATTTGTCTATGTGCTTGCTTGATAGGGATAAATTTTGCCCACATAATAATTCTCGCAAAGGTTTGTACTTGTTGTCTATTATAACATCACCTTGATTAATGAATTATTAAGTAAAGTTACAGTCCGAATTGGTGGGCAAAAAATCCTAAAATGGTTTTGCTTAATTAAATCCATAATAGGTGTAACATCTCTAAGAAAAGGGGCAACTGCAGCCTAGTTCCTAAATATTCTAAAAAATTCCAGGAGTGTTCCAATGAATCGATATACAGGTAAATGCTTATGTGGTGAATGCCGATATGTTATTACCGGGCAAAAACCAAAAGTAATGTTCTTATGTCATTGTAGTCGTTGCCGAAAAGAAACCGGAAGTATCCATGGGGCGAATGTGTTCTTTGAAACGGCTCAATTATCCTGGGTGAGCGGAGAGAGTAATCTTGGCTATTTCAAGTTACACAACACGAGAAAGGAACGCATTTTTTGTAAGACTTGTGGCAGCCCGCTTCCTCGACAAGATGAGAGTGGGGGCGTGATTTTACCGGCAGGATCTTTAGATCATGATGTGTTCTTAGAGCCAACAGCCCATATTTTCTATGCAAGTCGCGTCTCTTGGGAAGATAAGCTCGCGGATTTACAACGATTTGATGAATTACCACCAGCGGATTAAAGCAAATCAATGGTAGTTATATGGTCATCGCAAGAGCTTCGCTACATGAGTGACGCAGCCAAAAGAGCCCTAGAAAGTAATAACTATCTCATTTGTACGAGTTCATAATAATACGGTGAGACAGGTTTTCGGCTTCCTTGACTATAAGACCATAGTTTTTTAGGAGGCTCTAAAACTACCGTCTTATCAGTAATCGTGGGTATAAAAAAATCATTAAGATTTGTAGAAATTAAAATGAGCGTCTTTCCAGAAACCGAATTTGGAGACCAATATCGATACATTAAACTATCCATATTAAAAATATGTCGCCCTACAATTGGATAAATGTCTTGAATGGCTCCATTTTTCAATAATTTTGCTTGATAAAATGCAAGTTCACTTCCTATGTTATATACATCTAATGGAACTAAGATTGGTTGAGTATTTCTTTTATAACTCAAATTTTTTGCTACATCATGGAATTGTTCTGTCAGATTTTCCCATGAAATCATTTTTTGAAAGAAGAGTTGCGATGCCTTTTGCGAGGGGCTGAAGGTGAGCAGTACCATCACACAAACATAGCAAAATAATAAAAAAAAGGAGCCTATATGCCATAATTTGTAGGAGGTATTATGTTTAGAAATAAGTATTGCAAGCCAAGGAACAATCGCTATTAGCCCTGGACCTATCCAGTCTAACTTAATGCCATGATTAAAACTATATACTCCGAAAAAGATCAAAGGAAACAGGGTAAATATTTGCAAAAACCGTTTGGCTTTGACGTCAATGCTTACTATATCTGCAGATTTTTTATCTAATAAAAGATAAAGGCCCATGACTCCCGCAGGAAGTAAAAATAAGAAAATTAATCCCATGAAATGATGGAAAGAAAAACGATTAACTGACTTAAACCGACGTACGCTTTGAAAGGCAAATGAGGCCCAGTCGTGCATAAAATTCCAATAGATAACTGGAGTAAAAATAAGTGCGGTAATCAATACACAAAGATAGGGCTCTTTGCGAGCAAACCAATACCGGGTTGAGGGGACGGTGATTAGATAAAGAAGTACCGCAGGCCCCAGCAATACAATGGTATATTTGGATAACATTCCAAGACCAAGGCATACACCCGCCTTGTACCAGGATTTAGATTCATCGAAAAGAAACACACGATATAAATAGTAGAGTGCTGCTGCCCAACAAAGCAGGACGGGTTGATCCGGGGTGGTGAGCGTGGATTGAATAAAATAATAAGGCATGAGTGATAATACGAGCACAGCATACAGGCCAGAGCCTCGATGAATTAATTCCGTTAATTTGAAACTGAAATAAGCAACACCACCCCAACATAGCAATGCCGGAATACGAATACTGAATTCACTGGTACCAAAAATTAGGGTAGAAAATTTAATTAGCAAAGCGACCATGGGAGGATGGTCCAGATAACCAAAATCTAGATGTTGTGAATAGTTCCAATAATAAGCTTCTTCTACGAATACATCGTGTGAACCCATACATAAAATTCGTAGGGCTAAAGAAACAAAAATAATCGAAAGGGTGAGTAATACACTAATATTTTGACTCAATCCATGACGAGATAGAGCAATATGTTCGGATTTAAGTATAGAAGTCATTATCCATGTACAGAAAACTTAAACAGACCACATTCTATCCTTTTTAAAGTGGCTAGCAAAGTTATTATTGCGTACTTGTTTTAGTACTCTGTCATTTTACCAGCAATTTAAAAGTTTAAGACTTCTATCTAGAAGAGCTTATAATCTTTTTTGTTTCAATTGACTTAGAATTTTTAAGCATATTGTAGTGATTTCGCAAGTATCCAGTTTAAAATGAAAAACTAATACATCACATGGAGGTTCGGATTATGTATGCAGTGTTTCACCGATTAAATATGCTAGGACTCATCTGGTTGTTCACTTATATGCCTTTTTCTTATGCTGAGGAGCTTAATGCAGATCTATTAGGGGATATTAAAACAGCCCTTGTTCCCATTAAATCAGAATATCATCACAATGCGTTAGAAGATCGAGGAATAATCCAGGTTACTGATGGTTCCGCCTGCGGCGAATCCAATCGCTCCGGAAGTGAAGAGGCAATTACTTTACCAGGAAGCATTGATTTACCGGATTATGCAACTGATGCGACTGTTTTTTTGAATGGATGGGATACCCGCTACTTAAGCAGTGATCATCATATTGGACGTGTTGCCGCCATAATTAGAAACATCCAACAGGAAAATTCTCGCTTAACGTGGGAAGCGGTGGGGTTATTACGAGATAAAAATTTTGACGATGGCTATAGATGGTGTTATCGCTTTACCGTGGTTGCATGGAATCGAAATCAAATAGATGCTCGGGTTTTGGGAGTAAGAGATAACACGACGTTCTCTTTTGAAAACGAGCATGAGCAAGTCGCGCTGGTGACTGCTGCGGGTTTTCTCAATAATAATTTCCTGACACGAGGTATTAAGGCCGCTGTACTCCCTCGAGGTTTTGTTTATGGTTGGGAAGAGGGATTTAGTCAGGCTGATCATCATCTCCTGCAAATAGCGTATAACCTCGGTCATAGTGAAACGTTTATTCAGGCGGGACGCAATTGGAGTGGTCCACCTCCTTCAATAACTAACAGCCAGGCATCCAACTTTACCAGCTGGGAAACCCTTGGTATTTTTAAAGACAACAGTACGAAACGAGATTTTAGATTTGGTTCTGCAGTATCTGTGCTTGCCGGACGTGGAGTTGAGACCAAGCAACCTCCTTTTACCATTATTCCGAAAGAAGATTTTGGCAATTGTGGGGAATTAGGAGGGGAGGTTGTGACGCAAAATCTAGTAATCGAAAATGTTCCTTATGACTATGCAATCCCCGTCTTAACGGGATGGGAACTACGCTATCCGTGTAAAGATCATCATGTCAAACGACTGGGTGTTTGGTTACATGATATGAGTTATGAAAAAGTGGCGGGAAGTTCAGTAGGAACTTTGCGTTACAGTATTTCCAGTATATTGCGCGATAAGAATACGGTCCCACTCCATATTCCACGCCATAAGGTCTCGATATTGGGAATGAATATTACTCCAGCCCCTCCAGTCCCTATACCTGATAAGAAGTCGTGAACCATTAAGGTACGATGCAAGGCTGTGTTCTTTCGGGATCTGAGGTAGTCACTGTACTTTAAAAGTGCCGATACCTCAGGTTCGAAGTAGCATTAAATTTTTCTTCCGCGCGGGTACTTCACGTCTGGCTCAACGAGCTCAGCTTTTCAGGTAACGGGTCTGTCAGTTCTTACTTATCGAGATAATTTAATATGTGGAAAAGTATCTCATATTGCTTAGAAAATAGGTTGAGTCATTTTGACCCAACAATTCAAAGTTATTGCCAGAAAAATAAAAATATAGTCTAGTTGGTTATTCGTTTGATTTATGCCACTTATTTAATTAATATTCTCGAAATTGCACCTAGTGGTTTATTTAATTTCATGAGATTTTTTAATATATCTTTACCCTTAAGCGCTATTCAACAGATAGTTAGTTATCTACCCTCAGCCGATAAGAAGAAATTAAGTAAAGTGAATCACGGTTGGCGACATGTATTAATGCATCAGGGCTCTGAATTATGCATTGAAGCCCAGGATTTAACGGATGTTTCCGAATTACTACCACATATCCAAGCAATTTTACCCGTAATTCCCAAGGCCCCCATTTCCATAAAACAATTAACCGAAGGATTTTCTCCTTGGGCCAATAGTTATCTGTTGCAGGTGGGTTCTGAACGGTATGTATTACGTCATATAAGACATAAGGAAGGACGAACTCGTGAAGTATTTGCCTCAATTTTTTTCGCTCAGAAAAAAATTGCGCCCGAAGTAGAGTATTTTGATTTTTCTGCGGGGATAATCATCATGCGTTATGTAGAGAATAATCCCTCTATTAATAGCCGGCTGAATGATGAGCAATTAAAGCTTATTGCAAAAAAATTCGCAGTATTTCATTCCGGACCAAAGTTACCCCGACGCGCGGAAATTGAAAAATCAACCCTCATCACGGAACGTCGGGCCACTTTAAACAGTTACATTAAAGTTTCGCCTGTTTTTTTCTTGCAGCATTATGCGCTGATGCAACTTGATTATTTAACAGATTTAGTGAAACAAACCCATTATTGTCATAACGATATGAATCCTAATAATCTGTTAGCGACCCCCGAGGATTTCTATTTTATTGATTGGGAATGCGCAGGATTACTTGATCCATTTTTAGACTTAGCGATTGTAGTGGCCACGTTACGCTTAAAGCCTGACGCTGCAAATTCTCTTTTAACGCATTATTTAGGACGTAAGCCATTCCCTGAAGAAGAGTTGCATTATGGGTACATGCAACAAATCGCTTTATTGCGATTTGCGATAAGTTTTGCAGCAAATATCAGTGATCCCACTCGTGTTAATCAGGTCGATATCGCTTTAATTCCAGCGTTTAACGAATACCAACCTAGTGATGGTGCGATTGATAAAAGTAGTGATGCAGGTAAGTTTTATATTAGTGTGATGCTGATCAAGCAAGCCATGCAAACCATTAATGATTATCAATTTAAACGACAGCTCAATACCAAACTATTAGGAAGTATAAATAAACCGGAAAAAGATTTTAATTTTGGAGCGCTCCAACTTCCTTATTTTATCATGGGAGGAATTTTACAATATCTTCGTAAAGAGGAGCTTCTTCCTTTACGTTTGGTATGCAGTAGCTGGCGATTGTTCCTAGATGAACAGGTAATAAAACCTAAAGGACTAATTCTTGATGGGGCAGTTGACGAACTCAGTAATTCCAAAGCAATTGCAACACGTCTCAAGTCGACATTACAGTCATTTCTACCCTGGAGGGCAGGATCTTTAAAACCCCTGAACGGGGGGTTGTCTCCTTTTTGCCAGAATTTTATAGTACACGCATACAATCAAAACTACGTAATAAAAATATTAGAAGAAGACAGTGCTCAGGGATGGATAGAATTGTATGCAGCTCAAGCTGCTTCGCGTACTGGTATTGGCCCTAAAATAATTTATTTTAATGCAGCACAAAAAGTAGCTATTTTTGAATTTGTTGCCAATGATCCGAAGTGGCCCTTGGATAAATCATGGGATCGATTGGCCTCACTAAGTTCAGTAATTAGTGCCTTGCATGCAATGAAAGTTCCCAAGAGCATAAGTAAGGAAAGCCCTAAATTTTTGCAATTAAAAAAGAATGTTACAGAACTTGTTGAAAAAGATCCGAGGTTTGAAGATTTTTCCTTAGTTTTATCACTATTTAATGATTTAGATCACCTACTTAATCTAAATCCAAAAACCAGTCTGTGTCACTATGATATGAATCCTTGGAATCTATTATTTCAAACCGAAGGAACTCAATTTTCATTAATTGATTGGGAGTTTGCACGAATAGGAAATCCACTTTTTGACTTGGCAACTATTGCGAATTTCTTGCGTTTAAATGCGTTGGAAGAAACTTTTTTGCGTATTGCTTATGCAAAAGGACGTGTTACCCCTCTAGACGAGGCCTGCTACCAAATAACTAAAGCCTATGTTTATTTCCGATATGCTATTTGTTCACTTGGACTAAATACCAGTGCTGAGTTGAAGCTTGATTCAGACCTATTACTTGCATTACCACCCTTTAATCAATTCAATCCATTTCAATTAAAAATTGATAAAAATACGAATGAAGGACGCTATTATATCGCTTTAATGTTTGTAAAAGCAGCTATGAATTTGCTTAAGGACAAACAATTCATCATTCATTTAAAAACGTACCAGCAGGGGTTTAAAACGGACTATATTCCCTCCTTTTTTGCACATTCATCAGAAAGGTTAGATGAACTAAATGGAACAGGAATTGTTGCCAATAACTCAAAAGAATTCACATCTTGAGGATACTACACCCGTACTCATAGGTTTAAGTTTAAGGCTCCCCCAGATAGAAACGGAGGAAGCCTTGTGGCAATTTTTAATTGCGGGTCAAAAAACAAGAAGTTCTGTATCCTCTTCAAGAATGTGGCGTGGTGAAGATGAAACGACCTATGCCAATTTGTTTACCGATTGGAATTTTTTTGATCCCAGTTTGTTTAATCTGACTGCCAAAGATATTGCGCATCTCGATCCACAACAAAAATTAGCGTTGTATGGTGTGCACACCTGTCTGGAAAATGCAGGCATGATGCGTTCTGAACTGCAGCAAGCGACAACCGGTGTGTATGCCGGAGTAATGTCGGTGGATCACCTGCATTCTTATGCAACGACTACCTCCGACAGTGACAGTCGTTTTTTCTTAAATAATTGTGAGGCAAGTGTTGCCAATCGAGTTTCCTACTGTTTTAACTTTACTGGAGAAAGTAAGAGTATTAATGCCGCTTGCGCGAGTTCATTGGTTGCCTTAAAAGATGCCTGTGACAGCATTAGACTAGGTGAAAATGATTTTGCTTTTGTAATTGGCGTTAATTATATAGATAGTGCTTTGCGGCATCAGAGTTTCAAAAAAGCGGGTATGCTCTCGCGAAGTGGTTGGTGTCATACTTTTTCTATGCAAGCCGATGGGTATTTGCCTTTAGAGGGAATGATTACTTTGCTAGTTACCTCAAAAGCTAAGGCTGAGGCCTTAAATCTTTCGGTTCTAGGAGTGGTTACGGGAATTAGTTGCAATCACAATGGAACTACCAGTACGATGACTGCCCCTAGTGTGACTGCCCAATCCCAACTGATTCGCTTAGCCCAAAAACAATGTTCCTATCTGGATGTTGGATATATTGAGGCCCATGGCACGGGAACGAATCTTGGGGATCCTATTGAGCTTGAAGCCTTAAGTCACCATTATCCGGGTTGCTATATTGGCTCCATTAAAGCAAATGTAGGGCACATGGAAGCTGGGGCTGGATTACTCGGTGTGGCTAAGTGTTTGTTGATTTTAAAGAATCGGAAAATTCCTCCTCATGTACTTTCAGATAAAGCGAATGTTTTATTATCTGAAACGTTAAATATCAATACAGAACCGGTGGATTATAATCACTCACAAATTGCAGTGAGTTCTTTTGGATTTGGTGGTACGAATGCACATGCTATTTTGCAAAGAGTCCCTGAACGTATCCCGATAAATATCAATAAGCCTTTCAAATTACCGGTATTGCTCAGTGCAAAAACCAAAGAAGATTTGGAGTCTTTGGTGGCTCTCTCTGAAGATTATGTGTTGCAGGAAGATGCGTATCATATGGCATTAAACTCAATTTATACCCAGGAGCATTGCGTTTCTTTCCGTCAAGCAGGATGGCTTTATGAGCAACACATTACCTGGATGCCTATAAAGAATGACTATTTAGTGCTTCCTGGGGATTGTGCACCAACGAGTTCCTTGCAATTAAGATCTTATCTATCGTCTGCGTGTTTAGAGCAGTTACCCGAATACTGGGTTCATCTCATTCATGATTTTTTATCCGACATACGGTGTATTGAAGCAGAGGGCAGCGCGGTTTCTTTGGCCATCAAAGCCAATCAAAAAATCCAAACACATTTAATAGTAAATGGAACATCCTATCCAGCCCTCACTGATTTAGATGATTATGTGTTCAAACTTGTTGAGGGCTTGGTGATCGAATCGTCCCAAGTGAATCAACTTATTGCTGAAAGCATGGTCCTTTACCAGCATCAATATACATTTAGAGGATTTTTGCAAACATTACTCCCCGCAGAATTAATTGTTTTGTTTGAACAAAATGATCTACAAAAAATTCAAAATCGCTTATGCCTTTGGACCAACGAAGAAATAATGCCGAGGCATGTAGATAAAAAATTGATCCGATATGAATTGGTACTTATGCTTTTATGGGCAAGGGTACGTGTTATTAATAAATGGCAATTAAGTACGGTTAAAAATGAATTGCTCCGACGTTTCACTGCTTCTTTTGTTGAGCTTATTGCACTGCTTGAACACCAACTGCTTCTTCCTGAGGAGATTAAATTACTGGTTCAGCTTGATGATATTTATATCGAGCTCTTTAAGAGCAGATTAATTGAGCGAATCACTACACATTCTGATGCAAGTGCCTTCACTTTATTAGTTGCTTATTATAAACCAATAACGTGTATTCAAGATGTGCAAAACAGCAGTACTAATCAATGTATTGTTCATTTTAAAGCAGGTCAGCGCATTTGTATCGATCTGGATCAAGTGAGCGACAAGGATGTTTTGACCATAACTGATGAGTTGGTTTTGCAATTATGGCTTAGGGGATTTGTTATCGATTTTGAGCGTTATTTAGGATCTCTTCCTTTCCAGCGCAAGTCTTATTTTAAAGAAACAACGAAGCATTCTATAGAGAACGTAAAGCAATTTTATACTTTGCAAACCACCTTGAAATGCATTAATCAGCATGATTTTGCTCATCTAAAAACGATGCATTGGAATGAGTATTCGGTACATGATATTTTGACGCACGACCTTTGGGTCACGATCGATTACTCAGAACAAGATCCAATTCAATGGGTATTGGAAATCATTCGGCAAATCTCGGTTAAATGCAGTAATCAGCTTAAAAAACAACGGATTATTTACTTAAAATTAGATGAAAATTATTCCTCGCAAGAAGTCGAGTTAATTACGCATTTTGTCAACGCAGTAAATTTAGAAATTAACCCACTGCTTCTAAGGGTAATTGATTTTAAGGGAAGATTTTATTTGTACCAGCAAGTCGCTTTGCAATGTTCTAAGGAGGCACGTAAAGGTTTTGCTTATCGTGGAACCTATGTTTTAGTTGGAGGTGCTGGGGGAGTGGGTTTAAAGCTTGGAAGCTATCTTCAAGAAAAATACGCGGCACAAATTTATGTAGTAGGTCGCAAACCCTATGCTCAATTACATGACCAAGTACGGATACAACTCCAGCAAAATAAGATGATTTATCATTGCTGTGATCCGGGTGCAACCAAAGATTTTTTAAACTATTTAAAACAGCTTGCTGCAGCAGAAAAAATTTCAGGTATTTTTCATTTGGCTGTGGCGCGTCATGATGAGTGGTGGGTTAAGCAAAGCGAACATTCATTATCCACTACCTTAAAGCAAGTGAGTCAACGCAACAGTTGGTTAGTGTCGGAGGAACTCGCACAATACACGAAAAATCTGTATGTTTTTACCTCTATTCAAGCATATTCTCCCAATTTAGGGGCTACGATATACAGTTTTGAAGCGGCGTTAAAGAACTATTTAATTACCCAACAAAATAGTCTTCCCTGTTTTGTCACTGCGTTGGGCGTAATTGAAGGGATTGGTTTGGCCACCTCGGCTGATTACACCAAGTATATGGCAAATAATGATTTGGCTCCTTTATCGTTTGCTGAATTGATGGAATCATTTGAACTGCAAATTGATACTCAAACTCCCTTTGCTTTAATTACGGGTCGCACGAAACCGCACAATTCTATAACTCCGGTGACAGTCAATAAAAATCAGATCTTGGAAGAGTATGTGGCATTAAGCCTTTTATTACGAATCAACCAATCTGTTCCTATGCATGGTCGAAAGCTGGAGATGATTTTTCCAGCGTTCCAAAAACATTTTCAAAAATTAGTTCGGGAATTATTTAATATCTGGCAAAAACTGCAGCTCGTGCGCATGGAAGAGAATTTTATTTTTATTGCCCAAGAGATAAGCCAACTTGAAAAGTTAAAAAGCAATTATGAAGATGAATTAAACGAAGGAAATTATTCCTCCCGGCTTAAATTATTTATCGCAGTATGTGACCAATATCCTGAGATATTATCCGGTGCTTTGTTGCCACACCAAGTTATTTTCCCTCAGGGTAATACGGAATTAGTACAAGGTTTTTACGAACATCATGTGGTTGCTGACTATGCGAATCAGATGGTGGCGAGGAAACTAAGAGATTACAGTCGATTATCCCAAAAACCCATAAAAATTCTTGAGGTAGGTGCGGGCAGCGGTGCTTCAACCCGAGCTATTTTAACAGAGCTACACGATCAATCATTTACTTATTATTTCACCGATATTTCTTCTGCATTGGTCAATAAAGCAAGGCGCAATTTTTCGGAGTATGAGCATTCCATGGAGTTCCGAGTATTTGATATGGAACAGATGGATGCGCAACATGAGTTTTATCAAGCATTTGATGTGGTGATCGCGACAAATGCCATTCATGCAACGAGTGATATTTTAAATTCACTAAAGAGTTTGAGCGAATGTTTGGCTGATAGTGGCCATTTATTATTAAATGAATTAGTTGAAAAGACGAATTATACCACTGCTATCTTTGGTTTATTTGATGGATGGTGGAATGCCAAAGACCAACATTTACGGCAAATGAATTCCCCTTTACTGAGTGCAGAACAATGGATATCAGTGCTGCAGAAAATGAATCTAACCGATATTGAGTATCAATACTCTTGTTTAAATTTCTCTTCTGCAGAACAAATTGTTATTGATGCCAAAATAAAACGTGAACCTCAGATTAAAAAACAGCCTGCGTTGATGATGGGCGACGCAAAAGGTTCCGCAGAGCTTGTGGGAACACAAGACGTATCAGTTTATCCGGATAAAAATCCACAATGGATCATTGAACAATTGGCCCAAACACTTTATTTGGATAGCAAAACGATTCAATTAGAAGATCGATTGTCGGAGCTTGGTTTTGACTCATTAAGTTTAAGTGACTTATACCAAAAATTAAAAACTAGATTTCCTGATCTTGGTATTGCGGAATTGTTTGCGGTCGATACGGTGGATGCTCTAGTAAAACGATTCACTGACCATGAAGGAATCAAAATTCCTGATATTCATTTTGAACTAAACCATTATAATCAGGAAACAGATATTGCCATTGTGGGACTGAGTTATCAGCTTCCCCACACAGGATCCGATGATTTTATTTCTATGCTGCAACAGGGTAAAACCGCGTTTGCACCTATTCCTAAATCACGTTGGGAACATGAGTCCTTCTTTTATGCACAAAAAGGAAAGCAGGGAACCTCTTATGCCCATAGTGGCAGTTTTTTAAAGGATATCGATTGCTTCGATGAAGCTTTTTTTAAACTCTCCCCACGTGAAGCTGCTTTTATCGATCCGCAAGAACGTTTGCTGTTGCAAAATGCTTATTTTGCCCTTGAGGATGCGAAGGCTTTCCCTATCGCCTCGGACAATAAAATCTCTGTATTTGTGGGGATCAGTGGCGCTTATTATTCTTGGTTAAACGAAGATTGGACGACTCAAAAACATGCTAATTCTGCGTGCGCTTATTGGTCCGCAGCAAACCGAATTTCGTACAGTTTTAATTTGCATGGTCCCAGTATGGCGGTGGATACAGCATGTTCGTCTTCGCTATCCGCGCTTCATTTGGCATGTCAAAGTGTGTTAGCTGATGAATCGACTATGGCGGTAGTGGGTGGAGTAAATTTAATTGTACACCCACGACAAATGGTAGAGCTCTCTGATTTACACATGCTTTCAGCTCAAAGCATTAACGCCACCTTTTCGCAAAATGCAGATGGGTTTGTGTATGCTGAAGGGGTTGTGGCTTTATGCATTAAAAAATTAAATGCGGCGGTTGCAGAAGGGAATAAAATTTATGGAGTCATCAAAGGCAGTGCGCTCAATTCAGGTGGCAAAATGCATGGTTATACCGTGCCAAATTCTGAAGCCCAAAAACAGGTTATCCTTGCTGCCTTGCAAAAAGCAGGGATTAATTCCTGGCAAATCAATTATATTGAGGCACATGGTACAGGCACAATTTTAGGTGACCCTATAGAAATAAAAGCATTAGGTGAGGTCTATCAAAATAAAGCTTTCCTAGGTTCAGTTAAAAGTAATATGGGTCATAGTGAAGCATGTGCTGGTTTGGCGGGTTTGGTACGAATCTTATTGCAGTATCATCATGAGGAAATCTTCGCTGGAGTAAATGCTTGGCCGTTGAATGAACATTGTCATTTTGAAAAGACCCAGTTCATTATCCCAGAACAAAACATTCCGTGGGAACACAGTAGGGGAGCACGTTTTAGTGCACTCAGTTCTTTTGGTGCGGGTGGTTCAAATGCCCACATTATTTTACAAGATTATCCTTTTATTCCTGAAATGTGCACTCAACATCATACGTTTAAAAAACAAGCCCATTGGAGTATTCCTAAGAATTATTCGGCAATAATTGAAGAATATCCCTTAATTCTGGAAACTAAAGCCTATTATTTTGAACAACATCGATTACATCAACGTCCAATATTACCTGGTGTGGCGCATATTTATTTTTGTTATCAAGCCTATCTACGGAATAAAGAAAAGGCGTCGCTTCGAATCAGCATTCGCGACATAAAATGGCTTAATCCTATTTATGCGGATCATGAAACAGATACCCATTCACTCATAGTTCGTTTTAAACCGGAAGACACCCATCTTCTTTGTGAATTAACCGGGACCCTATTGTATTCAAGCAGTACTTATCATTCTTTAAATGAAGTTCCAGTGATCAGCGAATATGCTTCATTTGCTAAAGAGTGCACTCACGAGCTGTTAACGGCGACAATGTATGCACAATTTCGCCGTAATAATTGGTATCATGGTGAAGCATTTCAATCCGTACACACTCTTCGCGTAAATCCACAACAAAATAAAGCGGTTGCCACATTAATACTCGCAGATGCTCAAGAAGTACCTACCTTGGATCCCCGTTTATTTGATGGTGTTTTGCAATGTGTTTCAGTGTTACAAGCAGAGTTGCCAAGAGATCAGGTATACATTCCTCAAAAGATTGAGGTGTTAAATTTAGTTCACGACTGGACTACTAAAATTTATGTAGCTGTGGAAGACAAATCTCTCCGTGAATTTTCTCCTCGCTATGATATTTCTATTTTTGATGAGCAGTATCGTTTGGTAAGCCATATTAGTGGTTTTTGCATGATTCCTATTCACAAACAACAAATTATTCCGCAGATAGATTCTTCTGACGAATCCAGAAATTTAGCTGCATTATCCGCTTCTGAGCTCATGTCCTTCGAAGTCAAAGTGAGTCAAAAACCAATTCATTATTTTAAGCCCTTTTGGCAGCGCATTGATTGTGAAAAGGCAAAAGAAAGAACGATTGAGTGGTTGACTGCCACCCAAACACCCAGCATTGATTCGGCTTGTTCTATAATGCGGGTAAATCAAGTACACAATACAACTCAATTTATAAGCCTCCTACAGAATGTACAACATGCTGTGCAAACACGAAAAAAATTACAGCTGATTTTATGTTTTGAGGATTCGGGAGAAACTGCTGTTTACGCCCAGGCAATCCATGCTTATTTACGTACAGCACAACGTGAGTTTCCTGAACTCCGTTACAGCGTAGTCCTTTTGCCTTGGGAATTGAGCGCTCAACTCTTGTCACAGGTAGCCGAGAAGGAATTGCCTACCTGGGTTAAAGTGAACCGGGAGGGTGCTTTTCATACTCAATATTACCATGCGGTTACTCCAGAGCAAAAAGAAGTCCGTTTGTTATTTAAAAAAAATGGGGTATACGTTATTGCGGGAGGACTGGGTGCGATTCCGCAAATTATTGCTCAATACCTGGTGCATCAATATCAAGCCCATATTCTACTTCTGGGACGACGTAATCCATCCATTGACAACATGCATTGGTTAGGCCAAAACAACATCAGCTACAAGCAAGTTGATCTCGGTGACCGTGAGACCCTGCACGCCTTGATCGCTCAGTTTGTTTCAGAACATGGGGGTGTCTTGAATGGTTGTATTCAGGCAGCTGGTGTTCAACAAGATAGTCTTATTATTAATCAGTCAGCGGCAGCAATTGAAACGGCTTTGACCGCAAAAGTAATTGGGACTTTAAATTTTGATAAAGCGACCAGGGGCTATCATCTGGATTTTTTTCTTTTGTTGTCTTCCTACTCTTCGATACTCGCTAATGTTGGGCAGTCTATTTATGCAGCTGCTAATGGATTTTTAGATGGTTTTTCCGTTTTACGAGAATCCTGGCGTATCCAAGGAAAGTGCTCAGGATTTACTTACAGCATTAATTTGCCTTTTTGGGAACAAGGAGGCATGCAGGTCAGTGAGTCAGTTTTAGCACGCATGCAAAAAGAATGGGGAATGGAGGCAATTAGCAATGCTACGGGATGTCACATTTTTGAAACATTATCCGTTTTACCTTGGCCGCAAATTATGGCGCATCAAGGTGAGCCAGGAATCATTTTACAGCACTTAAATGATTTGAAATCAACGCAACAATACAGGTTTGAAGTGAATATGGAATTTAAACTCTTCGTGGTCAACACGATTAAAAAAGTATTAGAACTTAAGGAGCATTTTGAGCTAACAGCCTCTTTTGGCGATCTTGGTTTTAACTCAATTTTATTTACTGAGTTGGCCAATTATTTAAATGATACCTATGATTTGGCAATCACCCCGGCTACTTTTTTTGGTTATAAAACCGTTGCCGAATTCATTAGCCATTATGAGCAGGCTATATCTCCTGCGGCGGGGAGGATTCAATCCGAAGAGGTAAAATCATTTACCCCTCATCATGTGCCTAGAGAAGATGTGCCGGTGATTATCGGGTTCAGTGCGCTCTTACCAGGATGTAAAAGTTTACACGATTTTTGGCAATTGTTAGTGAATCAAAACCATGTCTTTAGCCAAACTCCTGCAAATAGGTTGCATTACATGCAACAACATCCGGGGACATTTATTGAGGGTGTTGAGGCATTTGATGCGGCTTTTTTTAATCTGTCACCATTGGAGGCCATGGTGATGGATCCCCAGCAACGACTGTTATTGCAGGAGGTATGGCATGCCTTAGAAATGGGGGGCATCAACCCCTTTCACTTAAAAGGATCCGCAACAGGGGTTTATGTGGGGGCGTCCACTTTTGATTATGCTAAACAATTAACGCGAAACCAAGTGAACAATCCCTACATTCCAGTTGCAACCGTACATAGTTTACTCGCGAATCGAATATCTCATTTTTTTGATTTAAGTGGCCCTAGTGAAGCATTAGATACGGCCTGTTCCAGTAGTTTATATGCCCTAGATCGCGCCGTAAAAGCCATCAAGCAAGGGGAGATTGAGCAAGCAATTGTATGTGGAGTGAATCTGTTACTCGATGATGAATTCTTTAATGCGTTCACTCAATCAGGAATGCTGTCCTCTACGAACATCTGCAAACCTTTTGATAAGCAAGCAGATGGATACATTCGAGGGGAAGGAATTATTGTCGTTATTCTCCAGAACCAAGCGCGAGCACAGTCACAAAATAATACGATTTATGCCAGGATTCTTGGAAGCGGGGTCAATCATACGGGTAAAGCTAATACCCTCACTTCACCCAGCTCAATAGCGCAACAAAAACTGTACGAACATATCTATAGTTCGATTGATATAGAACGCATTAGTTATATTGAAGCCCATGGGACAGGCACCTCACTAGGTGATCCTATTGAGTTGGAAGGTTTGAAAAGTTTTGTGGCTGATAAAAATGTAGCGATTGAAGTGGGCTCAGTCAAAGGCAATATTGGCCATCTAGAACCTGCTTCAGGGTTGGCTGGCTTAATAAAAATTTTGTTGATGTTTCAATATCAAATGATTCCAGGACAAGCGAATTTATCTGAAATCAATCCATACCTTAAATTGCAGCAATCGGGCCTGTCGATCAGTGAAGAATCTCATGCATGGCAACAAAAGCATCTTCATGGAGCATTGATTCCTCGATGTGCGGCGGTAAGTTCTTTTGGTTTTGGCGGGGTTAATGCGCATGTTGTTTTAGAGCAGGGTACTCTAAATCAACGACCTCGAATCGACTCTTTTGTACCGTTAATCCCTCTTTCGGCAGCCAATGAAAAAAGCTTGTATGACTTGGTAAAAAATTACATTACCTGGTTGCAAGAAACGCCTCATTTGGAACCGCAAAGTTTCTGTTTTACCCTACAAAAAAGACGTCTTCATCATCGATATCGAGTGATTTTCCAATGGCATAATCAGCGACAATTAATTCAGCAGATGCAGGATTGGCTTGATTCATCAGTATTTCCTTATATTAGCGATAACTATCAATCCATTGCCCAAGCTTATCTGAATGGGGAGGTTGCTTTTAGTCCTCCAGCAAACGCGGATGAAATGATGCCTGTTCATGGGACTCCAGCTTATCCTTTTATCCGTAAAAAACTCTGGTTTAAAACTCCAGAAAATCACTTAGTTTATGTGAGTAAAGAGCTGCCGGCGGAAATGATACATCAACCGTTATGTAACCAAAATATTGTAATCATACATGAGGATTGTTGTGCCGGGCTACTTAAACCAATTAGCTCACAACTCGAAAAAAATAATAAGGTTTATAGTTATAACTTGAGTGAGTTTAATCTGGATGAATTTAAGATATTTTTAGAGGTTCGCCCTGATATAGATCACTTTATTATTTATCCGCAGTATCCTGACTTTAATTTAAAGATTAATTTATTTCAACAGGATCCTCTCGGTCTAGTTCAGCCTTTATTTGATTTATTGAAAACGACGTTACGCTCCAATTTGTTTACAAAAAAAATTACTATTGGGTGGTATTCTTATACTGCTCAGGCCAATCATCCACAAGTAGCAATGGTTAGCGGGTTATTAGGATCTTTAGCTAAAGAAATGCCCCATTGGCACGTGCACCATTTAATTATGGATACCCCTTTAGAGCAGTCGATGTTGGATCGGGTAGCTCCAGGAGCCTCTCAAACCATTGAGTATCGAAAAAAACAGTACTGGTTTCCTTCTCTGGAGTTAGCTCCAGAGGGTGAGGAAAAGGATTTTTTAATATCGCATAAGACGTATTTGATCCTTGGAGGTATGGGTGGTATCGGTCGTCTTTTGACGCAATTTTTGATTGAATCATACAAAGCTAAGGTTATTCTTGTAGGGCGTAGTGCTTTAGATGAAGAGGCACGACAATTTATCCAAGCATATGGAGAGCAAGTTGAGTTTATTCAAACCGACGTAACTCATGAAGCAGAATGCGCGTTGCTCATTAAGTATCTGCAGGTGAAATATCCCATAATCCATGCAGTATTTAATTTGATTATGCAATTGCAAGACAGCACGGTTGATTCGATGACTTGGCAACAATTTAGCCACGTGATTCATGCCAAATTATTCAGTGCTTATTTTATTTATCAGTTGCATCAACAAATACAAATTGACGCTGCAGTGATTTTTTCCTCCATGCAAAGCAGTGCGTGTCTAGCAGGCCAGGCCAACTATGCCGCGGCGAGCAATGCCTTGGATGCCTATTGTTTGCGCTTGGAACAGGAAGCCGCATTACCTGTTAAAATTATCAATTGGAGTATTTGGCAAGAAGTTGGGGCAGTCACTGATTCGTTTTATCTCGAACGAGCGCGCGATTTAGGTTTTATTCCTTTGACCACACAACAAGCATTGGAATCGATGCAACTAGGTTTAAATAGCCCCTATGCCCAGTTTGCAATTCAAAATAAAAGTGCGGCGCACGGTCTGCAGACGCGAACCGTTTTACCCATTAAAGCAGGACTAAATGGCGTGAACCAATTCGTTTATTGCTTGGCTTCTGATTTGCGAAAAAGGCAGAATTTTCACGACAATATACTCCCCAAATACACCCGATTGGTTACCTATTTAACTGGATTACCTGAAGTTTCTGCCCCTGCCGAATCATTGCATCATTTGCTTGAGCGCTGTTGCCAAGAGCATCCGGATTATGAGGCATATTATCGTTTGGCATATCTTTGTTATTTGAACTACAAACTAATCCTTGAGGGAAACAAAGCCGCCGCAGAGATCATTTTTTCAGAAGAGGGACTTAAATTATTGTTCGCTCTTTATGCTCAAAGTCCTGAGTCAAAAATGTGTAATCAATCCATCGCACGACATATTGCCGAATATCTTAAGAACTGTACGCAACGGGTAAAAATTTTGGAGCTAGGTGCGGGAGTAGGTGCAACCACAAAAACATTGATGCATGTATTAAATGACTATGAGCAGCTTGATTATTATTATACGGATGTCTCTTCCTTTTTCCTGAATCAAGGTAAAAAATTACAGGAACACGTACATTTTAATTTGCACTGCGAACACTTAGACATGAATCACTTAGCACAAGTGGCTGATGATTCCTACGATGTGGTGCTCGCTTCGAACGTAATTCATTTGGCAAATGATTTAGAGTATACGCTTAAAGAAATGCAACGTATTCTTAAGCCACAAGGGATATTTTTACTTAATGAGGCAGTGCAAGAACAAGCGTATTTAAATTTTATTTTTGGTTTATTTGATGGTTGGTGGCAAGCGAGCGGCGCCGAGCGCTTAAATGCTTCTCCTTTGTTAAGCCAGGATCTTTGGCTGCAAAAATTAACCGCAGCAGGTTTTGATCTTTCAGAACAACATTTCCGCGAGCAAGTAACCGTGCAAAAGGTATTTTGTTGTCACAGGAAGCAGTCTAATTCCAACTCATCGGTTTCTTGGACACCGTCTCCTCCATTTTGTGAGGAAGGAATAATTACACAGAAAATTGCGGAATTCGTTCTTGAAGCACTTCACTTCCCTAAAAACGAGACTGTTGAATTAGACCGTCCTTTGGCAGAAATGGGGCTTGATTCAATTACGGGCGTCAGTTTAGTAACCCATATTAATAAAGCATTTAATTTATCATTACGCACGGCTGTCATTTTTGATTATCCTACTTTGCAGCGTTTAGCAGCATTTGTTCAGTCTCAGCTAAAGGAAAAAGAACCTATCATTCCAGAAAGACAGCCGGTAGATTTATTTGCAGGGGAATTGATTAATGATTAAGCAACGACGTAAATATACTTACAGTCCCCAAAGTAATTTGTACTGGTTGGCGCACCAGATTGATGGTCATTATGTGTTCCCGCTCGATAATTTACTCATGATGATCTACTCCACTTTGAAGCCTTTAGCTACTGCACAAGTCATGCAATTAACTGAGCTTGAATTAAAGAAATTATTAATTGCCGAAGAAGAACAAACGATTAATTTAGTTCTCGAAATCGATCCCATAAATCATTATTGCAGCATTGAGCAATTGCATGGTGATGGCAGTAAGGAAATCGTTTTACGAAGTAATTATCAATTTAAATTAGAAAGCGAAATAGATAAAGTACGAGAATTTTTGTCTACATCCTTAGGCGACATGTCTGTGGTATCCATGGATCCTAAGGTCCACCCAACAAGTTTATCGGGAAGACGGGAATTTCGTTTTAATAACACTATAGCGAAGAGTGATTTTTATCAGAAGGATTCGTTACACTACTTAGGGGATTGTTATCGGATTATTGAACAATATCATTTGAATGATTCATTTTTTGCAGTCCTAAATCCTAAGGCCAGTTATCCTGCTGTTTTGGGGAGCATGTTGCATTCTTTGATTTATCTTGATGATCCTTGTTTTCAGAAAAATCCTCGTCCCGGATTACCTAAAAAAATCAAAAGAGTGTTATTTCATGTCCGGAATCAGCCTAATGAATTTTTATATGCTAAAGACCAAGACGCTACGGTTTGTGATGCGCAGGGAAATTGGCAAGTCATTATGGAAGGAGTTGAGCTCACGCGATCTAAAACACCTGAAATTAAAACGCTTAAAGAGCCTTTAGATATTGCTGTAATTGGTATGGCGGGGCAATTTCCACAAGCTAAAAATCTGGAAGAATTATGGCGTGGTTTATGTGAAGGATTTAATGCGATTACCCCCTTAGAGAAACGAGGAGAACACAATTTTCGTGAGCCCAATTATGCTGGGTGGTTAACTGATGTCTTTGCCTTTGATCCCGAATATTTCCATATACCAAAAATTGAAGCGCAAGCGATGGATCCGCAACAGCGTTTATTTTTAGAAACAGCAGCAACTGCGTTAATGGATGCGGGTTATTCCCCCATGGAACTTCCTGATAAATTCTGCGGTGTTTTTGTGGGGGCAAGCCAGAATAATTATTTGACACACAGTTTACAAAAACCTATTGCCCAAAGTTTTTGGGGAAATGCCCCATCAGTTATTGCTGGACGAGTTTCTTATACTTTTAATCTAACGGGACCGGCAATTACTTTTGATACCGCATGTTCTTCTTCCTTAGTTGCCATACATCAAGCGTGCCAGGCGATTAAAAATGGTGAATGCTCGAGTGCTCTTGCAGGCGGGGTGTTTATTATGAGCAATGATAATTTTCTCCAGCAAGCACATCATGCCAAAATGCTCTCACCAGATTATGCTTGTCAAACCTTTGGGGATAAAGCGAATGGATTTATTCCCGGCGAAGCGGTTGGCTGTGTTTATTTAAAGCCTTTAGCGCAGGCGCTTCAAGATCACGATCCCATTTATGCCGTAATTAAGGCTAGTGGGGTGAATCAAGATGGACAATCAAATGGCATTACCGCACCTAATGGTTTAGCACAGACGTCACTAATGCAACAGATATACACTTCCTATGGCTTATCAACGAAGGATCTCGCATACATTGAAACTCATGGAACAGGTACCGAACTGGGTGATCCTATTGAAGTACATGCGTTGCAGCGATTATTTACAACACAGTCTACGAATCCGGAACAATCATGTGGCCTAGGAAGCATAAAATCCAATATCGGTCATACAGTCCATGCCGCCGGGGTGTGTGGTTTTATCAAAACTATTTTATGCAGCTATTTCCAACAAATTCCAGCAACACTTCATTGTGAACGTGAAAATCCACAAATTGATTTTGCCAGTACCTCCTTTTATCCCGTCAAAGAATTAAGCCCATGGCCTAAAAATAAACCGCTTGCAGCAGTAAGTTCATTTGGATTTTCTGGTACCAATGCCCATGTGGTCATCCAACAGTTTGCCAATCAGAATAGGCCTCAGTTTCCAGTACACCCATTCAAAAAAATTCAGTGTTATTGGGAGTACACTTCAGAATATACCTTATCCGCGGATCAGACTTATTTCAGTCAGCATCTCGTAAATCATCAGGCCATTTTACCAGGGGTAGTGAGTCTGGCCTTAACTCAGTATTTCCTTAATGAACTACCCTTATATTGTGTGAATGTGCATTGGCTCAAAGCATTGCCTGCACTTAATCCATTGTTGAAGGTTAATATAAATAGAACTCATAGCGCCCTTGAACTCCTTCATGATGGAGATTCGTTTTTTAGAGCAGAATTTGCAGAACATGAAAAAGACATAGTCCCCTTTAATTTGCATGAGTTCAAACGTATCTCCCAAACAATTGACTGCACTGAATTTTATCGCTGTTTTGAACAAGCAGGGATTAACTATGGTCCGGATTTAAAAAACATCAAGCAACTTTTTGCCTTAGAAGACCGGGTTTTTGCTCCGATTCAATTTAATGGAGATTTTAGCGAGTTTTTGTTTAATCCTTACCTCCTAGACGCTGCGTTACAAACCGTTGGCTATTTCACTTTGTATCAACAACAACCGCTTTCTTTACCGGTAAGCGCTAAAAAAATGATACTTCTTAAAAAGTTAGGGAATCATGCTTTAGTGTGCACAAAAAAAATAGGCCCGCTTAGTTTTCATATTCAAATTTTTGATGAAGAGGAGACACTGTGTGTCGTAATTGAAGAATTAAAAGCGCATTATCTTATAACATCTTATCGTCCTACTACGCCCGGCGATTTATCTGCAGGATCCAGAAATATTGAGACCTCATTGGATCCCGCGGATAAGCCGCGGGACGTAGGAGTACATGCACAAGTACTGAATACATCAGCAAACCTACCGCTTGCATCCCAGGGGTTGTCCACCGATGTAGATAATGCAGGAGTAGATACAAAATCGACTCAAGAATTAGTCTATTCTATTTTTTCCCATCGCCTAAACATGACCTCTGATGAGCTAAAAAGAGTGGGCCAATTTAGTAAGCTAGGTTTAGATTCTTTATTGGCTATGGATATTATTTTTGATTTAGAATCTCATTTTGGCAGTCAACCCAAAACGCTGTTATTTGACCATACAACGTTTGATGAATTAATAGCACATTTCAGCATTCATACTCCTCGAAGACGCGAAGAGCAAAAGCCACAGCCTTGGTCCGTCCCAATTTCTTCTGCAGCGGATATGGCAATTATTGGCATGGCTGTTAATTTTCCTCAAGCTTCTGATTTCACCTCATTCATCGAGATTTTGGAAAACGAGAAAAATTGCATTCAGCCAATTGATAGTCGAAGTTATGGTTTTGGCGCATTGCTCGAAAATGCCAATGATTTTGATGCCCTTTTTTTTAATATTGCGCCTAACGATGCATTGATAATGTGTCCGCAAGAACGAATTATGCTGCAAAACGCATGGCATTGCTTGGAAGATGCGGGAATTCGTCTTGACAATCAACCTCAATCCGTTGGGGTGTTTATTGGTGCTATGAATAATTTTTATCAATTAACGGGTTTTGAAAAAAGCTTAAAAGAACAAAAAACAGTTTTAGCGAATTCAACTGCTGCAAGTATTGCCAATCGAATTTCCAGTGTGCTTAATTTTACTGGACCGAGTCTTACGCTTGACAGTATGTGCTCCTCTTCATTAACCGCATTACATTTGGCAATGCAAGCCATTCTTGCCAATGATGTATCCATGGCTTTAGTGGGAGGGGTAAATCTCATAAGTCATGATTATAAATATCAAGAACTCTTGCATCGAAATATGTTATCGCTTCAGGGACATTGTGCCAGTTTTGGAGAACACGCCGATGGCTATGTACCAAGTGAAGGAGTCGTGAGCATTTTAATCAAACCCCTCCACGCAGCAATCCGTGATGGGGATCGTATCCATGCCGTGATTAAAGGCAGTAGTGTCGCTCATAATGGGACCAGTTCAGGTTATACCGTTCCTAATGCAAATGCCCAAGCAGAAGTAATTAAAAAAGCAATCGTAAACGCAGGGTTAAAACCCGAAGACATCAGTTATGTGGAGTGCCATGGTACTGGAACCCAATTAGGGGATCCGATTGAAATAAAAGGTTTAAGCAAAGTATTTACCGAGCGGGATTCGCCATGCTTTATTGGTTCCTTAAAATCAAATTTAGGCCATATGGAAGCAGCCGCAGGGCTTGCAGGTATGGTCAAAGTAATCGCACAAATGCAACAAAAAAAGCTTTATACAAGTCTGCACGCGAGCAGTCTGAACCCTAATATTCAATTGCCTAAATCATTAATTCTATGTCAAAACCCATCCAGTTGGTCTGTTCATCCTAAGGACCAGTGTTATTATGCGGGTGTGTCTAGCTTTGGTGCAGGTGGCAGTAATGCGCATGTGATTTTACAAAGCTATGAGCATACGATTCAGCCTAAAGTTAGTCCCCTGCCGCGAACCGTATTTCAAAACCGTCGCTATGCTCATGAAGTTGAAAATAGCACGACTCCAGATCGATTTTATGAATATGTATGGCAGCAACAGGAACAACTTACGAATAAACCGCTGGTGCCCGCATCATGTAAATGGGTGGTGCTAAGCACTAAAAGTAATGAAGCAGAGATAAGAAAACATTTGGCTCAAGATGTTATCCACTTTATTTATACCTCTCAAAGTGAATGGCACTTCCCTCAAGAGCAGAGCGTAGTAACGTCAAAACAAATAATCGAGTTATTGCCTGATGAGTTTATATTGCTTGATTGCTGCAATGATGAGCTTGAGTTAATTGAACATTTAAGTTTTTTACAACAGATTGCTCTCGCCACTAAAAAAGGAACGATACTGCAGATTAACGAAAGCCATTCACCTAACTTGGAGGTGATCGCTTATTTTCTGAGGTGCATGAATGAACAAACTATAGGATTAAAAACAGCTACCCTAGTGCTGGAGCCTCCATTTTTTACCTACGAACTCATTCAAGAGGAATTAAGGCAAATAAACCTTAATTATCATAAAATTCGTTATACTCAAGCACAGCGCTTTATCCAAGTATTACAAGAGCGGGAATATAAGAAATCAGCCTCTATTTCCATAGACTCGGAAAAGGTTTACTTAATTACAGGCGGTACGAGTGGTATCGGTGCGGAAGTTGCAAAGTGGCTCGTTGCGCGCGGTGTTCGTAAATTAATTTTAACTGGAATTACCCCTTTACCCCAAGAAAATTTATGGGAGCATTATCTGCAGTCGTCTTGTAAGGCAGGAAAAACCGTTCAATTGATTCACCAATTAAAAAAGCAAGGTTGTGTAGTGTTTTACTACATCGGAGATTTAGCTCAAGAGGAATTATTAGCCACTTTTTTAAAAATAGTCATGAAGGAAAAAAGTCATTTTGGTTGGATTTTCCATTGTGCAGGCGTTACCCCAAAGCAAACCAAGTCCCTCACTGAGCTTACCAAAAATGAGTTCGCTCAAATGTTCCATCCTAAAAAAGCAGCACTTGATGCGTTATGGCCGGTAGTAAACTCTTATGGATTCGAACGATTAGTTCTTTTTTCTTCTGTATCAGGGGTTCTTCCAGAACTTGCAATGGGGGTCGTTGATTATGCTTTGAGTAATCATTATTTAAACGCATTTGCCCAACTGCATCCGGGAAAAGTATTGAGTATTGCATGGCCTGCATGGAATGAGTTTAGTAAAAACGCGGAGCGAAGTAGCAGTTATCAACGAAGCCAACTTGGAAGTTATAAAACCCATGAAGCCCTGGCATTACTTACAACGTTATTAGCTTCTGCAACAAGTTCTTCAGTGATCATGCCAAGTAAGAATGGCCGTTCTCTAAATGCTCCTTTGTCAGAGCAGAATTTATCAATTCCAAGCAATGCATTAGAGATGTTAAAGCGGATCCTTATGGAGGTGGTCGGTGTTACTGAAGACGAGATTAAGCTGGATAGGAGTTTTGCCGAATATGGAATTGATTCGGTTCTTTTAATGGCTTTGTTAAAGAAAATAGAAGCGGTAATGGGCTTAATGCTTGCTGCAGAAGTGATCTTTGAACACAATACGCTTGGCCGCTTAGCGTCTCATATCCAACAAATTAATGGCTTCGAACCCGAGACATTGAGCAAGCCAATGATAACCCTAAAACAACGAAACAATCCGAAGAAAATTGCAGTAATTGGTATCGGATGCCAGTTCCCTGGTGCCCATAATGTGGAACAATTTTGGGATAATTTACTGGATGCTAAAATCTCAATTACCCCCATTCCTAAAGACCGCGTTGATCGAATTGAATATGTTGCTTTTCACGGTGGATTTATTGAGGAACATGCATGGGCATCTGCACTTGATTTTGGATTTTCTAAAGCGCATCACCGGCAAATTAATCCTTTAGTTACGCGTGCATTGACGTTAAGTCAGCACGCTATTTTTGATGCCGGTTTTACCAAGGAAACAATCAAAGGGATGAATGCCGGGGTCTTCGTAGGTGCACGTGCAGATTTTAGTGCGCAACAAGAGATTAACCAGTTTACCATTATTGGTCAGGGGCAAAATTTTATTGCGGCTCATATCAATCATTTTTTTGATTTGAGCGGTACTGCGGAAGTCGTAGATACGGCTTGTTCATCTTCTTTGGTTGCATTGTATCATGCAGTTTCTGCGCTAAGAGCAGGTGATATTGAACTGGCTTTAGTCGGGGGTATTGATGGATTAGTCAATACTCGGCCTTTTGCTTTGATGGATGCAGCTAAAGCGTTATCACCGGATTTTAGATGTCGTCCTTTTGATGTTCGTGCGAATGGCATTGTTCTCAGTGAAGGCGGTGGTTTTGTCGTTTTAAAACCTTTAGAACAAGCAATCGCAGATGGAAATAAGATCTATTGTGTTATTGAAGGCATTGCGGTCAATAATGATGGGAGTACTATGGGGTATACGACTCCCAATCCTAAAGCTCAGCAAAAAGTGATTCAAAAGGCATTAGCCAATGCCGGTTTGACAGCACAGCATTTGGACTATGTTGAAATGCATGCTACCGGCACAGAATTGGGTGATCCTATGGAATTACAGGCCTTAACTCATGTTTTAGGCCACTCATCCATTAAAAAATGTGTAGTCGGTGGTGTGAAAGCAAATATTGGTCACACATTAAGTGCTGCCGGCATGGCTGGGTTCATTAAGACGGCTTTATGCAGTTACCATCATTGTTTGTTGCCTCAGCCTGAAAAAATAACTCCCAATCCTCGTTATGATTTTGCCCATTCTCCGTTGTGTTTGATTGATGAACCCAAAATCTTAGATGCGACTCGCACTCATTATTTTGGGGTGAGTGCATTTGGTTTTGGAGGAACAAATGCTCATGTAATTCTTTCGAGTAGGATCCCAAAGCACCAATCAATAAAGCGAGCCGTTTCACAACGGAAAGAACCAAATTCCGAAATAATGGATGAATTTTTTAATGTTGAACGAATTTAAAATTAAATTAAATGCAGATAATTATCTGGTTGCGGATCACCGAATCGATGGCACCCGGGTGCTACCTGGCATTGCGTATTTAGACATTATTGCACGCTGCTTTCAGTCTGAATGTTTTGAGCTCACCCAAGTGAGCTATCCTCATGCGGCTAAAGTGGAACCAGGTGAGACCCTTATTTTATGTATTGTTTATAATTCCCAATATCATTCTCTAGAAATCTATCATCAAGAACAAAGTCAAAATATCGTTCATTTCAAATCAGTCGTTGAGTTTAAGAAACCGAATTTACCTGTCTTGATGCACCTGTCAAAAGAAAATGAACAAATTCACTCAATGAGCACGATATATAGTTTGGCACGTGCTTCATTTATTGAGCATGGTGAATTTATGCAGGTCAGTGGTACCACGGGCATCAATGATTCAAAAATCACTATGAACTTGACTTTAGGGAGCAAAGCCCAAGCTTATTTATCCTCTTTTTATTTACATCCTGCGCTATTGGATGGTGCTACCTTTGCCATAGCTGCGTTGCATTTTGATGAAGTAGCGCATGCAGGTCCGGACATAGGTTATTTACCATTAGGAATTGATAAGGTAAGCGTCTTTGGACGGGTTACGACATCAACATTGATAGTCAAAGCTGAAATAATGCCAACGCAACATGAGTCGTTAATCAAAAGTCGTATTCATATATTTACACCGACAGGCGATTTAGTAGTTGCTCTTGAGGGCTTAACAAATAAGCGATTTCAGCGTCGGCAATTTAGGCAGCAAGATGTGATACAGTCCGTAAACCCGTTGCCCACCGTTCATGGGGATACACACAAAAAAATTGCAGCATTGATAAGAAATCATATACAGGATGCCCCTGATTTTTTAGAGCCTCAGGTCTCTTTTTTTGATTTAGGTTTTGATTCCAGCAGCCTAATCGCTTTGGTCGATGTACTCGAACAACAATTCAATTTGGAGCTTTACCCCACGTTATTGTTCGAACAAAATACCATGGAAAAATTAACTGCATATATTAATTCGCGGGGTTCATCTTCCATAACAAAAAATCTTACACAAAAAATAAGTACTCTTCGCTCGTCGACGTCCATGAACATAGCCACATCGATGGATCCTACGATCAATCCGCCAAAGGCTGGCTGTGTAGAGCAGGCGGAACACTTATCGGCACCCTTTGAATATGCTGATTATGCACTTTATATTCCTACAAAAACCAAAATAAAGGAGCGTTTAGATAATAAGCAGGTATTGATCATTAATGACCGCTTAACCTATGACCAAGCATTGAAACTTTATCAAAAACACCCTAAAGAAGATTGGGTGATTTATGATGGACGCTATCATCAGACGGATCTTGATTTGCACACTGTTTTGTCTCGTTTAGTAGAAACATTTGCCAAGCTTTTATCCGGTGGTCAAGGAACCTTGCCTCCAATAGTTTTGGGGTTATCTCCTAAGCAAGTACTTTTAATCCCTTCCGTTTCTGCATTCTTTTCGTGTCTTGCTAAAGAATACCCTCAACAGCTATTCTCGATTCTTGTAAGTGATGAATGTGTTAACGAAACTACTAGGTATTTTTTGAGTAGGCAGAGATGTATTTACCTTCATCAAGATGCGCTTTATGCGGTAAGTTACCTGCAACCACAATTGAATTATGCGATATCCCATTCCAGTTTTAAAACTGGAGGAAGCTATTTGATTGTTGGTGGTCATGGAGGCTTAGGCCGATTGCTCGCCAGTTATCTGCGTAGACAATACCACGCGAAAATTCATGTTATTGGACGAAGTCAAAAGATTGAATCTGATGAGAATAGTACCTATTACTCCTTGGATGTAGCCGATGCGGATGCAGTAAACGATTTTTTCGCCACGCATGATTTTCCTATCGATGGATTATTTTATTTAGCGGGTGATAAGCATGACCGGTTGCTGATGAATATTAGTAACAATGACATTACCAAAACGCTACGTTCTAAATTAGACGGTTTGAGGGTAATTCATCATGCACTACAATATAAGCAACTTGATTTTTATTGTATTTATTCTTCTTTATCCGCCGAGATTGGCAACCTTGGACAAAGCATTTATGCTGCTGCTAATGCTGCTGTAAATGGCTATGCCTGCGAACAAGAACAATTACGGCTTGCGGGAAAACAGTATTCCCGATTTATTAGTATCAGTTGGCCTTATTGGTTAGATGGCGGGATGGAAATTAACCCGCATCAATTGCAAAAACTGCAAGAGGAATATGGGACCTTACCTTTAGGCGCGCCACATGCTTTTGCATTGTTAGAACATGCATTTGCAACAAATGTACCTCATGTGGTGATTGCTAACCCTAAATTGCTCCAACATCGGTTATTAAAGTCACAAACAAGGCAGCTTAAGTTCCCTACCCAACTGGAGGCGCCTGAAGTTAATGAACACGACATTGCGATTATTGGAATGTCATTTCAATTACCTGATGCCGCCAATCTAGAAGAACTCTGGAATAATTTAGCTGCCGGCAAAAATTCAATTAAAATGGTGCAACGAAATTGGCATTATACCCCTTATCCTTGGGGAGGTTATTTGGATGATATTTCCAGTTTTGATCCTTTATTTTTTAATATCTCACCCCGAGATGCAGCGCTAATTGATCCCCAAGAACGATTGTTTTTAGCGAATGCCTGGCATTGTTTAGAAGACGCGGGTTATGCACAGATTCAAGAGAAAAATATGGGGGTGGTTGCGGCGTCCATGTTTCATCTTTATCAGAACTATGGAGTGGAGCAATACCAAGAGTGTTCTGAGGTTAAATGTCCGCAATCTTCAGGGGCAAGTATAGCGAATCGTGTGTCTTATGCGTTGAATTTGACCGGTCCTAGTTTCTCTCTAGATTCTATGTGCTCTTCTTCACTTACTGCCATTGAATTAGCTTGTCGTTATTTAACAACGGATGAAGTGGATGCGATGTTAGTGGGGGGCGTAAACCTTTGTTCCCATCCTTATAAATTAGCCTCATTGGTGCAAAATAAATTCTTATCACCAACTGGGAAAAGCGCTCCATTTCATGAGCAAGCCGATGGCTATGTCCCTGGCGAAGGCGTTGTTGTGCTGCTTTTGAAAAAGGCAAACAAAGCACTGGCTGACGGGGATTCGATTTATGCATTGATTAAGGGTTTAGCATTAAATCATGGAGGGATGGGCAGTGGATTTACTGTTCCTAATGCGGCTGCCCAAGCAAAGGTGATGCAGCACGCTTTAGCCAAAGCGCGAATTAAACCTGAGCAAATCGATTACATTGAGGCACACGGAACAGGAACCTCTTTAGGTGATCCAATTGAACTTGCTGCATTAAAGCAGGTATTTGGTACGCGTTCAGTGCAAAAACCATTGTACGTGGGTTCGATTAAAAGTAATTTTGGGCATTTGGAAGCAGCTGCCGGTATGGCTGGGATTGTGAAATTGATTGCCCAATTCCAAGCGCAAGCATTAGCACCGTCCATCAATGCATTGCCTTTAAACCCGGGGTTAAATATCAATGCGGCACCCATTCAAATATGTACCCATTACTTGCCGCAACAAACACTTCACTTTGCTGGACTGAGTAGTTTCGGGGCCGGTGGCAGTAATGCACATTTAATTTTACAAAATTATTCACAAAATCTCATTGCACGACCCAAAACTCAATACAACAAACAAAATTATTGGTTGCCTGATGCAGAAATAGTGACTCATCATTGTTATCGAATGGATCGGATTATGTGTAACGTGGAGCCTGTTTCAATTTTTGAAGAGCTCTGCCAGCTGGATAATGGAGTCCAGCAAATGTATTTCAAACGGGCTACCATAGAAACACGAGGGAAAAAAGTAGTCATTGTTTTTGGGGAAGCACGCTTTACCTCAGAACAGCTTATTGCCTGGATAAGCCAATGTATTGTGGTAAATCCGGAGGTTCAATTTATATTTATCCATCAAAGTCGGACTCAATGGATGGAGTCGCATGCATTGATGATGTCTTTGCCGAATCAAGTAAAATATTATCATAAGAATATTTTAATTCCTCATTTATTTTCTTTGTCTCCTTCTGAGGTAGCCAATATAGTGAGTAATGAAGCGCAACAGCTCGATCATCGCTTGGTGGTATATGATACAACCCGCCAGGCAATTAGTTTAAGTTTAGTAACCACGCCACTTCACCCAATACGACTCCAATCGGAACTGCGGGTAGTTGTATTGGGTGGTTTGGGCGCTATTGGATACCAATTTTGCCACACATTAATAGCTGCCGGAATTTATCGATTTGATGTTATTGGACGCAGTGCCCTGGATGTGAAACGACACCAGATGCTTGCTGATTTAGGAGGCGAAATTCAGTACATCCAACATGATTTTTCTAGTCCATATCATCGTTCTTTTACTTACGATTTCATCATTAATTGTTTAGGAGTGATGCCTGGTAAAAACAAAAATGAAGTGGCACAACGAAAAAAAATACAACCTCACTTAAGTCGATTTATTCAACTAAATCATCCCCATAAACTAATCAGTATTTCTTCTTTATCTGCATTAGCTGGATTTAGTAACCAAGAGGATTATGCAATTTATAATGCTGCTTTGATTGCACATTCTGACTATTGCCAAGAACATGTGTGTGTCTACTTACCTTTTGTCATGACGGAAACCTCAGCATCATCTGCTGAGTTAAATTGGTTGAGATGGAGTAAAAATACTCAGGGTTTAGAACCGTTAACGACGGACAACATACAAAGTATTTGTCGCCAGCTACTTACTTTAGAAGCAGGTGAGTACATTCCGTTTAAGGGGGATCCTCAACAATTTCATAAATATTTAACCCAAGAATGTTTGACGGTTCAAGTTAAGAAATTGCAGGAACGTATAAGCCTCAATCAAGGGAATTCATTATATGAATTAATTGAATCCATTTTGGGAATTTCTGCTCAGCAAATTAAAGCAGAGAATACTTTTTATCAATTGGGATTTAATTCATTGACGCTTAGTGAATTCGCCGAAGCAATCGCCAAACAGTATCATATACACATTGATCCTAACCAGTTTTTTGAATTCCATACGCTACAGAAACTACATGAATATTTACAGAATAATACCAAAAATTTTCCTCTCCCGTTGTCCAAAAAACTGAATTCAACCTCAGTCGGTGTGGTTATTTGTGGCTATCATTGTTCTTTCCCTCAATGTCCTACCCCCGAAGAATACTGGCACGCTTTATTGACTGGTAAAGATTGTACTCAGATGCCTTTAAAGATCCGTTTTAAGGATGAGCACGATGAATCACGTAAGATAGGCTTTATTGACCATTATGCGGATTTTGATTTTCACTTTTTTGAGTTGGGTTTGGAACAAGCAAAATATATGGATCCCCAACAGCGCAAGCTATTAGAACTATCCTGGCATGTATTCGAGCAGGGGGGCGTTTCACCTGCCACATTGAAAGGAAAAAATATCGGGGTATTTGTTGCTATCCAATTTGATGATTATGCACGTCTATTGGATCGGAGTCAGATAAATAGTCTTTATCAAATTACCGGGTGTGCAAAGACTTTCGCTGCAAACCGCATTTCCCATTTTTTTGATTTCCATGGTCCGAGTGAGACCATTGATACAGCTTGCTCGAGCAGTTTTACCGCCTTGAACCGTGCTGTTGCGGCAATTAAGAACGGTGAATGTGAGTCCGCACTGGTTCTAGGTGTGAGTTTGCTTTGTGATATAAAAACACTTGAATTGACGACCCAATTAAATGTTCTCTCACCCACGAATTATTGCCGTCCTTTTGATGCCCAAGCGGATGGGTATGTAAAAGGTGAAGGGGTTGCTGGTCTATGGTTGGTGGGGGATACTTTGGCGGCCGCGCAAAAGTTACGTATTGAAGCCACAATAAAAGCGATTCAAGTCAATCATGGAGGGCAATCACAATCATTAACTGCTCCGAATCCGCTGGCACAAAAACAATTATTATCACAAGTGTATCAGGGTGGAATATCGATTGATGAAATCGATTATTTTGAAGCACATGCGACCGCAACTCGTCTAGGGGATCCCATTGAGTTCTCGGTCTTACAGGAGTTATTTGCGCCACGAATAAAGCCGCTTTATATCGGTTCGGTAAAGAGTAATATAGGTCATACCGAGCCTGTGGCAGGCCTTGCGGGGGTGATTAAAGGATTGTTGATGTTGAAACACCAAATAATTCCGCCGCAGGCAAATTTTCAGGAAGTGAATCCCCTCATTCGACTTGCTGAAAGCCCGTTTCGAATTGCCAAAAAAGCGGAGGTTACTCAATTAACAACGATTGCGATTAATAGTTTTGGTTTTGGGGGCAGTAATGGTCATTGTATTTTGACGCGCGATGAGACCTCCTCAGAACAATTACCGAAGCTGCCTTATGTTCCGATCAAATTATCCGCCAAGAGCAATGAAGCGTTGGTAAGAATTTCAGAACAGCTACTGGATTATGTATGTACTGTACCCGATAGTGTTTGTCTGACTCAATTAAGTTATACCTTAAACGTAGGACGTGCTGATTTTGAATGCCGCAAGTTATTGATTGTGGAAGACCTTGATGATTTGTGTGAACAATTAAAAAGGGAGGGTAAATCATCTAATTCGGTACATGAGAATTACTCCCAGGAACAGACTCTTCTTGGGTTGCAGCATATTCCTCATCAATTGAAGGGTTATTTAGAAAGGCTTGCCCTTGTCTATCAAGAGGGTCGTTCAATTGATTGGCAACATGTTTATGAGGGTATTAATGCCATTCCATTGGTATTACCTGTTTATCCTTTTGCAACCCATTATTGTTGGTTTGACGCTCCAGAGACATCTAAAGCTATTAATAAAGAGATTGAAGCGTATGAGCCAATTTGGAGGAAAAAAAATGTTCGTTCGCTGGAGTTGCATCGTTATCAGCACCGGGCTCTATTTTTAACGCGAATGCAGGAGCAACAGGTAAAAGAAGCGCTGCAGCAAATTCCCTATAAAGGGATGAGTTGTTTTATCTTTGTTGAAGAGCAGGATTCAGTAGAACAGGGCATGCGATGGCTGCACGAACACCCTTGTGAATTGATTTATTATTTTGCGGGGATGTGTCAAGAGCCCATAAACACGATATCTCTTCTGGACTCCCAGCGCTTGGGAATGGCAGGCTTTTTAGATTTAATTAAAAGGCTGGAAGAACTGGCCTATCGTGAAAAATCCTTAACCCTTTATATTTTTAGCAATAATGCTTATGGATTAAAGGAATCGGTTATTAATCCTTATGCGGCAAGCATGCATGGTTTAGCCCAATCATTAAAAAAGGAACATCCATTTTGGTTGATTGAGTGCATTGATCTTGCGGACAATAGGATTAGTGCTCAAGCGCTTGTTTTATCAAATCAAGGCCAAGCTTTTCCTTTGGTTTTGGCGCATGACGGAGTGTGGCACCGGCAACTTAAAGCTGTGAATCATACATTAAATCCCTGCCAACGTACTGATGAGGTCATCGTGCTTATTGGTGGTGATGGGCACGTAGGAAGGCTTTTGGTGCCCAAGTTTATTGAACGTAATCCTCGCGCACTCATTATTGTTGGTCGCTCTATCAAAACACGAACCGAAGGAGTCCTTCATTGGAAAACAATGGATTGCACGGTAGCGGTTGAAGTTGACTCTTTGCTAGATGAGGTGATTCAACGCTATGGGACAATTGATTGGCTCTATCATTTAGGCGCTTGTTATAGTGAATCTCCGGTGACTTCATTGAATTATGAAGATTATTTGTCGCAAATGAGTGTGAAGGTATTAGGTACTTATCATTTAATCAAAGCATGTCATCGTAGGGAAGTGAAACACGTTATCATCACTTCTTCAGTACAAATTTATACGCAAAATAAAAATAGAGGTGCTTACTCTGCAACCTGTTATTATGCGGATGCATTAATTAAGGCGTTGCGTTCTGAGAAAACGAAATTGGTTCATTGGGGTTTTTGGCAACAAGACGATGAGGTTGCAAACCAATTGATGCTCTCCTCAGGGATTTCTCCGATTACTCCAGAGCAAGGTTATCATTCCTTACAATTGACAGCTTCTTTGCCTCAGTCTGATCTAAGTTTTTTCAATGTTTCAGAATCAGTAAAAACCATGATGCCAATTTGCACGGATTCCCTAACCCAAGAAACCGAGGATTTGCTTCTCTTTAATCGAGGATTATTTGAGTTAGAGTATTTTTGTTTTCACTTAATGAAACATCATTTGCAGACCCAAGGGTTAGTTTGGAGTCAAAATTATTCAAGATCAGAAGTGCAAAAGGACTATGAACCTTATTATTTAGCATTAATCAACATGCTCAAAGATTTTGAACGAAATCATGTTTCTCAAAACCCACATCAAATTAAATCCCACGTTGAATTACTTCACGATCAATTGCAATTAATAAGGAAATACCCTCAAATTAAACCGTTTGTTCAATTACTTAAGGTGTGTGGACTGCATTTTACTGAGGTAGTTACAGGGCAAAAAACCATCCAGCAGATTATGTTCCCTTTTGGCCGAGATGATTTAGTTCGTGGTATTTATCAAAAGAATCTTTTGGCACATTATTACAATCAAACCATTGCCTCTTTAGTTAAGGACATTAGTGATGCCCGTCATACTCAGGTTGATATTCTTGAGTTAGGAGGGGGTACGGGGGCCACAACAGAAGCAATACTCACGCAATGTGCACATAAGGTTCATTTCACATTCAGTGACATTAATCCTCAATTTGTGGCGCGGGCTAAAGAATACTTCTCTAAGTATGCTGAAGTGGAAACATGTATTCTAGATATTAACAAGCCCATGATGAACAAACAATTTGATCTCATTATTGCAAGTAATGTATTGCATACTACTGATAATATTCGTCAATGCCTGCTGAACATTATTCCATTACTTCGTAAGGATGGTGTATTGATTATCAATGAAGCAACAGCGAATAGCTTATTTCTTGCTTGTACCTTCGGCTTATTTAAGCAATGGCATACCAATAAAGATGAATATCGTATCCCCGCAAGCGCGTTACTCCATGCAGAAACTTGGGAAAAACTACTGCAAGAAATTGGTTTTTCAGTGGAGATGTTGGCGATGCCTAAAGAGGTAGATCAATCGATTTTTGTGGCACGCTTAAAAATAGGACCTCGCCCTCATACTTTGGTACAAAAGGCGATGGTCTCTCAAAAAGAGAGGGAATTGATGCCTGCAAAAACTGCGAATTCAGATGAGTTATTGACACTTTTTGCAAGACATGTACATTGTGCAACAACCACCTTGGATTTAAATCAATCATTAGTCCATTACGGCTTAGATTCATTGGCAGCAATTCATTTGGCAGAGCAAATTAAAGGTGAGTTAAAACTTAATATTTCACCCACTGTATTACTTGAGCCTGTTTCTATATTACAACTCATTAATTCTATTGCGAAGAAGAAGGAAGAACTTTTATGTTAAGTAATGAAGAATATACTGAAGTGAGAAAATCACTGAATTTTAAGCGTCAACTTACAAAGAGTCTTGGTTTTTTAATTGCTGATATCGCTTTGCTTTATGCTGCAGTTATTTTGTTGGGAAAAAACAACTTACTATTCTATTGCCTGGGTGAACTTTTTTTGGCGATTTTATTTCTGCATAATTTTATTTTACTGCATGAGTGTGGTCATAATACTTTATCGAATAAATCCTGGCTCAATGTGGTTCTGGGTCATTACATGAGTATTTTTTGTTGTATGCCATTTTATCCATGGAAAATCATTCATGAAGAGCACCATAAGTGGACTGGGCATATCGATAAAGATCCGGTATTTGAATTACTGAAGCAGGCCAAAATAAGTAAGAAGTTACCGTGGATCTTTCATGTAGGCTGGAGAACCTTTATTCCCTTAAATGTGTTGTTCTTACATCTGGTTTATTGGACTTATCCTCTTAAATTGCTCAAACAAAAAAAACTATCCCAAATCAGGTTTCGACAATGTTTGTTTTCGGTACTCTTTTTATTTTTTGCTTATGTATTTTTAAAATGGTGTTTCCCTAGTTTTGTAACGTTTAAAAACCTAGTTCCAGCGATTTTGATTTATGGAGTCCTCTGGGAAACTTTGTCTACTCCGCAGCATTTAGGTTTAGAACCTACTCAACATCGACCTACCCTAAAAGAACATACTTTAACGACGCGAAGTACCTGGTTTCCACGATGGTTACAGCATTATTTATTTTTAAACTTTGGTTATCACGTGGAGCATCACTTTTTTCCAGCTTTACCTTGGCATGAATTGGAAAAAGCACATTACAAAATTAAGCCCTTGTTAAGTAATGAATATCAAATGGTAACAGGTGGAATATGGAATATTCAAATGCGTAGCCAAAACATGGAGAAGGCGATTGGAGTGCGTGATGATTAAGATTTTGAATGTGACTCATTTTGAGCCCGTAACATGTGAAGCGGCATTGTGTTTGGAAAAACAAATAATCGTTAGTGAGTTTCAAGCCGGAAAAGGTTCTAAAAGTCACTATATTGATTATCTCGATTTAACAACTTCCTATGTCATGCTCATTGCAGAGCAAGATGCGCAATTCTTGCTATGGGAAAGTGAAGCATTGCTAGAACATTGTCAGGAAAATTATATTATAAAGATTCATTTCAAATTGTCTGCTAATGAGCTTGCACTATTTGAGGGAGAGAAAGCATTAGAATCTTGGTGTGCGCGAAACCGTATGGTTTTACGGAAACTCAAAGATGAGGCCCATATCTCGTATTATTTTACGTTGTTTGATTCTCATAAAATCACCGGTGAGCTGCTGGTGTCTCCAGTACTTTATTTTGATAAAAATCCAGTCTTTACCCTGCAAACGGAAGAGGATGTAGTATCGCGGTTGGTTGAGGTAAAACCTGTTGTTTTAGAAGTCAAAAAAAATCAGCTTATTTGCTTTGATAAGTACCATTATCAAATGATGTATCACCCTGATTTTAATTTTATACGAGTTCATGATGTACATCGAAATCATTAAAACCCAGCGATTCAAATTTATAAATTACTGTCCTGTTGTTGTCGATACAGAAAATAAAACGTGCATTTTTATCGATCCTTCATGGGAAAAAAGAAAATTTCAGAATTTTGTAACGCGCAATGAATTAAGGGTTGTCGCAATTTTGTTAACCCATCATCATCTCGATCATTCGCATTTGGCGAATTATTTTGCCAAATATTATGAGTGTCCTGTGTTTATGAGTAGTTCTGAAATAGAGTATTATGGATTTCAATGTCATAATCTTAAAGCGATTTATCCTTTTCAAAACCTCCTTAATTTAGAGCATCTTCCCAGCATCATCATCCATCAAACCCCGGGACATACTTTCGGCGGTCTTTGCTTTCAAATTGATAACGTTTTATTTACAGGGGATACTTTGTTTAATGAAGGGTGTGGGTTTTGCCATAGCAAAGGTGGAGATGCAGGCATGATGTTTGATTCCCTGAATTATCTAAAAAAAATGATACCTGATGAAGTGTTGGTGTATCCAGGCCACCGTTATCATCATGATCTGGGGCAGTGTTTTTCGGAAGTGAAAAAAATGAATATTTATCTAAATATTGAAGATCGCAACGATTTTATCCAGTTTCGTACTCGAAAAACAAAAGGGTTATTAAATTTTAGGTGAGCTATGAGTGTATTATTATTTCCAGGACAAGGATCTCAACACAAAGGGATGGGAAAGGAGTTATTTACATTATTTCCCGAGATGGTGGAGCAAGCAAATCAAATACTCGGTTATGACATTAAGCAAGCTGTATTTAGCGAAGTAATAAATCAAACACGATACACCCAACCACTCATTTACTGTATTTCGATTATGGCTTGGCTTGAGAGAAAAGCTGATTTAAAAGTGGATATGGTGTTGGGACATAGTTTAGGGGAATATGCAGCACTGTATGCCTCTGAAGTTTTCGATTTTGCGACGGGATTAAACATCGTTAAACGCCGCGCAGAATTGATGAGTGAGGCTAAAGAAGGGGCCATGGCGGCAATTGTAGGAATAGGTCCGATACAAATTCAGGAGATTATCGAAAAAAAACAACTGTCGGTTGTAATTGCTAATTATAATTCCCCAATGCAAACCGTAATTGCAGGAACAAAGCAATCAATTGATGCCAGTTCCAAATTATTCGTTGAAGGACGCTTTATTCCCTTAAAGGTAAGCGGTGCATTCCATTCACCCTTGATGCATGAGGCTGCTGATACCTTTTATTCTTATCTCAAGGAATTCAAATTGAATCCACCGCGATATCCCATCATCTTCAATGCAACCGCACGGGCACATGTTGATTGTCCAATAGAGATGGCGAAACTACTTAGCCAGCAGTTAGTGAGTCCTGTATTTTGGCATCAAAGCATAGAATATTGTTTAGCTTTGGGATATTTGGATTTTGTTGAGCTGGGACCAGGTCAGATCTTAACTTCCTTGGTGGATGCGATTCTTCACGATCCAGTAATAACAAGTGCCGTCAACTGACTCCAGAGGCTCAGCAATCTGATGTTGTTTGCGATACTCATCCACCGCTCTTTGGCATTCAGTAAAGCCACCATAATCATCAATAATGCAAATACCATTTTGCGCGAGCTTGGGATATAAGGTGTTAAGCACATCCAACGTGGATTGATAAAAATCAGCGTCAATCCGCAAAAGAGCAATCTGTTCAATTTGCTCTTGCATTTGCGGCAAGGTGTCTTTAAACCAGCCTGGCATTAATTTGATGGTGTCATCATACAAATCATATCGTTTGAACGCCTCTAAAAGATCCTGATGAGAAGTTGAAATTAATGATTCTTTTTTAATATAGGTCAATGAATTGGCGAGAGCAAAAATCTTACTTAAAGTAGTTTTATCATATTGTTCATTAGGAAAGGCTTCCATCACATAGTTCGCCAAACGTTGTTGAGATTTTTTGGGCAAAAGCCTTCTGATTTTTAATAAACTTTTAAGACGAATTAATTTAGAATAAGAAGTCACTAAGGAGCTTGATTCAGGGAATAAATCAGCACCCCAAACATTCCTTTTGAGTACGTCCTGATCACCATAAGCATCCAGACAAGCTTTTAAATACAATAAAGCACCGCCTCGCCAGCATCCTGCTTCAACAACATCCCCCACTACACGGTTACTCGTTATATGTTTGATTGATTGTTCTATATTATCTAAGCGCTTAGGACCGATAAGTGTTCTTACTTGTCCGTTCGTCATAAATGACCTAAAGGCTTTGGTGGAAGCAATGTTAAATTGCCAGTGGTCTGGTTGAGAAGTGTCTAATGAACCAGTAAGTGATTTTTTAATTACAGTGAGATACTTTTCTGCGATTTTATGTAGTGAATTCATTGTATATTATAAGTAGCAAACAGATTAAATGGATTAAGAATGAAACGACTCATTGAATATTCCGCCTAGTTTTCCGGGAATTATTATACAGATTAACTTATTGTTTTGTATCAATTAATATGAGGTTTGATTGAAAAAAATTAGATACCGCGCATAAAGCGCGGTATCTGGAGATCCAGTCTTGACCTAAAATTGATACGCAGTACTTTGTTCGTATTGGGTATTGATGTCTACACCGTAGGTAGCCTGGCCAAATTTTCTTAATGTTTCCCATGAGTTGGGAAATTTATAAGGATCAAAATAGTGAAAGAAACGATATACCGCTGAACCATAGCCGATAACATCTCCCTTGGTGCTGGTTGTGACATTGAAATGAAGTTGTAATGGTTTTTTTAAGCCTTCTATTTTCGCTAAAAAGTCTTCTAATGATGTGGTCTCTTTGACGTGCTCCACAAGCGAATTTTTTAGTTCTTGCCACTCATTTTGATTTTGTTGGGCTCGGGCATTGATTAATTGAACTTCAAATTGTTTCGGATCGAGATCATCTATAACGGGGACGGATTTTACCCCGGATTTAGCCTCCTCAACTGAGTGTTGCTTTTTTAACGCTGCGGTTTCCATTTTCCCACAATTAGGTAGACCCGCGTATGGCAAAGGTTTTTCTCCGGATAAAACGCGTTCCAGATTTCTAAAATTGTGGAATTTTTTGTGCAGTCTTGTTTGTTCTTCTTTGGATTTATAGTCTATATGCTTTAAAAATTCATTCTCATCGCGATAAGTCTTAATCAGAAAACCATCAGAGTTCCAATAATCTCTACTGACGATTTTATCGGCGATTTTCGTAGCATATTCAGACGCGGTAAGTTCAAGATGGGTTTGGACTTCTTTAGTCCTAGAATATGAGGTCTCATCCTTTACCTCTTCAGTTAAAACAAATGTGGCTTTCGCATGAGGATCTACTCCATGTGCGATTAGAGCTTGAATTATTGCAAGATGTTTCTCGATTGATTGCATCGAATCATCAGTCCGAGTCATATTATCCAGGTAGAAATGCAACAAAGTCATATTTTTTGCCGATACTTTTCTCTTACTACTATATGCATCACTCCTGAACGGATCAGTATAAAAAGTACGCTCAATGGTTTTATCAAACTCAGCTCCCTTCTCTTTGAGAGTCGATAGGAGTTTTAGAATATCGAGTTGTCTTAATTTGTTATCATCTTCAAATAACTGAAAAATTAAATAGAAAGGGGAATGTTTCGCACGATGGTTTAATGTCGCTGTACCTGCTTTCTCCAATAAGAAATAAAATAGATTTTTAAACCCCAAATTCATCGCAGCCATCAAGGGGACGTGTCCATTATTAGGGTTCGTTACATCAAGGGTAGCCCCGTGATCAAGCAGTGTTTTTACGATTTCGAATATGGCTGCTTCTCGTGCATTATGACGATATAACACTGGAGCTGATATCACTTGCATGATTGCAGGTAAATTAAGCGCATCAGAAGTTTGAGGATTGGCTCCTTGTTGCATTAAATAGTTTAGTATCTGTAATGAATTTTCTCGGCCATCAAGAACAGCCATAATTGCTGGATTAAGAACACTCATTCGACTGATGTCACCTGCTTTTTGAATGCTACCTGCAGCAAGGATTATATTTCGAACTAAATCTATGCGACCAGCGGCAATTGCAACATGAAGAGGAAGCTCATTTAAATACTGCTTTTTAGGAATTAATTTTGCGGTTTTAAATTCTTCAAACAACTTTGGATGTTGAATGAGCTTTTCCCAAGTGAATATGGGACTCTCTTTATCGGTCATAACCCATTTAAATATTGATACTTTATCCTTAGAAGAAAATGGAGAAAAATAATCATTTGCGAGAAGATCCAGTACAGAGGGCAGGTCCGGTTTGGGTTTGAAAAAAGGGCTGGCTCCAAGCTTTACTAATAATTGGAACACTTCAACAGAACCTGAATTTATTGCTGCTTCCAGAGGTGTGTATCCTAAATAAGAAGACTCATCAAATAAATCGAGTGTTTTGGATTCTTTAAGAATTTTCTGTGCTTGATCTTCAATGGCTTTTAATTGCTTCTTTAGTTTTTTCTCGGTTCTAGCATTTTTACTTATTGTTTTTAACAATTCTCTTAAAGACTTGCCCATGAATTTTCCTAACCCTTCAAGTTTATAAAAATTTAAAATTAAAAATCATTTTTTAATCTTCATGCGCAGTTTATCACCGAGAATAGGGTTCCTCAACCGACCATTGAATTGCAAATAAGTAACAGTTTGTGGGTATCTTCATTGAATGATTAGTAGGAATTTTAGAGCAGGGCTAATACCAAGTCGCTTTACTTTTAAAGGGGTTCACGTCTTACATAGCTATATTTTTAGTAGTTTCTGAAAAATCGGGGACCACGATGCTCTCATCGCTGCAGACCGCTTCCATTTTGGCTTGAAGTTCCTTCTTCCAGTCAGTTGGATTATCACCTTGGATGCCAAAAACTTTTCTTAAACCTTCATCCTTAGAGATTTCATTAATTAAATTTATAGCGGATGTTGTTGATGTAGAATAGGATTGCATAATATTGGTTCTTGTTTTACATACAGTCTTAAGTAGGAGGTTAATGGCCTCTTCTAGTTTTTGTTCGTCTCCTTTCATGTAATAAACACTTATTTTTATTAAATTTTGTTTAATATAATTCTCTTTTTTATCTTTAAACTTTCCTTCTTCCTTATTCACCAATTCCTTTTGAAGATGAATAGGATTAAGTTCAGGATTTTTTTGCAACATCATGCGAATTTCGTCTTCCGATAAATTTGCATAGGGATTTTCTGGAGATTTACTCACTAATACTCTTTGTTCAACCGGGGACAAACTAGCGACCGGGGCATGGACAAATTGCTCTTTTTGTTTGGCATACGCTTCCATCATTTTTTGCCAGCCTTCCTGATATCTTGAGGCAAATTGTGGATCTAAGTTCATTTGTTGTTGATAAAATTGATGAAAATTAGGTGGATTAGCAACAGTGTCTTTACTCGGAGGTGATACCTGATAACCAGGGATCAGATCCAATGCGTATTGGGCTGGTCCAAGCACCTCATGCAAGCTATGAAGCCCTCCGCTTACCATATACGCAGATACCGCGGATAAATAGTGTTGCTTTGCTTCAACACTTGTAAAATTCCCATAGTTTTCCATGATCCCCATAAATAAACTGGTCATCCCGGATGGCCCTGCGGCATAGATTGCATCATTTTCAATTAAGTCGCGAGTAAAGGGTGCATCTAGATTTGGTTCTTGATACTTCGAATCAGGAGTCCAGCTAGAGCGGTCTATATCCAATCCTTCTTGATTTTGCCCTACACGCATAAGCCCCATTTGGCTTGAGAACGTATTAGGTAAACTTCCTTCGCGCCCTCTTGTTGGATCCGCTCTAAATAATTCGGAACCATATATCTGTATATCAGAAATAAATTTTAATTTCAGGTCATCAAATTCTTGAAAAAATGCTTGGGGATTATCTCGATATTCTCCATTGTTGTATTCTTTGACTAATTCAAGCATTTTCCCTGTCGGCGCATTCCTATTAGGAGGTAGTATCGACTCGGGTAGTTTTCTCATCCACTTTTGCGCAAAGAGAAATTGGATAAACATGATTTGATTAAAATCATTAGGGTCATTTCTTTGTAAAATTTGTTTCACTTGATCTAGATTAATTTGTACTGGCTGGGAGCCAAACCCAGTCTGCTCTTTTCCGCTTGTCAAATTTTCTGCAAATTCATCCAAAATATCCCCGTAGCCCTGGTGTTCTATTTGTTCAAAAACATTTAATAAGGCTTGGGATACATGGTTAACGGATTCCATCATTTTATCCGTCGGATTCTTGAGTAAGGCGATTTGCATTTCTGATTCAAAACGCCTTGCTAATGGATTTTCATATTTTTCTTGTGGTGTTTGTTGATAGGCACTATGTTCAATAGTTGAAGCAATGTCACGAAGCAATGTTTGGTGTTCCTCATTTGTAATTTTTTCTGCAAGAGTAGTTAGAAGAGTAGCAGCTTTCTTTGGATCCTGTTCATGATTTTCAATTAGGATTTTCATCTCTTCTATAGTGTTCATTTCTTTCATTGCGTCACGGGCATTACTATCGTTTTTTTCAAGCTCCATCAAGTTGTACAAAGCAAAAAAATAGGCTTCAGATTTTGATTTGAAGGGGGATTTTTCTACTTTGATATCATGTGCAATAGCTTGTAAACTTTCTTTTGCCTGCTGTACACTGAAACGTTGATCGGCATCAGGATGAGTTAAACCGAGAACCAGCGCTTTAAATTTTTGACCTTTGGGGGATTGAAATACGTCCTCATCACACTTCAGAAAATCTGGATGATCTTTAGCTTCTTTAGGAACATGGTTAATCTCTCTTCCTGTTAAATAACAATACAAGCTAAGACCCATAAGATAGGAATGTTCTTTCTCTGCAGAGAAGGATAATGCTCCAGCATGCTCCGCCTGTTCAAATTGTAAGGAACGAAATCCCAATGTATATTGTAAATAACCTTCTTGGTGTATTTTAACCGGATCCACAAGTCCATTTACGGTATTTATGAACGATTTTGTATCCGCGATAAGCACCTGATCAAATTCAGTCACTAAAAAATTTGTGGGCTTTGCATCCGGAAAAAAAGCATTATTTGCTTGAAAATTTAAAAAAGTATCAGCCATTTGGCCATAAATATTGACTGCATTCAAAATTTGGATTTCTTTTAGCTGAGCAAGTATTTTTTGTTTTTCATCCACTAAAACTTCAGCTTCAACTGAAACTTCATCTGCATCTGTGAGTTTAAATTCATCGTATAATTTTTGTAATTCTATCTGGTCTGTCTCTTCAATGGTGCCTGCGATATCTTTTTCAATGAGTGCAATTTTTGCTTGGATTTTTATGCCATGAGATAAAACATCCCCTTTAGCGCAAAACTGCGTCAGCTCAAGACTATACATGTAATCACTAAAATACTGCTGGATGGCTTGTTGACCCGCATATACTTCTGCAATATTGTCCCTAACAGAGGTTTCTTTAAGTCGCTCATATGTTTTTCGGTAATTTCCTTTATGGGGGGTAATTTTTAATACTTGTCTCAAGCCGGTTTCATTGTCTGTAAGCAAATAATTTTTAGAATTTTCACCACCTAAAAATTTTATTTCATATTTTTCTATTCCTGGGATTACTGGGTCAAATTCTTGATGAAATGTTTCAGCATCAAACTCACCGGGGTTAATAAGCATCGTGGTAATTTTTTTTACGTGCTCAAAGCTTAAATTGTCAATGGTTTGAGCCAAATCGATATCTTCAGGGGGGTAAACTTTAGAACGTAATTGAGGATTATTTTTTACTATGTTAAACAAGCGGTTATTTATTCTACCAATAAGATCATTTAATTTTTCTCTATCTGGGGTAGAAATGGTTTCTGATGCAATTAAATCACGAAGAGATCGTTTTAATCTAGAAAGTTGGTAATAATTTTCTTCGGTATTTTCAGAAACGATTCTAGGATCGAGCTCTTTCAATAAACGAGTTGCTTTTCCTATTGCTGGTGATGTTTGTGTACCGAAAATTTGTGAAAAGAAATCTGGCTTGTTTTCTTTTTCAAATAATCCAGCTGAAGGGATACTATCAGTCTTTTTACACGTTTCAATGTCCCATTGATTAATTTGTTTCGCACTGAACCCAGGACACCCTAAAGCATTCAACTCATTGCGAATTTCTCTAGATAAATCTTGATAAAATTTAGTGTAAGGAAAGTTTGTAGCAATTATTACAACGGCTATGGTACCCCCAATATTCGCATCAATTTTAAGTAATTGTTGGCGCACCTGTAATAACGCTTCCGCTTTTTGGGCATGTGGAGCTAAGTTATAAACATCAATTAAACGATTTAATTTTTCTATATCCCGATTAATATCGTCTATATAAGTATCCTCATCATCTTCTTTTTTAAATAACTTGGCTTTATTTATCATAGGGCACCACGCAGTGTAAATTAGGTGAGTGTACTCACAACAGGCCGATCCCATTTGCTATTAATATAGCTTTGTAGGGATTGATCCATTTTATCCGTTAGCTCGAGCTGGGCTCCCGCTTCGAGAAGAGTATTTACTAATGTCTCAACTTTATGGAAGTTGGGCTCCTCTTTGTCTACTTCGCGAAATTCATGTAATAAATTCATTAGAGCGGTTCGTCCCGATTTATCTTGTTGATTCACATTGATCCCTTCAACATTAGTAAGCAGCCAGTTGACCAATTCAGCATTGAGTGACATCAATGCATAATGAAGAACATCCTTTCCATATTGATCCTGCAATGTCACATTTGCACCTTTTTGAATGAGTAGCTTAACTTGTTCCGTATGTCCTTGTTCGGCTGCTAACATTAATGGGGTTTTTAAATTAAGGTCTTGAGCGTCGAGATAAGGATTCCTCGCAAATTGCCCTAGCATGGATCCTTTGCTGTACATCGCGGCATAATGAATCGGCAATCGACCATTTTTATCAGGTATAGCTAATAAAGCTTCATCTTTGATTAGAACGTCTACACATTCGCTTTGGTTATTTAAAATTGCAGAATGAAGTGGAGTATGAGTAGCTGAATTCTTCATCTTAAGAAGGCTTGGATAATCAAGGAAATCTTTAAGAATGTCAGTAAATCCATTTTCAGCCGCAATATGTGCTAAGGTATTATCACTGTCATCAGTTGCATTGATACTTCTTGGATTATCAACCCATAGGTCATAAAAAATGGTTTGCTTTCTTTTTAAGAGACACGGTTTATCTTTAGCTAAAATAGACGGTGGCATGGTCAGGGCTAAATGAGCTGGGGTTTGATGAAGTCGAGTCGGTAAATTAGATTTGGCGCCGTGCTCAAGTAATACTGTTGTGGTAAATGGGTGGCCATAAAGTGCAGCAAGATGCAAGGGAGATAATTGGCCATTTGTAACCACATTAACTGCACTTCTATCTTGTTCTAAAATCTTATTCAAGTAGAGATCATATCCCTTCTTACTGGCGTATTGTATCGCATTCATACCACCTAAATGATCAAATTTTTCAGAACACTTGACGACGGGAATGTCAACAACTGTATCAAGAAAATGAGAAATCTCTTGTTTTAAGAGCGTTAGTTTCTTATCCGCCGTAGTCGAATTTTCATAAAGAGGTTGTTTACTAACATTCTGTAAATACCATAGCTCAACTTTGCTTACGTCGCGCGGAGCAAGCTTTTGAGGATTTAAGGATAAAGATTTAAGTAGCTCTTCCCATTTTGACACGTTATTCTCCAAATAAATTTAAATGAATTAGTATTTATATCATTATAAAAATATTGAGGTTAATTTATAATCAAAAACTTTTTTATAAGTATAATACAATATAAGCACATTGCTTTTTTATTAAGCAGTAGCCTATCTTGGATAGAGAAGAAATTCTCTTGTTCTTTAAGCAGGGCCTTTGTTTAGGAACAACAAAAGAATATAGAATTTAATTGTTCTAAAAATGTAGCAGCCTCTTTGGGCTCCGGGTAATTTTGAATGGGTATTAGCTCAGGATATTGTTCAACCATCCAACTCATTGTACTTTCCCAAGCACGATTAATATTCCTTGATATTACTTGATTGTTCCTAAATAATTTAAAGAAATCGCTATAGTTTCCTGCATGAGGTCCATCCGTTTTGTAGTTAGGTAATAAGCCTAAGCGCTCATGAATCACAGTGAGGGTTTCATGAATACTATGGAGCCCTCCACCTACCATAAACACGATAATTGCTAAAATATAATGGTAGTGCTCTTCCAGGGTTTGAAATTGTCCCATAAATAACATACTGGCACTTAACAAAGAGGTCATTCCAGATGGACCTGCAACATAAGGGATGCCACGATGAATAAGAGACTGCGTGTACTTTGAATCCAAATCTGCTTCTTGACAAATGCAATCAGGATTCCATGTCGTTTCAAATGAGGGGAATTGTTTACGATCCTCTTGAGTGATACAGATACCTAGCTTTTTGGAACTACAATATTTAAATTCGCCTCTACCCCTATCATGATATAAGGGAAATGAAGAATAATTCCAGAAAAAAGTACCAATATTCGTCTTATTTTCTAAAATAAATTGTCTCAGACTCCCTTCATATCTAAAGCCTTTGATATGCATTTGAGATTGTAGAGGGAGCTCAAAATGAAAATAAACATCTCGCATAAACATAAAATGAATTAACATGATTCTTGCGAAATTTCTTCGTTCTTTAAGCGTTTCTATAATCTCCTTAATATCTGGAGTCATTAAATAGCGTCCAAAAGCCAAAGCGAGCTTTGGATTTTGTGGTTCTCCAGGATCAGGGCCTAAATTTTCGAGAAACACGTCGAAGATTTTTTGATCATAGTTTGATTCTATAAATTGAATGATGTTGTTACTTACTTTATTCATACAATCCCAGGTTGTTTTGCTGAGATTTTGCAACATGACGGTTGCGATATTAGATTCAAAAATACGAGCTATTCGGCATTCAAGATCTTCAGTATGGATCTCCGCCTTTTTAAAGTAATTTAGAAAATCAGAATTACTTGTTTTTTCAATCACATGGTTAATAAAATATTTAAGAGGTTCTGAAATGTTTGGATGTTGGTTTAAATGGTGTTTTAAAGTGAATGCCAGGGTCACAAAAGATTGCTCATGATCAAGGAAAGAATTTTTTAGATCAGAAATTATTGACCGAATAAATTGGTTATCCTGGGCAATTGCTGTCTTATGCAAAGAGAGCTTTGTGATGATCAAAGCAAGTACGTTAAGTTTTTCTTTGCCAGGCAATTGGCGCACTTCCTGAAAAAAATCTCGCATAAGTTTTCAAAATAGCAGTCAGATTTCCAAATGGTACCACATTTCACTTCGATTATAGATTCATAAATCAACACAAGGCATCAAACTCAACTATACTAACTGCAGAGATGTACTATTAACGACCATCATTGGTAATATAACTGTGGAGTGTCAAATGTTAGTAAAAAATATTCAAAAGATTTTAATGATTTTCATTATGAGCAGTTTTGTATCGAGCTCTTTTGCTGCTTGGGGATATCATAAAAGCTCTACGAAGTGCTACAACGGTACATGTTATCATAAAAGCGTTAATAAAGGTTGTGCTAACGGTAAATGCGGTAAAGTACGGACGGGGACTACCTGGCACAGATAATAGAGAAATTCTTATTCTTCGTTTGGAAAAAAGTCAATTTGGCGCACCAAATGATGATTTGATTTTTTTACACAACTCTTTATAGTACTAACTCTGCTACTACGGCACAAAACAAGACCACAATCCAGGCTTGAACACGCCAAAATTGCAGCAAGAGAAATGCCGTCATGGCTAACAAATAATCATTTAATGAAAAAATTGCACTGGTCCAGACGGGTTGGTAAAAAGCAGTTAATAAAAGACCCACTACGGCGGCATTAATTCCTAATATTGCTCGTTGCATGGATGGATGTTGACGCAAATTCTCCCATAAAGGCAATGCTCCGATTATCAATAAAAACGAAGGCAAGAAAATAGCAATTAAAGCAACCAAGGCTCCAACCCATCCATTGGGGGTATTGGTTGACACAGCACCAAGGAAGGCTGCGAATGAAAAAAGGGGGCCAGGTAAGGCTTGTGCTGCACCATAACCAGCAAGAAAAATAGAATTATCAACCCATCCAGTAGGGACAACTTTCGCTTGTAATAAAGGCAAAACTACATGCCCTCCACCAAAAACCAAAGATCCTGCCTGATAAAAGGCATTAAATAGTTGCAAAGGGTACTTTGCGAGGTAAGAAGATAACCAGGGTAATAAAGTGAGTACAATAAAAAAAACAAGCAATACAATGATTCCAGTGCGTTTACTGAGATTAACTGTTAATTCACTAGGAGGGAGTGATTTTTGGGGAGAAAGAAAAAATAAGCCAAAAAAGCCACCAATTAGGATCATGAGTATTTGTCCGCTGGCATGTGGAATCATGCTTGAGCCGATGCAGGTCAATACTGCAAGACTTGCTCTGGTTTTATCAGGGCATAAAGCAAGGCTCATTCCCCAAAGTGCTTGGGCAACAACCGCCACCGCCACAACTTTTAGGCCATGTAGCCATGAAGGATTATCATGAATGCCTATCTGGATCAGAGCAAAACCAAACATTACCATCAATAAAGCCGAGGGTAGAGTAAATCCAAGCCAAGCCGCAGCTGCACCCCGAATACCGCCTTTGGATAGTCCAAGAGCAATACCCACTTGGCTACTCGCAGGTCCAGGCAAAAATTGACATAATGCGACTAAATCGGCATATGCATGGTCGCTTAACCATTTTAACCGACCCACAAATTCATCGCGGAAATAACCCAGATGAGCTATTGGGCCACCGAAGCTAATGCATCCTAGCTTCAGAAAAATTAGGAATATTTCTAATATTGGGAGGTGTTCTTTTTTATACTTTTGGTTAATCAAAGACCTCTCCATAAGTATATAGTTTTTGTGAATTTCAGAGAAAAGCCTAACATTAAATGATGAGGCTCCACAACAAATAGGATCTCCTAAATGTATAGTGGCCTACTTTAAATAGATAGGCATGAATTATTAATGGAAAAAGAAAACTTAGCTTGCATTAAAAATTTTTATAGCTAGGGCGTTGCTAGGATACTCTGTTCTTTTGCGCATATCTTCCAAACTGGTGAAGAAATTAAATGTCCAATTGCAATCTTGATAAGCACCTGTATGTCGTCCAGATGTTGTCCCTGCGTCTCGCTCAAGAAATCCTTTTTCAGAATCTGAATCTGCAATATTTACCAAGGCATGAATGGGATTAGATGCATCCCTCTTAACCAGGCAGATACCCTGATTTAAGCCAATATCTTTAAAAGAACAATCAACAATTTTATATTTTTTTACACTTCTCAACGCGCGAACAAGTAATTGAATATCTGCTACTTGTGTACTCGCCTTAATTGTAAAAACAGATGTTTTTTTAGTATATGAAATCCTGACATTGTTCTTATTCAGGGTATTATCATATTTGTGAAGGAGACTCAAAATCGCTTTTTTTTCATCTCGAGCATTCATTTTTTTTGTACTACAGGATAATGGAATTAGATACATCACCTTCTGTTTGGATTTAGGTTCAGATTCTGATTTAAAGTTCGCCACTTTATCCTGCATAGCGATTACATGTTCTGTTGATGCCAAGCAAGAAACCGGCAAAGTAGGGGATTTAGATGTTCTTGAAATAATATAGTGAGTTTTATCGATCTTTTGTTTTTTTACAATAGAAGTATTCACGTCCACGCTTCTCCCATGAAACATATAGGATGAATAACCGGATTCCCGGGAAGTATGTGGAGGGGGGCTGGAGTGCCGTTCCATAAATTGGTCAATTTTTCTTTGTTCTTCTTCATCTTCTATGCAAACAAGGCTCGTGCCCACTTCTTTATAATAATGCTGTTCCTGTTCACTTGGGGGAAATTTTCTTTTCATGGTTATCTTGGTAAAAAAAAATCAAAACGATTAATTGTAACCCAATTTTATATGGAAATTAAGTTAAGAACAATAAAAAGAGCATTTTTTAAACACTTTATCGGTCTTTATAGGCTCAATTTGTTCTATAATGTATCGCAGGAGGTGATTGCTATGATTTTGAATATTACTGCAACGCAATTTCCTGATATGACGCTTGATGATATTGAATACAGTCGAAATATCTATAAAAGCATTGATTTCAACTTCGGTAAAGATGCCAGCATTGCATTAAATGAAGCCAATCTGGAGCGATTTACAAGTCGATTTAAGGCGATTCATAGTACTCATGCTAAACCGCTTGATGGAATCATTACTCTAGGAAGAATGAAAAATGTTTCTCCAGATACCATAAAATTGCTCTTAACTATGGATGATTTTTCAGACATGCTGGATTATCGAAGTTTTTTAAAGTTAGTAGTAAGCTCTGATGAAATAGCGCAATTTGTACTCGATAATCCTAAACTTAAAGCAAAACTCGATAGTATTGAACCTTCGATAGACACCCAAAAATTTAAAAACTCGTGTACAGCAAGGGCGATAATGAAAATACTTTTGGAGCGAGGGAAGATTGAACCAAGTGATTACACACCAAGCAAAGAATTGGAAATATATAAAGAAATTTGGCTAGAACCGGGAAAAGTCGCCTCACCCGAAAAGATCGTGGATTACTTCCGCAAACATAACCTGGATGCAATTGGAGTTGAAATTCGAGAGCTATCTAAAGCTTCACTCAATAAATACTCAAAAAACACACTTATAACCTCACTCTATTCATTGTTTAAGACCGATGTTTCCACAAGAAAAAAAGTAACTCTTGTGGGAATGAGCGAAGCTGATTTTCCTGACGGAATGACCGCGCTGATTGTCATCAATACTGGAGTACTCCATACCTTATTAGGTAAGAAATGCGATGGGCAGTTTGAAGTGGTCGATCCTCAATTTGGCGACAAAAAATTATATAAGGGATTCATGGATTTTCTTGAAAAAGAGAGAAGAAGTCTCGGTGTTTTTTTTGAAATTTCTTCGGAGCCTGGGGAAACTTTTAGGCCTTAAGGTTCCCGCAATATAAAACCCTGGTTTCGCTGGAAAAATCAGAGCTGCTTCCTTAAAAATCGTTCTTTGTATAACTCTCTTAATAATCCGAATTGCGAGCTGCTTCAGGCTTATGCTCCCACAACCACTTTTCTTTCAAAAGAAAAATGGCTGAGTACTTCATAGGTGCTAGTATATTCAGCAACAAGGTCAAGATGGAACTCGAGTATTCCTTGGTTGTGGTCAATTCTTTTAAATGATGTCCTTGACAAGGACATTGTGAATTACAATAATTTCAGTTGATTTTTTGATAATCACATTGCTGCAGGGATTGCCGGCCCTAACTAGGAAAAAAAATGAACAATAAAATAGTTATGTTGGCTCTGACCTCCTTATCTTTTACGTATTCGCTCTCTACCTATGCTGCTGATTACAATTTAGATGGCTTATCATTAAGTACCTCCGTAGGAATACTTTCCGGAACGGCTCACGAATATGTTTATTATCCAAAAACAAATACTAAGCTAAGCCAGCTCGATTGGCGCATAAAAAATGCTGCAATAATTAATGGGGAATTAAATTATGATTTACTCGGGTGGCTTAGCATGAATGGACGAGGCTGGACCACAATAGCAAAAAATAAGGCGGCTATGGATGATTATGATTGGTTCAACCCCAATCAAGAAGCTTGGACCCATTGGTCGCATCATGACGATACTCATCTAAATTATGCCAATCAATTTGATTTAAGTTTAAGAGCATGGCTCATGCAAAAATCAGATTATCAATTGGGCTTGGCTGCTGGGTATCAGTGGGATTCTTTCCGTTGGCGAGCAATTGGTGGTTGTTATCAATACAATAACGGAACCGAGATTGGTTGTTTTCCTAGTACTCAAGCTGGAATTGGCTACCAACAAAAATTTAGAACTCCTTATGTGGGTGTAGCCGGAAAATATTTCATTCATAATTTTGAATTTAATGCAATTTTAAAATTTAGTAATTGGGTTTCAGCGCGGGATCACGACGAGCATTATGCTCGCAACATCACGTTTGACGAGCATGGAACTAACTTTAGATATTATGCGGCAACGATTAATTCTGGTTATTTTGTAACACCTAACGCGAAAGTTTTTGTTGAGGCTTCCTACAACCATTATTCGAATGGACGCGCCGATACCGAAATAACAGATAATGATACGGGTGAAAACGGTTATGAACTTAATTCCGCGGGTTTATCCAATAAAAACTATTCTCTAGCACTAGGTTTACAGTATCTTTTTTAACAATAAGCATAGCAAGGTAGGTTGTTTGACTCAACCTACTTACTGCGCTTTAACTCCTAGCACAAGTGATATTAGTCATAAATTGGTTTCGCCCAATCATCATCGTAATAGGTTACTGCTTCTTTGGCTCGATGGGATATAAGCTCATCAAGTGATTGAGTGTAATAGTGTTTTTTGAATAAATCATCAGATGCAATAACAGCACGGTCTTTCATCAAATCCGCTTGGGGTTCTTGCGGATTTGATTGGAAAAAATAGCCCATAAATTCTGGGTGGAGTTCAACCAATTTTTGAAGTGTGTTGTTAAAAGGATTGTCAATTCCACTGTGCTTGGCATAAAACTCAAGATAAGCGGCAACATATTCTCGGAGCGCTAATTGTTCATCGTGATGGTCTATTTTCTGCGTGTATTTATTTCTTAAAAGTGAAACAAACTGGCAGTAGAGACCATGGAATTCTTTTATCGCTTCTTGATTATCACTAGAAATAGCTACATAGAACGGATTATTGACTTCTTTTTTGTTGATTGTAATTTTTTTTATACTGCAATAAGGTACAGCTAAGGCCACATGCTCTGTTTCCCGCTCCATCCGCCCAGGAAGGTTGAGGCTATTGTGACGATATGTTGCATGAAGATCTACAGCAAAAGTACGGAACAAAGTAGGGTCAATTGTAATAAAACATCCTTGTCCCCAATCTAGTGCAACTAGAGGATTTTCAGACATACTTACCATGTGAAAATCATTGGAAAGATTTGTTAATTTGTGCTGTTTAATCTCTTCAATAGTTATAACTTCAGGGTAAACTCTACCAAAAATACCCATAAGAAGGGTGGGAATTCCAAAAATGACAGAGGGGAGATTCTCCTCCCCTCGATACAAATTGGAAATATCGGGCGATGTTTTTATAACATTTGAAAACTTAATACCTGAACTTGAGTTTTCTTTTTCATTTTGAAAAAATTGGGGATATTTACAGTACATAGATAATGACTTTGCGATTCAAATTTGGAGAAAATAATAACATATATTGCTATTTTTTTACAGAAAAGGTTGGGTACTTTATTAAATAACGAAAAATGAAATCAAACTGTACTATTTTAGGGTGAGGTTCGAGCTGGGCAGGGTTGGCATTTCTTCAAAAACTTTACGCACAAAATTATTCATTAATGCGGATTCGGCTTTTTTTCGAAATAACATATTAACGAAATCTGCGGCTTCGGTAGGCCAATAATCTTCAGGGTTTGATTCCTTGCTATTTTCTTCAGTGATTAGGTTATCATTTTCTTTTAAATGGGCTTTTATTGCTTCTTCATCGTATGCTACAAGAGCTCCAGAACGTATACTTAAAAATCCACCCTTGGGGATTACTTTGTATTCTTTTTTATCGGCCATATGGATGTATTTATTTTTATTCGAGTCATAGGCATACAACTCATCATCGGTAGGAACTGGGATAATAAAAAGTTTTAGTCCTCTCTTTTTCAACAACTGATGCACTTGAAAGGGTTCAAATCCAGACTCACGGATCGTATTGAGGGGCAAATAACCCAATGCTTTTGTTTTTCCAACTTGTGCCAAATCCTTCATTTCTGGATGTGAGAAAAAGTCATAAGTGGGTTTTGTTGGTGCAAATAGAGGCTTACTTGTGCTGACAGGTTCGTCATCGGAAGACTTCGTGGTTAACTTATTTTGTTTTCCCGATGGTTTCTTTTTAAAAAGTTCTTTTAATGATTTCATGTTGAGCAAATAAAGAAACGTTTGTATAAATTATATGCAATTTATGGAGATTCATCAAAGCTCGTGACAGTAAGGGGAATCAAAAACCTGTACTAAATTTATGTTTGTTGAATTTTGTTATTCAATTTTGACAAGGGCGGGTGATTTTGCTTTGAGTTTTTTTTGGGGAATATTCTATACTCTTAGATAAGTCAAACACGAGGTCATAAAAATGGACTATAAAAGGCCCGAAACTGAGTCTCTAGATGATGCTATCCTAAAAGTTCTAAATACATTATTAGAATTGGAGATGGCAGGTGTAGTACGTTATACCCATTATTCCTTTATGGTCTTTGGCTTTAATCGCATTCCTATCTGTAAATGGATGCGTGAGCAGGCCCAAGAAAGTTTAACTCATGCTCATTTGTTAGGCGAGCTTATCACGCATTTTTCCCAGCATCCATCGCTTAAGATTGGCAAATTATTAGAAACTCATCAGCATAATATTGGGAATATTTTAGAAGAGGCTCTGGAGCACGAAAAACAGGGCTTGGATTTGTATTATCAATTATTGCAGCATGCAGAAAAAAAATCGGTATTGATTGAAGAGTTTGCCAGAAAAATGATTCAGGAAGAAGAAATGCATATTGGTGAAATTCAAAAAATGTTAACTCCTCCTGGCATGTTAAAAAATTAGAATATTCCTCTAATACATGCATTTATGGCGATACTACCCCGATTTATTTGATAAAAAATCAAATTTGATGAGACCTATTTTAAAAATTATGAGCATAAGGTAGTCTGCAAAAAATAGACTTAAATTGTAACTTATTGTATGGCGAGATATAAATTTGAAGTAACTTACTTGCAAAACGAAGATATCCGTATATCAGCCCGAGATAGAGTAACAAGTGAACTATATGGATATGTTCAAATCAGCTCTTCGTTGAACTTGGAAAAAAAAGAATTAATAGAAATAGCGCAGCTCTATGTTATTTCCAATAAAAGAGGTTCTGGGTTAGGAAGTATACTTACATCCAGAGCCATTGAGTATGCTCTAAAAATAAATAAGGGCATTCATATGTTGATCCAACCTGGCTCTGAAGGATTTTGGAAAAAATATTTTAATGCTCGTTTTAATGGAAAAAGAATGACCTTATTGGGTGGAGAGACCTTAAATTCAAAACTCTATGAAGGAGCTGTATTCGAAATATCAATGATGAGTTTAATTCGAAACTATAAGTTTCCTCTGGATAAAGAGTTACGTTTACCTGGTGTTGAGCGAGCATGTCGGATTGTGTGATAAAAATGCAAAATGGGGAAGATAATTTCTTTATGGGTTTCCGATTTGCTATTCGCATTAATCAGACTACTCTATAAATATTAGACACAAAAGAAGTCCATCTTGGAGGGAACCAAATGAAAAAATTACTGATTTCTACATTCCTCACTGCATTAAGTACGGTTGCCACCGCAGACAGTGTGATTGTGACGCAAACTCAATCCTGGCAAAGTGTGCCTATTGTAGTAAATACGGAGAAACATATTTATACCATTGAAAAACCCGTACCTAAAGGTAATTTTTATTATACCTATTCGGGTTATCGATGCTTAAGAGAGCAAACTAATATTGTGGGTGTCAATGCAGTGGTTCTACATGCAGGGGTTGCTGGTGAAAGTGATATATATTGTTACCCCGAGTAATTTAGGAAAAAAAATTCTCCTTTTGACTGGGTAGCTGGCTTGTTTTGCAGACAAACTCCCACTATCTAGTGTAATGGGGTTGCTTTTATGGGATTTTATTCCGTTGCAACCTGCGGACAAGCAATCTGACTGTCAGATTCACTACGCTGTCCTCCTGTTAGGACCGTAAGGTAGAATTAAGTTGTATAATTCCTAGCTCACCATTGCTCTTCCGACCTATAGTTAAATCAATCTTAAGTAATTGCGTTACATTACCATTTTCAAATTGATAATTAATCTTTAAAGGAAGGGTGAGTGTCCATTGATTATATCTCGAGTCAATGAGTTGAGGTGGCCCGTCTATTTGACTTATTGCACTTAGTTTTTTGGTCTTAAATGCCTGCATGTTTCCTGATTTTTCAAGGGCATTTATAAATTGATTCCATCCCTGTTCCGTATAGCAAGATTGCAGTTTCTGCAATTGGTTATCTATGGCCTCCGAATCAAAATTAAATGATTTAATGGTAGCATATTCAGCCCAAGCTAAAATTGTGGCTTGATTAATATCTCCTACACCATTAGGAGTTTTATAATCACAATCGATAAAGTCTGCTGTTTTTTGGGGTGCTAGAGCAGATGAATGCATATTGTTTAAGCTGGGTTGATTAGATTGAGCTACTGGAGATTGATTGTTTGTTGCGGTATTGTTATTTACCGAGTCTTTGAGCGCGGCAACAATTCGCATAATTCCAAATTCACCACTCAGTTTACGTACCATCGTTAAATTAACATTCAGGAATTGAGTTACGTTGATTTGTTTGTTTTGATAAACAACTTTTAAGGGAAGCTCTATATTCCATTGATTATTTTTCGTCCTAATGAGTTTAATTTGGCCATCAACCTTGCTGGTCATAGTAAAATTTTGTGATTGAATCGCCTCAATATTTCCTGATTTCTCTAAAGCACTTTTAAAATTTTCCCAGCCAGTTGCAGTATAACAGGACTCTAATTTCTTTAATTGAGAGGGTATCGATAAGGAATTAAAATCAAAAGATTGAGTTGTGGCATATTCTGCCCACTTTATTATCAGATCTTCATCAACCTTGGTCATCTCCTCAGGAATTTTATAATCACAATTAATTATCTCTGATCCTTTTAATTCCTCAGAGGGTTTATTATAGGTCATTTGAGGGATTTTAGAGGATTTCGAAGGTGTCCCATTTTGAGCGAGTTGTATTTTATTATCTTGCAGTAGTTTTTGAGTCGGAGCTCTTCGATTAGAAAATAAATTCATATTGGATGCCAAAGGCGAAGCACGATTGGAGGATAAAGGAAGTACACTCGGAATGGTTTTCATTTGTAAAATGACAAGCTCCCCACTCATTTTCTTGCCTAAAGTTAAATTAATATTAAATAGCTGGTTAATTTGATTCTTATTATTTGGATGAGCTATGTGTAATGGTAAGGAAGTCCCTGCTTGATTTTTAAGAGGGGATTCTTTTTTTCTTTGCTGATTGACTGGGTTTTGAGTTTTAATCATTTTTAAATTATCTAAATCACTCAATGCGGAATAAAATTGGGCGGATTCGATTTTTTTAAAATAGGCGAATAATTGAGGCCATTTCGTATCAAAAATATCTGATATAATAGCGCTAAAGTGATTATTAAACCATTCATACCCATATGCAAGGGCAGGTGTGGCAATAGATTCCTCTTCAACATCTTTTTTATAGTTTTCCGAAGTTAATTGTGCTACCTGAATATGGTTTACTCTACCCGGATCGAAGCCTTGATCATTTGGTGCTTCAATAATATTCTGAAAAAATTTGATATTACTGTGTTCTGATTTTAAACACAAACCGGGCTGATTTAAGGCTCTGTCCATCTCAGAAAAGATGATGTTTGGATCCGATATGAATAAAGAACTTAGAAATGCAGCCCCCCTTTTTTTTAGGTTTTCCAAAGTGTTTATTTGATCAGTCACGCCCCAAGAAAGACTTCTCATCGCCTCTCTAAGTGATGAAGCTTTTATGGATATGGAGGCGGAACGTGGGGTGGTGATCATTTGCACAATTCCAAGTTTAAATGCATTTCTCCAGCTAATGATGATGTACACATTCAGAAAATGAGTTACCTCTTCTTGATCATTCTTGTAAAAAACTTTAATAGGAACCGTTATTTTCCATTGATTTTCCTGATCATCAATGACTTGGACTTCTCCATCCAACGTACTGCTTACTGTTAGATTTTGGGTTTTAATTGAATTAATATTTCCTGATTCTTTTAATGCATTAGTAAAACCAATCCATCCATTTTCTGTATAACATGCTCTTAAATTTTTCATCTGCGAATCAAAGGATGGAAAATCAAAATTAAAAGAATGAAGTACAGCATATTTTGCCCAATTTATGATTAAGTTTTTATCAATTTTTTGAGTGTCCCCAGAAATTCGATAATCACAATTGATTTCAAGTGACAGGGGTTTTGTTATAGCGTTTGTTTTTTGGGACTGAGCCGACTTTGCACGGGTAGATATTTTTTCGGAAATCGTATCTGAAGTTTGAACAGCATATACTTGAGTACAGATTAAATTAAATAATGCTACGCAAACTATATTTTTTTTCATGTGATAACATCCTTATTAATATCTAGTAGGTTCTTGCTAACATCCTGTAATTATAGTTAATATTTTTAATAATTTCTTATTAAGTGTATTCAATAGTACGGGAATTTCAACACAGAACGGATGAATCTTTTACTAAAAGTAATTTTGTTAATTGTTCCGGGGCGGGGCCTATAGGAGCTCGGAAAAATGACGCGTAATCCGAGAAATTCAGCAAAAAAAACCGGGGTTCAGGCTTACGCCTTCACCCTGGATACAATTAGTTGTAGATAAGCAAATATGCAGTGCTTAATTGCTATACTGAACTTAATTTCATTGACGTTAAAGTTTGCTCTTCCAGCTCCTTTCCTTCTTTCTTTAAATTTGAGAGCTGTTTTCCTAAATCATCTTGTTTGACTTTATTGTTCCAAATGAGCAAATGAGTTTTTTTCGATATTTCTTCTTTAATCGTAGCAATTTGCTTAGGGGTAAGTTCCTGTGTATGACGATAATAAGCATAAAGTTGGGCACATATTTCTTCGATTTTTGCTTCTTCGCTTAAACCATCATTCTCCGGTTTTAGATGAAAATCGATCACGGAGCACAATGTAGCTCGTACATTGTTCATGTGAAACGCAGACATAAATGCCCGGTAATATGCGCTATTACGAACAAATAAAGGAATGACTGGATTTTGCAAACTCCAAAAACCATCAAGTCGAATCACATGAATAGGTACTTTATTCATCAATGCAAGTCGGGCTGCACCCGTGTAGACTCTAGGTGGTTCTTGACCTAATCGTGAAAAATTCCCTTGTGGAAACAGCGCGACGCATCCATTTTCATTAAGCGCTTTACTCGCCTCCTCTAACGCACCGGCATTAGCAGGACGTCCAGCCTCACTTTTAGTAGCTTTTGACTCTACGGGTATTGCATGAAACATTTTTAAAAATCCCTTCACCCCGGGTATATTATTATAAGCATCTGTTGCAAAAAAACGTGGGGGTGTGCCTTTTATTTTTGAGGCAACAACAACTGCTTCCCAGCCCGTTCTATGTGGGCCTACTGCAATGAGTTGTTTTTGGGTATCAGTAAGTTCTAAGTCTCCCCCTTTGGTATGCATCATTCGCGTCATAAGCAATAAAAAACCAGCTAATATCCGCGCAAAACGATTTTCATAGTTTAGGTGATTGTTAGATTCAGCGATTCTTGCAATCGCATAGGTCATCATCGTAAGGCCAGCAAGTAAGAACAATAGGGTAAAGGTACTTGATCCAGACTCATCATTATTATTAAGTTGTTCTAAATTGGAATACATGTTGATTACTCCTTGTAAAGACTAGATATATTAAGCGCTAGCCATCCAAAATCTGTTATAGTACCTTTAAAATTAATGTTGTCAATTAAATACCCAAAAAGAAAGAATGAAATATTTTGGGGCACTTTTAGTAAACAGTGATTAGTATTTAGGGGTGTGGTGGGAGAGTGAATCGATCCTGGTTTGTGCAATAAATAGAAGAATATTGCTGCACACTCGTCCTATAATTAGTGCTATAGAGGCGCTGAGCAGCCCATTCATTGGATAAAAATTATAGAATAAAACGAGTGGGAGAACTAACCCAATTAATTCCGCAAAAACAGACCATGTTAATACATGGGTTTTCAGTTGATGAATTATTACAGAACGCTGCCAAATAACGAGTAATGTCAATAGAGGATAGATGATTAATATTTTTAATGGTAGAACTGCAGCTTGAGACAGATCAGATTGCAGTACGTTGATCTTTGTTAAATAAATATTTAATAAAGGGGTAAAAATAATTCCAAATAAAACTGCAAACATAATAAGAGTGATAAGAGCAAAAAACTTTTTTAACTGTAACTTGTTTTCCTCACTAAGATTTAAAAAATAAATGACTACGTTCTGCAACGACATTGCAGTTGATTTAAAAATCATAATAAACCCATTGATAACCGGAAAGACAGCTAGTGACAGGGTTGGGTTCAGGCCATAATTCAGAAAAATGGTAATAATAGGAGTGGTTATAATACTGGCTACGGTGGTTATAATTAACGGATAATAGAAATGTGAAATTCTATAGTAGGAAAGCTTATAAGAGGATTTCACCTCAAAGATTCCATGGATGGGTTTTCTGGCAAACACACGAGTTATTGTCGCTTCAACGAACAAACCAATCGAGAACCCAATTGCCGCCACATAAGCACTGTTTAAAGAGCTAAAATTTGCCAGACACACCGCAGTAACTACACTCGATATAAATCGAAAAATAATCGCATAAAATATGATGGGCTGCTTATCTCGAGAAATTAATACTCCTTGATAAAAAGCTTTAAATCCCGCAATAGCAAAAGCAGGAAGAAGAATTGTAACTACATGTTGGCTAATAACTGCAATAGTTCTATCGAATGATAATCTTGTGATGAATAAATATTGATACAGAGGCGTCAATACAAACAGCATCATGCAAATTAATAAAAAACTTACTACGTAAATGAAGAAATTTCTAACTTTTTCATAAGACTGTTTATTTTTTATAAGCTTTATAGCCACTGTATTGAACATTAATAATGGTGATTCTGCGAGCAAGAATAAGGAGTAGGCAAGACCAAATGCAGCTAAATTAAGTTGTTTATCGGGCAGGTACGTAATTATTATGGTTAATAGAGGAAATTCAAAAGCGAGCACCAGCCATAAAAATAACAAAGGGGCCCAAAAAATAAAGATTGTTTTATTGCTAAGCACTTGTGCTGTCATGAAGTTATTATTCGCTCAATTGCTTCTAAAAAATGATCAATTTCTTCACTTGTATTCGAATAGCCCAGACTTACTCTCACAGTACCATTTGGAAATGTTTTTAATGCCTTATGGATCAGTGGAGCACAATGCAACCCTGTTCTAACAATAATATTATAATTATCGGAAAGCAACGCGCCAATATGTGAAGGCAACATGTTATTCACGGAAAATGATATAAGGGGTATTTTCTTTTCAGAGTCCTCAGTACCATAAATTTTTATTCGATCAAATCGTTTCAAACCAGCGAGGCATTTGCTATTTAACGCTTGTTTATGAGCAAACATGGTTTGAAGATTTTGTTGCTTGATATATTCAATTCCTGCGGCTAAGCCAGCGATTCCGATATAATTTGGAGTTCCTGCCTCAAATTTTTCTGGCGCCACAATGGGATGAAAGAAGGGGGCTGAATTTGTGCCCGTCCCGCCAGTGATTACTGAATCGACACATTTCGTATCTCGAATGTAGGCCAGACCAATGCCAAAAGGCCCCAGTAAACTTTTATGACCGGTTACAAATAAAAAATCGCAATTTATTTGTTCCACATCAATGGGTAAAATTCCGGCAGATTGTGACGCATCAACTGCAACTTTTACATTAAATTGCTGCGCTATTTTTATGACGTCCTCAATTGGATTAATATTCCCGGTGACATTCGATACATGATTAACGATAATTAATTTGGTATTACTTTTTATAAGTTGCGGTAACACATCCAATTGTAACTCGCCCTTGAGATCACAAGGAATACGGCTCAATTCGATATGCCGGCAATCTTGCAAATAATGTAATGGACGAATGACTGAATTATGCTCCGTATCCGTGTAAATTACATGATCTTCATTTTTAATAAACCCTAGTAGCACTTGGTTGATGGCAAAAGTAGCATTCAAGGTGAAAATAATATGATCCACGCTAGGGATATTGAAAAATTCGGCAATGTTTTCCCGGGCATGTGCAATCCCTTTATCCGGTTTGATCTGATGCTCGCTGCTGGCCCGTTTTGCACAGCTATCCATGGTCTGCATTAATTCTACAATGGCATTGATCACTTCTGGGGGCTTGGGAAATGAAGTTGAACCATGATTTAGATAAATAATGTCTTTATTCATTTGGCTAACCTATTAAGAATAGGCATGTAATTTTCAATGGCTTTATTTACTAAATCTAAATTGGTATGTGTTTCCCAATTTGAGCGCTCTGGATAGCCAATTTTATTGCAAATTAAAGTTCGCAATAAATGTGACTCTACTTGGCTGTCAGAAGCTGGGTATATATTGATATGACCTGAAAAATCCTCGAAATATAAATAACTCCCGTATCGCTCAAAAAATTGAAAAATTTGCGAATATTGTTCTAATTCCATTTGGATAAATAATTTTTCCAACTCAGAATTAATGGATACTTTTAGGGGGAGTACATGCAAATGAAAATGATCACATTTTATTGCGGTATTGACTATGGTTGAACAATGGCCAGCTCGCCCATGCTCGTAATAAGCCGCAGCACCATAAGCTGTTTTTACAATCTCACCTGCGACTTTTTTTAAGATTAAATATTCCTCACGAAGCATAGGATCGATTTCACCTGAACACCCAATGTGGGTATTAGAGGTAATCATTAAATGTCCGTCTACAATCGGTGAAATATCACAAATCAGTGAGAAATTAGCAGTGCGAGCAAGAATTTCGGTTTCCGAATCAGGTTTACATAAAAAGCATCCATGAATGAGTTCCGGAACCTGTTGCATGTAACTTGGCACAATTTTATGTAGAGATATAACTTCGTGATTATTTAACATGGTAACCACACTTATGAAACAACTTAATTGAATTATAGTTAAAAAATTATGATTTTGGGCGATAGCAAAAGATTTGAATGTGTTTTATAGCAAACGCTATGATCAATATTTTGTGTCTAAACTCCTCTCATCGGGCCAGCGGTTATCCCTCTACATATCAAGCGTCATTCGCGGTATGTCGGTTTATACCTCATCTAGATCAAGTAGCAATTACGGGTGTTGAACTTTGCAGATAGGGGCGGTTTGTAGTTAAAAGTTCATCCCGTTGTCAACATGCCACAAGATATACCTGTGACTGTTTTTCTTAAAAGAGGTAAATCATTTCTTTTCATCGCCTCAATCTGGATAAGGTTCAAAGGATGAACCAAGGTTGATCTTAATTGAATACTTTCCCCAAGCCAGGGTTGATGAAAACAAAAATCAGTTTCACCAGTTATTTGCTGGAAGAATTGAACGGTTGATTCCAGTTCTGATTGAAATGGTTTGAGATATTTATTAGAGCCAGTTAATTGACATAAGTACTGTTCCCAGATTGGGAGGTATACTTTGGAAAGGGTTACGCCTACTTGTTTTATAAAAGCAGCGAAAAGAGAGTTTTCTGTATAAAGCACCTTAAGCTTATTTTTTTCAAGGTTATTAAGCTCTAGCCAGGTTGAGCCAAGACCCCACCACGTTGGGAAAAGAAGTCGTGTTTGAGTCCAACATAAAATCCAAGGGATGGCTCGAAGCTTTCTTTGATCGGGCCCTGATTTACGTTTGGTTGGCCGTGAACCAATTTTCAACTCAGTCAAAAAATGATATGGAGAGGCCTGTTCAATTGTGGGCCAAAACCATTCGCTTTGAATCAGGTCTTTATATTTCTGACTGACTTTATTCGAAAATACCACCAACTCCTCGGGATAACCATTATCTATGTTGTTTTCTTTTTGTGAATAGATATCAATAAATTTGTCAACCTGACTTTTGAGTATGGAACTCGAACCAAAGAGTCTTGCAACCATCTCTCCTTGTATCGTCACTTTATAATGAGTCATCATTTCTTTAGACCAGGAGGCCGTTTGTTCTTTGATATCCCCGCCTCCTCGCTCAATACTGCCGCCCGAGCCATGAAAAAAAATAGGCTTAAGGTTTTTTCTTTCTAGGGTAGACTGAATACTTTTTAAACTTTTAGCAATCATAACCCGGGAAGGTAAAACGCCATTTTCTTTGGACGAGTCTGAATAGCCCAGCATGACTTCATAATTTCCACCCCACTGTTGAAGATGCTTCTGTCTAATATCTTCAGTAATCGAGTGATTTAAGATTGTATCAGCGCTGGTCAGCGCAAGTTGGTTTTCAAACAAGGGGACGACAGGTAAGGCGTAACTTTTAAAAACATGTTTTACTAGGTTAATGCCATTTTTTATATCTTCAGCAGATTCAACCATGCTGAGAATAAAACCGCGGATGTAATTTTTGGGCTCTGCCCCTTGGGTAATCGAGTAAACCTGCTCCAGCATCTTGATAATCGTGGTTTTTTTTATACAGGTTAAACTTTCTTTTACAACCCCTGAATCTTCCCTGAGTTCTAGGGGTATAACCAGTCCGGGATAAAGTTGAAAAATACTGAAAATAATGGAAAATTGTTCGGGTTTGAAATTCAAAAATTGTAAAGTATTTTTTTGTAACGAAGCTAATTCTTCTTTGAATACAGATACTTTTTCGTGATCCCGTGGTTTTATTTTCCTGAGTTCCTGCGCTTTTTGAGCACTCTGTTTGATTTGATTTGTCAAAGTTTTGTCTTTGTCTAAAGCGGTGGAGAGTTTGACAATTTCTAGTACTTCTTGCAGAGATTCTTGAATGTAGGTTATAAAAAAAGAGCGAGAAAGTTCGAGACTCCTAACCATGATTTTTTCATTAACACCAGAGTGTCCATCTTTATCCCCGCCTACCCAAGTACGTAATTGGATAGGAATGCCTTGAGTTAAAAAGGAATGATACAGTTCAACATTAAGAGGATTAAGAGCGTATTGATAGATATAGCGCGCCTCGTCTTCTACGCTTGGTTTTTCGTGATAGGAAATATTAATTTGCAGTGAGATTTTAAGCATTTGATCTAAATGAGTCTCATTCATTAGATAGGGGGATTTAAGTACTTCAACCAGATAATCCCTAATTGCTTTAAACAGTTTTAAAAATTCATTGGTTCGCGCTTCTGTGGGATGTGCAGTTAAGACATAATGAATACCTTGAGGCTTCTCAGAAAAGACTTTTTCCTTTCTTTGATTAATACGAAAAATCCGGTAGGCACTTTCACAAGCATTGATGAGCTCCATCATGAGGGAAAACCCATGTGCAATTTGATAAAGCTGCTTTCCTTTTAGCGTGGAAAGCTCCATTTGCAGACTGTGAAGTGCCTTTCTTAGTGCACCGGTGCCACTGCCAATAGTATCTTGCATGGACAGTCGAATTTGCTCAATTTGTTCATAGGTCTCCTTCCCATAAACTTCTGCAATGGATTTTCCCAACCGAGTAAGGGACCATGAAACCATGTGGCTCAGTTCCCTTGGCAAATGGGAGACATTTTGTTTCATCGGTAACTCCGTGTAATAAAAGGATCTAAATAGTTCCATTCTGCAATCCGTCACGCATCATCTAATTCGATTCTAGGCGCCATTAAAAGAGCTTCCTCAACTGGTTAAAACACGTTTAATCTAAATGCCCATTAAAGAAAAATCTTAAAATGTTCAAATATACTTATACTGGAAAATAGTTTGTTTTACTAATCTCTCTGTCAAAGAAATGCAATTACCCAAAGCAAATTACCTATCAATTTTTTACGTTTTTATGAGTGTCTGGTGAGTTTATTTGAATGGCTTGGGCAGAAGTGATGGTACTGCCCCTTTTAAATCCTTAATTTTAATTTAAATGCTCGCAACCCGAGTCTGGGCTGTTAAAGCCCGGACTTAGCGCACCTCGGCCATTGCATCAGTTATTTCTGAATTTATTTTAGCTAGCTCCATCAATAAAAGAGGTTGCAATTTTTTCTGATAAAGCTTTTTCACAAAAAAAATTCAAAAGTAAATTAACTTTTTGTTCATCCGCCAGGGACTTGGGAAAAATTGCGTAAAGATTAATATCGGGAGACGATTCGTGAGGTAACACTGGGATTAAGGTTTCATTTTTTATTTCTTCATAAACTGAAAAATAAGGGGCCCATAGAAGCCCTACATCTGCAACGGCCGCCTGTTTTAAAACGGCTGCATTATTGCTTTTAAAATTTCCGGAGACAGGAATAATTTTTTTATTAAAAACCCATTTATTTTGAAGACCATAAAGCGAATTAATCAAACAATTATGCTTTGGTAAGTCATCGATCGTTTGAGGTGTTCCATGTTGCGCAAGATAACCCGGTGCGGCAAAGACACTCCGTTGGATCGAAAATAATTTTTTGCAAACCAGTTTAGAATGCTTCAGATCTTCAAATGAAATAGCTAGATCAAATGTAGAGGAATAAAGTTCTTTTATATCAGAGCCTACGATAACATCTAGCTCAATCTTAGGGAATTGTCGCATGAATTCAATAGATAATGAGGTTAAATAGGGAATGGCTGGGGTAACGGTAAGATAGAGTTTAATTGTGCCAATAAGTTCGACCTGAGCTGGTGTCGCAATTCCCTTTACTAACTCCAACTGCTCGAAAAGTTTCAATGCCTTTTCATACAGCTGATGCCCTGATTCAGTGACAACTAAGCGTGTTGTAGAGCGAATCAATAGGGTAACTTTTAATTCCTCCTCCAACCAAGTTATTTGCTTACTCAATTTAGAGGGAGATATATATAATTTCTGAGCGGCTTTTGAAAAACTTTTACAGTCAACTGTTGCAATAAAGCCTTTCAAACACGATAAGATATTCATATTTAATTTAATTTTAAATTTAATTCTTTCTAAGTGTATAGACCTATATGATTGTTTTGTAAATTCACATCTAATAACTCAGCGAGGGGAAGCTCCTATTGCTTCTGAAAATGATTAAAGATATCAATATGATATAATTTTGCCCCCGTAACTGTTTTTATATTTATTGTTTAAAAGCTATGCCTAATCCTATTTGTTTTATTAATCCAACTTTAACCAAAAATATCCCTACTGTTGAAGCACTTATGAATTCAGTACATGGGGGGATCTAGGATTAGTAGAGGCCTATAAAGTTTATTGTGTGCCCAGTCAACTGGTGAGGATATACGCTTCGTACTTTCACCTGTTTTTTATTCAAAACAGTCGCTCCAGCGAATGGTTGTATCTTCATAAATTATAAAGAAGGACAAATAATCAGAAATCTCAAGTTTACAAAAACGTAGAATAATTGTATTTTCCGCTGGGATTCTTACGGTACACGATTTGAATCGAATGATCCTATACGCATCCATGGAAAAGTGGGTCACAAAGCGTATTTCTTTATTTTTATTCATGAGGTTTAATATGAAATTGTTTCGAATGATATTGCTAGGCTTTTTATTTTCTACTGCCCTAATTACTCATGCTGCGGCTGTTCCGACGGAAGATTATGATTTTCAACAAGAGCGAATGAAGCTTACGCCTGATTCTGTGATGGTTATTTCAACGTTTGATAGTCAAGATCATGTTACTGCCTATACCTATGCTGGAGTCCGTTTATGGAATGTCCCTTTCCACGCTAAAATATTATCATGGCAAATTGCAGGAGATTACGTTTTTGTTTTTTCAAAAGATCGCAAAGGAACAAAAACTTATATTACCTGCCTAAACCGACATACCGGAGCCCCAATTTGGCAAAAGCCTTAAGGCTTTAGTTCACCTGCTCTTTCATGTACCTTTTGAGAAAGTAATGGCAAATGCTCTGTCTATAAATCCTTATTTCTATAGAGCCCATTGTTCCATTCATTGCTCTCTATAGTCATGGTTTTCTTGAGTGTCATTCCCGCTTAGGCGGGAATACGTCCCTCCAATTAATTTCCTATTTGAGCTACGGATTCCGGCTGCGCAGGAATGCCTTAAATTTATGGAGGGTAAGAGATAGATGATGCTCGTTAGAGTAAAATAGGTTTGTATTTATTTAAAGATTTATGTATAAGCATTTCTTTTTTAACGTAAACAAGAGAAATAATATGCCAAAAACAATAAAAAATAATTGTCCTGGAGATGAAAACGCTTATGTTGAATTTGACAGTGGTTCAAAGATTTTTCGCGCAGTAGTACAAGATGTGGAATTTTTTGACACTCCAACAGCCTTAACTCATGTGAAAGTGGATTTTAATCGCGATGAAGCGAGGGTGGAGTTAAGTTTTGTTATTTCAGATAATCAATCCGTAGCAAAAAATCAAGCAAGTGAATTTCAAAATTTAGTAGGAAAATTAAACGCTACAAGCTTTTTAAATCAATTTTACCTTTCTCGAACCGACTTTTTTCAAAAACAATGCAAACATTTTGTCGGCTTGACTTCTAATGCCTCCAGTGAGAAGAAAAGCTCCATCACAAATCCCCATGAAAGCAATAGCCACAATGGAAATTTTGCATTTTAATTTTAAATTAGAATAGGTTGTTTTGATCAACGTTAGAATTTTGACAATAGTGGTTGAGTCAAACGACTCAACCACTAATGAGCCATTACTTTCTTGGTGGAATCATTTTCAATAACTAAGTTTTGAGTATAAAGACTAGGTTTTCGGGTTAATATAGCAAAACCAAACACCAGCAGGCTAAAGAGTAATAAATACACTAAATCCCAATACGGAGGGATAATATGTTTGCCCCCGTAATTACCAAGATAAGAGAAAATACCTAGACCAACAAGATACAATATAAACCACAGGGCTTGTTTAACATCCAATTCACGGTTCTCTTTCTTTTTTATAAAACAATAAAAAACGGTCCATCCTAGTCCCAGAAGCGTGATTACCAATAGTTTTCGCACGCTGTTGAACCCGGCCCAATAAACACCAACTGTGCAAACATAAAACCCGATAAAAGCAATAAGATTGCAACTCGGTAATTGAAAAGGTCGTTTATAGTTTGGTAATTGTTTACGTAAACAAATAAGTGCGATAGGCCCGATGGAATAACTAACCATTAATACCGCCACAAGAAAAGCGGACATTTCCTGCCATCCATGTAATACAAGTGACATTATCGCAGCAAGAACAAAGTTCACGCCTAAACTCACCCACGGTACTTGGTACTTATTGCGTTTGGCAAGGAGTTTAGGTGTATGCACAACCGAGCTCATACTGCTTAACATATGAGCTGCTGTCGTTGAATACACCAGACCAGTTGAATAAGGTGATATGAACGCATCAATGTACAATAAAATACTCAACCATACTATGCCGGCTAGAGCAGCTAGAGCCGCGAATGGTCCTGCGTCTCCTATAAACGATAAATTCATCCAGCCCTTTGCAAGTGAAGGACCACTAACACTGCCTATAAAAGCCCATTGTAAGCCTGTGTAAAGTAACGTTGTAAATAACAATGAACCACACAAAATCAACGGAATGTATTGGCCTGGTTTCTCAAGCTCGCCCATCATGATCACCACTTGCCTAAATCCCAATAAAGAGAAAAGTACACCACCACTTGACATCGCAGCCATAATCCCCTGCCAACCGTAAGGCATGAAACCACCATATTGAAAAAAATTACCTGGGTGATAACTCATGGTTACTAAGCTTGCGATGGTGAGTACGGGGATTATTATCTTCCAGACCGTAAATGCTGCATTAATGCGGGCAAATAAACCAATTCCAAAATAATTGAACAAAACAAAACTCATTAATACTATTAAGGACAGTAGATAGCCTAAGGGAGTATTTTTATAATTAACCCCATGCTGCATTACTAGACCGGGGATATAATTACTGGCGTATTGAATGACTCCTTGGGTTTCAATTACCGGCAGGATGGCTAACGAAAACCAGGTCATGCTGTTCACGAGCGCACTTGTTAAACGCCCATGAGTATATAAAGACAAGCAGGCCAAGCTATCGGACTGCGGAAACATCGTACCTAACTCAGCATAGGATAAGGCCACAAATAAAAGTAAAAACCCTGCAATTGGCCAGGCAATAATGGCAGCCGGGCCAGCAAAATGAGCTGAATATAAAGAACCGAATAACCATCCAGAACCTACCATGCTGGTAATAGAAATCCAAAGTAAACTCAGTGGGGTTAAATTATTCTTCATCTGAATTTCCATGTCCTTATGGTTGATGCAAGCAACTTCAGCTCTACGAGCATAAGTAATTAATTGTAAACAGAAATTTCCAGGTTACCAACTATAAAAATAAACGAGAGTGCCCTTTCGTTCCTTATAAAGATCTGAGAGGGGGACCTTGTGATGATGATCACCCAAGGCTCAAATGAGTTAGCCCTGACAAACTTTATGAAAATGAATCAGAGAAATACGGAATGTGAGCCCAAATCAAAACTAAAACATGCACGAGAATTTTAGTAGAACAGACAAAAAACATAGAGTCATTATTTCAACTATCCACTCATTTGGAAATTATTACTTTCCAAATGAGTATATTCTCAAAATTTACAAATTGTTTAAAATAAGACCATTTGATAATGAATTAGGATTTGATATGAGAAATCGGACAGCGGCGCAAAACTTTCTTACTCGAGTGGAACAATTTATTACCCCTCAATCAAATCCGCAAATTATGAAACAATTATTCTCTGCACTGGGTCTAAATGAACTGACCACGACCAATGAAGAATATAAATTTTTTATTCAAACAATTAAAAAACGAGCAATTGATCTGAATCCCCTAATCTCAAAAATCAAAGAAGGTATATTAAATAATGAGTCCGTATGTAGATTACTGGCCTATATCGAAAAACATGAATTAATCAATGATGCAGAACTCCAAAACGCGGCTTCGACGATCCAGTTACAGATCAATTTACTATGCCTTTTAGAAGCGATCACCATTACTATGGCTAATAGTAACGATTTTGCTCATGACATGTATAACCATATGATGAAGCAGAGGGGAAGCGGGCCAACAGGTAATCCTTTTTACAACCTATTAATTGGAATCCCTTCACGGGCAACTTTATTCGAACGTTTAAAACTGATTTCGATAGATCCTGGTGTAACAAGTATCATATTTCATCGACTGATGGAAACCAATCCTGAAACTCCCGAAGATCTTCAGGATTTTGTAAATCAAAAACATTTGTCTGGATGGAATGCCGATATCGAACTTGCTAATATGGATGTTGCATCAACCAGCACACTCCCCGCAATGGCTGTTAATATTTTAGAAGCAGTATGGGAAGACGCTACAGGCCACAACAAAAATACCAGTGGTATGTTGAATGCCCAAGCAGGTTTAGGACTAATTGGTTTAATGGAAGAAAAAGAATACACAACTTCTTTTAAACTTGCTGAAACCACCTTACCTCAAGGAACTACGATTGCATCAGATTTAAGCTATTCACTGATACCCGAACTGAAAGTAGATAACTCAGTAAAAAAAGTATCCCAGTTTCATATCGATAAGGAATGGATGAATTTATACAATAGTTGGAATTTATTGTTTGTAATTGCAAATATTGATCCTGTATTCGTACCCATTAAATTGTTAATACCTAGTGTTTTTTCTGCCGAGGCATCCAATTACAAGGAAACGAGAGTACTCGCCTTATTCCTGGTAGCGAATCTCTTTTTAAATGAGCAGACTTCAAGCAATCCGCTTTTCACTAATAATTATTTTTTTCAAAACGGAACTGCAATTCTGAAAAAATGGGGTGAAATTAATAAAAATCATTCGAATGAATTATTGCAACAGTTATCTCCCCAAAAGGGCAATGACTCTCAGGTCTTATATAATCAAGTTCTTGGGGAGCATCCTACTGTAAACTTTGGATTAAAACTTCTATCTTACTTTCAAGATTCACATCAGTTTAGACTCACTAAAAAAGCAAAAGAAAATACATTAAATAATTATTCTTTTTTCTTAGGTAATGCAGAGTCTAGGAATCCTGTAAAACCTGTGAATTTAGATACTCCGAAGCCAGTGTTGGGATAAATTAATTAAGATTTATTAGTAATGATTAAAAATAGGAATTATTGTGTATAGTCCATGCGAATATGTTGCACCCTCGTTGGATAAAACAAAAGACAACAAATACAAAAAATTTGTGCGAGAAATAACAGAAAATTATAACTCTCGTTCTTTTGCGGAAAAATTAGAGAAGTTTTTTGCTGCTTCCACAGAAAGAAATCCACCGCGAGTAGCCTCGCTTCCTGATTTGTTAAAGACGAACTTTATTGTAGGCGAAACCCACCATGATCGCGCTCCTAAGAATTTTTTAATTGAAAATATGCGCATTCTAAAGGCAGCAGGTTATACTACTTTATTCCTGGAACATCTATATTACGATGATCAGCAAGAGCTTGATGAGTACGATCCGGACTGGTTCTGTAACTCAGAAAAATATCAGCGAACTGAAGCTCGTATCGAACGTTTAAATGATGATTTTTCCTACCCTCTGGAAGTAAGAGCTGCTCATGATGAATCTTGCCATTGCCGACAATGTACTTATTTGGAAAAGAATCATTTTTTACAACTGGTCAAGGCGGCCAAACGTTGTGGAATCCGTGTGGTAGGAATTGATACGGAGTATACTTATTCGGAACAATATAATGAGCGGCATAAAGAATATGCTTATGGCGGTCCAACAACTGTAAATAAGGATTCGTTTCGCGAAAGAAGTATGAATTATACTGCCGCCAAAATTATAGAGAAAGAAACCCAAGAGCATACTGGGAAATGGTTCGCTTTAATGGGAGAATATCACTGCTATTCATCAGAAGAATTTAGTGGTGTACCCCAGCTTACAGGAGCTACAACGGCTCTTGTAAGTACGGACAAAAAATTGGATAAAATAAAAGTACAATTCGATGGAGTTGCGTCTTCCGAGGAGTCCATAGAATTTGGGAGTAATTTGACGCGAATAGTAAAGGTTCCTTACGGTGTCAATATTCAGACACCTCTTTTCAAATCCATTCCAGCTATTAAAAGCCCGGTAGTTCAGACTATGGATTCCCGAAAGGAAGAAGAAAAAGAGCAATTACGAAGAGAGTTTCCTCGCCGCTGTGCAGCTCAAATTAAACGTTTGGATTCCCTCTCAAAAATATTTAACAATCCCCATGCGAGGGAGAAAAAGAGAATTCTTGAATCAGCGCAAAAAATCTTGAATAATGAGAACTTAAGTGTAAGCGATAGATTCACTGCATTTCATACATTTATTAATGACAACCGGGCTATTTTAACCAGACCTCATAGTACGATCCCCAAAGATGTGATGAAGGGATTGCTGGTTTTTGTTGTTTCCACACTTTTAGTGGTTCCGGGTATTTTGCTTGGCATGCGCTTTTTTAGTTCGCATCGCTCCACTACTATAGAAGAAGAAATAGTAAAACCATTAAATGATCTCACGTTATAGAAGATGTAAGTCTTTGTAAAGGAGCCCAACAAGCGCATTTTTTTGCCATTAGATTCCTCCCAATTAAATTATCCCCTCTCCTCAACTTTATAGAATCATGATATGATCTCAATTTAACCAAATTGCTTTTTTAGAGGGTTGATTTGCAAGGTAAACGAGAACCACAAGCTTATGTTGATGCTTTAAGAAAGGGTGATTACGTCTTTGCAGCTATCGGTTTAAGCAAACTAATGTATGCTAAATATCAGCCATTAAGTAATAGGGTTCTGTTTGCGGATGATGTCACCCCTTTATTGACTAATTTATTTGCGGAAACAGACCTTTCTATTAACGACTTACCACTTATCCAATTCGGAATATTATATAATCAGGCATCCAATGAGTCAGAGGTTACCTATTATTTGACTCAAATGATGGCATCTGCCGCAGAGCTATTAAGTCATGAAGAATGGTTAAGAGAACAAGAAGGTAATCGAAATAAATCACCTAAAGATATTCGTCAATTAGTTAGGGATGAAATAACTGAAGCTTTTAAAAAACAAAATGGACTTCAGGAAGCTGAACGAATAACTGAAGGAAAAATGGGTATGGATCCGGGTGTTTTGGTTGCAAAAGAAACAACGTACAAAAAGACATGGGCATACGCTGTTAATCATTTAATAAATGAAAATAATGTTCTAATACGAGAAACCGGAAAAATACTACTTGATCGTCTCGACGAAGTAGGAGCTGAAATAGAAGAATTAGATCGAAAAGCTGTTTCCAAAGAAGGCGATAAAGAAATAGTAAGATTATGGCGAGAAACTCGGAAACATCAAAGAGAAGTAGAGGATCAACTTTCGATACTGATGGTTCAGCCGAAAGAGTTCCATGCAAACAAAGCTTTATCTTGGGTGATGGATCAAGATTTTTTGTACGAGGTAAAACAGCAAACTGAAGCCTATTTAAACTTTTTAAATAACAATCCTGTTGACGAACCAGAGAAACATAAAGGATTGTTAAAAACTTATGATGCACGTAAATATGCTACAGCAATGATGCTTACAGCCATTAAAACAGCTTTTTTAAGACCACCTCAAGCAACATTGGCCATTTTACAAGATAATGCTAAAAAAATTGAAAATAACCGTCCTGGCTTTTGGGAATTAGGTATTGTTGCTTGGATAATTGATCATTTCATTAAGAAATCCGAGATGACAAAAATAACCGACATGACTTTAAAGTTAACTAAAGATGAGATAAAAAAACTAGGAACTAATAATTTTTTTTACAAAAAAGCGCATCATGAAACCATATCTGAAAGGAGCGGACCTGAAGTCGTGATGAGGAGACTCCAAGTTAAGAATTAACAAGTCGACGTCGAGCCCTTAGCCCGACGTCCCCTGGTTAATAACAAGCATTTTTAAAAAACCAGTCTTCAATAAAATAACTCAACTCGCTTTAAGTAAATTCAAAACTTTTAATCTGCTCATTAAGATTCGGTTTTCCCTTCACAGTTATTTCCTTTTCCTGAAAAAAATGGTGAACGTTTTTTTTTGCAAATTGGCTTTTTAGGAAGGACTCTATACTTGAAAAGAATGCTTCTGGAACATCTGATTCCATTGAATGGTCGGCTTGGGGAAATATAATAAATTGATTGTCTGGGATCTTGCTCGCCATGAGTTCGGAATGTTTTTTGTCGGTAATCCAATCTTCTTCGCCCACAAGGATGAGTGTTTTACAGGCTATTTCATGTAAGCGATCTTCATAATCAAATGTCCTTAAAAAACCTCCAAATCCTTGATTCAAAGGTTCATGAGCAAAGATATAATCAGGAGCTGGTCGAGTCACGGGGATATGATGTCTTTTTTTCCAGGAATACATAGAATCCATAATATCAAAAAATTTATCTAATTCTTCATCACTGCTAAAACTGCCTTCCCATAACTGTTCACAGGCTTTTTGTTGCTCTAAGTTTCCTCTATTTTTGACATTTAAGCGTGCTGTATCAAGGTTTCTAAAACTTGGAGAGCCTGCTGCCAGCACCAGATTGGAAACATGGCTGGGGTAGGCAAGTGTATATCCTAATGCACACATTGCTCCATAAGACTTACCCAATAAAATGATTTTATCCAGCTTGAGATAGGTACGAATTTCTTCAACATCCAGAATATAATTTTCCATAGTATATAAGGACGGGTCGTGTTTATCGCTTAATCCACATCCTCTGGGATCGATAAAAACCATTGTTCCAATAGTGGCAAGACATTCATAATCTTTGTAATGAGAGTGATTCGCACCTGGTCCACCAGGCAGCATAAAAATGTAGGGCTTTTTATCGAGATGGTTTTCATTTTCACTCACTATCTTGATATGCAAACGAGTTGGGGGTGCATTATCTCGCGCAGGAATATCAATAAATAAATCCTTACACCACATGTATTTCTCCTGAGTATTTTTACAGACCATCTTTAAATTAACTTGTAATCAGATTTCAAACAGCCAAGTAGATTTAGGTTGTAGACCCAAGCTATTTCTTAGAAAAAATACCATAGAACAATCAGAAAGTAATCTTGTATTTACTATAGTTTGTCGGGCAACGACCCCGACAAACTCGGTAAAATATGAGACAGAAAACCAGTTGTATAGGGGTCCTAAAACAATCTCAGTCTTCAAACAAACCTCTTTTGAACTCCTTTAGAATCTGATTCCTTACTTATCTCTACCTCTTCTTTTGATGTCTTAGCTAATTCTTCTTTATTATTCCCCTTAAATATAGACAAGTTAATAAGACTGCTTTCTTCTTTAGGATTTTTCTTGTCTGTGATGACATCTTTAATAAGGCGGGCTATTTGCTCATTATTTTTTAAAATATTCCATGCTTCACTATCGTTGTAGAGTGCTTGAGCTAATTGAGGATAGTTTGGAAGGAATTCTAAAGTAAAGGAATGAAATAAGGACTTATCATCAGTTGCTGCTCGTTCAATGAATAGAGTGGCTAGTGTTCTTAGTAAAGAATGGTGTTCCGGGGACAATAATCCTGTTCTCTTGATTGCGAATAAAACAGCTATTAATTCGTCAGAACCAATTAAAGTTCTTAAATCACGAAGTATTAGAAAAAGAAGGTGAAAATAGGATTCTGATTTCTTAAAAAACGTATGAGCTAGGGATTCCACGAACTTATTCAAAGCTTCTTTCGATAAATCCTGTTTGGAATGATAGTGTAGAAGAAGCGTTGTTAAATGCTCTGGGGCAATATATTGTGAGATCTCAAAATTCCGAATAATGGGTAGAAGAGTTTGTTGGTTATCATCTGCATAACTAGGACTACTAATAAGTAATTGATTGAGTTCATCAATCGCAGGAGGAAAACCCACTTTTGCTGCACACAGGACTGAAGACAGATCACTGTTTTTCCCTTTGCATTTTACTTGATACTGATTTTGATACCATGCAACAAGGTTAGAGTTTTCTATTGCTGCAAATTTCAACAATAGAGGAGATAATTTAGTTATATCTTTATCATGCCAATAGACTACTGCCGCTAAAGCGACTGCAGGCACCTTCATAATTAATTCTTCGAATACATCAAAAGCCGCTTGATCATTTGTGCGAACCAGTTGCATGAGTGTCTCAATGGCTTCCTTTTGCTTTTCACCAGTGTGTTCTAAAATCATCGTTTTGACTTGCAGTACCTGCAATTCTTTTTGGAGACCTTGAATTTCCTTATTTCGTATACCCGAAGCAATATCTAAATAATGGTGCGCTTTACTAAAGTTTCCTGTATTAGAATAATAAGAAGCAAGCTCTTTTGCTACTTCAATCATATTTTCTATGTTCTTATCCGTATCATTTTGACTACATAGTGCATCCAAAGTTTCAACTGCCTCAGGCATCCTTTGTTTCACCGCCTGTAAAAGATAATTAACCCCTCGTCTCAAATAATAACTAACTTCCTGCCGGGCACCAGGTTTTGCATCAGGACGCATCGCTTTGATTTTCAATGCCATTGCGTAATGACAGGTTAACTTACCTAATTCACTTAGAAAAACCGAATTTTTCTTGTCTATGAGTTCCTCCGCTTTTTGTTTGCACGGACCTTCTGTGAGAAAAAAATATCGATAAATTTTTATAAAATCATCAGGCTTATTGGAAATAAAATGCATTAAATTAAATGTTTCAGGCATGTGTTCATTATCATTAGGGGTAATTCCCAGGGCTTCAAAAATTTTGAGGTACACGCGTGCTTGTAGAGTGGGTGAGGTTGCACCACTACCACTCAATAATAAGAAAAGGTACATTATTTCAAGACGACTTAATGATTCCGACTTTTCTTGCTTATTGTTATTGTTGGTAACTTCTCCTTCAATATCAAAAAATTGGTGCCCTTGATCATATAAAAATTGTGTCATTATGGCCGCACCTTCCAAATAACACTTAAGGGACAAGGAATCGGGGTGGGTGATTTGACGCCCATAATATGCCTCAATCAATGCCTTTAAAAGGATATTAAATTTTTTATAAGGACTAATTTTTTTTAGATGAGTTACTTTGGAGTCTACAGGATTTAAGTTTTGAATCGCTTTGATTAAATCCTTTTGACTTATTTCTAGATTTTGCTTTAGCGTGGAGAGCATGTTATGAAGAGAAGACTGGCCATCTGGCTTTAATAGTTTCATGCTATTTTCAAGCATCTCAATCTCAGCTTGCAATTCGTTAACTATTTTTTTAAGAGTAGTTACCTGCCCATTTGTAATCTCGTTGATTTGCGTTCCTTGTATAAAAGAAAGGAGTTGTGGTTTAGGGTCCTTTTCTAATTCAGCGAATTCTGCAAGGACATCAAAATCAGAAATAGATAACTTTTCGAACTCTTGAATCAGTAACTCAAGTTGCTTGATAAACTCCTCGGGTTTTTCTTGTAAGAAAGTCTGTAAGAAATTAGTCAAATATTCAGTAGTATACTGGCCAGCTCCCTTTAGTAAAGTCATTAAATCAAGAGAAGAAATACGATCAAAAGGGATATCCAATCCCAACGCTTCATTTAACGCGTTTTTTACTTCTGGAGGATAATTCGTATCTTGGCTTTTACTAAATCCATCAGAACTGAATATGTTTTCATAAATGTTGTCCCAATAAGTTGGACCGCTCTCCCCATCAATCCAAAACCATATATATCCATTAGATACACCAATTACTGTTGCGAGTCCTTTTGGAGACATAACCCTATCTAAAAAATAGGTTCCAAAAGGTTCGGTTGCTATCTGGCTAATCTCGAAGGAAATTAGTTTCTTGGATTTAGAAGAGATTTTGATCGTTGATACAGGCTTAATAGAATTTAAAATTTCAATTTTTTTCTGCACAATTTCACCTTGATTACTAAGATTTAGGAAAGGACATTTTTTGGCATATTAAAACAAAAAATTCAAAACGAGAACAGATACTTTATATAAAAATCATATTGATCAACAAATCCCCAGAAGGGTTTTAAATTGAAAAGTAAATTATGAAGAAAAAATGGTAATTTTCGCGCACGATGGAGTGTGCGCGCGAAAAAAAATTTTACTTGACTGGGAAGCGGTGATTTACTTGTTCTGAAAGGTTATCATGGAGTACGTTTCTGCTGTATAATATGGTTCTTCATCCACTTTGTATTCTTTGGCTAACTCTGCTGCCGTTTTATGATCAATGCATGCTATCCCAAGTTTTTTACATAGAAGCACAATCTCACCTGGCTCAAAAAATGTCTTGAAAGGGGATTTTTTATTAGCAAACTCATCTAAAGTTTTTTCTAAGCATTGTTCTTTCGCAGTGGAGTCTAATTGTTTTGCGCCAGTTTGCATCAGAGTATGCATGTAGTCGAAGGTAATGGTTAAATGGCTAAATTTACTTGATAAATCACGTAAAATTCGTATTACTTCTTCTTTTTCGAGATAAAAAGTATTTCCTTCCCATAAAATTAAAGTTGGCTTTGTGAATTCAATATCATTGTTTGCTAACTCAGCGATTAAATCCCCCTTAACATAGTCTAAACCAATATACGTGGCATTTTTATTAATACTTTGTTCGGAATAAACTTGTTCCTTGCATTTTAAAATTTGCGGATGGTCAATTTCAAAAAATCGTGCACCGAATTGTTGAGTATATTTCATTTTACGAGCGGGTAGGGTATCAAAGCCGCTTCCTAAAATGATGATTTGTGTAACCTCTTTGTTTTTGACTGCATCGGATACGGTACGTCTAAAAAAACGGGTGCGGGTAGCTAACGGCAACCACATTCTTTTATCTAAACGTTGTTCGGCTTCTTCTTTAACTTGCTCGCTCACGAAGTTTTGCATCAGAGGATCTTTAAATAAATCTTTTTCTCTTGTGCCTTGTTTTTGGGTTAATGCCGGCCAATTTTCTTTAGATTTAGCCTCTTTTTTCCAATAATTCGCTAATAGGGAAGTGGTTGCAACATTATTATCTTTTAAGATTTTTTCACGCATAAAGGGACTTTCTCTTATTTTAATAATTCATCTATAATCGGGCGCACGCCTGAATAATAAGCGGCATGATCGGCGTCTAAATATACAATATTATCGGTAACTTCTCTACTCATCCTTAGCTGATCACTTAGGAGTAAAACTTTATCATTTCGGCAAACTAAAGAACGTTTCGGAATGCAAGTATAGTGTGCGCCAACAGGGACTGGTTCGGTAAACGGACGTAAAGGTTGAGGTTGTAACCGAACCATTGCTTTTTGGGCATCCTGCGGGCGACAACAGTTAAACATTATATTGGCTAAATTCGAGGAATACTGAAGGCGAATTTCTTGTAATGTTTCATCAATGATCAAAAAAGGAGTAAGATTATTTGATTCGGATTCTTGCGCCAATGAAAACAGAGATTTATGGTTTTGCGGAACATAGGCTGCGACAAAAATGAGTTCACGAATAGCATTAGGAATAATCTCAGCAACCGCTGCAATGACTAAACCTGCCATACTGTGGCCAACCAAAGTGACCCGTTCGGGTTGTTGCTGAATCAAACTAACAACACTTTGCACATAGTGATTAAAATATATAGAGCTGCTTAGTTGATTGTTTATACCATGACCCGGCAAATCTGGCATCAATACCTTATGCCCTTTGGAGAGGAGCTCTTTTGCAATACGCCTCCAACACCAAGAAGCATGCCAGGCACCATGGATAAAGATAAAAGTTTGTGAACGTCGCATAAAACGGGACTTAGTTAATGATGATCAATTTAATGGTCATTTTATGAAAATTGAATTATTAAATAAAAGCTTTATTTCAAATTAATGAAGTGACCTTAGATTTTGAAATTTAAATTCTCTAGCCTAGGCCCAAAACTATTAATAATAAATTAATGTTGAACTGATATAATAAAATGGTAGCGATATCTCCTAGGTTATAAATCAATTTCTATCGCTACACCCTCCCTATTTTCATATCAACTTACTCCTGCATAATTTTTTTATTCTAATCGCCCAAAAAAAGATTTATTTTTTAAAGACCTATGCTATTTTACTTACCCGTTGAGGACTATATTTTCAGAAAAGAATATCTACCTCGCTGTACTATTCTGACTTTAAAAATCGATATCGGGAACAATAAATCTCCTAGCAATTTGCTAAGGAACGTTTTATTTATAATTTGACACATACTATTCCTAAATGAGAAGACCTATGCTCGAACATACAAAAAAAAATCTAACAAATACTGAGGATGCAACTCTTTCGTCAACTAATCCATCGCAACCATCCCACGAACTGAAAGTAACTCAGGGTCAAACAGAGGAAAAGGATCTCTTGAAAACATCGGACGAAGCACCTCAACTTAATAGCAAGCCGACGCTCAGTACCTCTCTTTCCGAAAATAAAGTACCCTCATTAATATCGGCACCCACAGTGAAAAAAGAACTTAAATTCACAAAGTCTTTAAAAGTAAATGATATGCACCTATTTCTTAAAAATGAAATGCCCCTTGGAGCGCTTTATGCTGATCCAGAAAAAAAACCTTCTGGACCAAAGGTATTAAAAATCAATACGACTTGGAAAAAAAATACAAAGCAAATTCAGCTACTTGCAAACAAACAGCGAAGAATACAACACGATAAATTACTCAAGAAATTATTATTACTTATTGAAACCCTTCTTGAACAACCAACGGTATTCCGCTACCTCGATCATTTAGAAAAATTTTCTGTGAAACTTCCTAATAATCTTACGAGATTTATTAATTTTTTTAATCTTTTAGAGGAAATTCGTTTCGCCATTCAGGATGCTACGATAGAAACTAAAACGGCGACTTGGTTTGCAATGAATTTAGACGGGCCCTCATTAAAGGATGATCTATTTTTAGAAGAAATCCGTTACTTTCCCGAGCGGATATCGGGTTTGATAGAAAAATTTTTTACGACTCTTGTAATTGAAGAAAAACTAAATAAGGATGTATTAACAGCAAAATTCAATGAAATTTTTTCAAAGGCTCCTCCCAATAATGAGCATATTTTTCATAATATTAACCAAAGTGTGCTTGACGCTGCCAAAGAGCTATTTTTGCAGCAAGTCAAAGAGGATTTAATTGCTCTGCGAAATAGCATTGATCACAGTTTTGATTCTTCAACATTTAAGCAAGAAAGATTCCTTTCAATTAATTCTTCTCCAGACAAGTTAACTCCCTGCAATACCTCTGCATCCAAATTACACGATGAGAAATTTTCAGATCTATTTGGCATGCTAAGAGCGATGGAATTTTCTAACTTGAAAGGAATAGTGATCCATGATTTTAGTGACTTTCAGAATAAATCTAAACTTACTCAGTTATTGTTCTTTATTGAAAAAAATCAGCAAACCTTACAGAAAGTAACAATTCTTAAAGGAGGTACTAGTGAGGATATCGTCAGTTTCCGTAGCAAATTGGAATCTTTTTCGAACATCACTTTAAATATTGAAGAAAGTCCTGCTTCTCAGCCTCAATCAGAAAAAAAAGGCTTTAAGTTCTTTAAGCGCCCAATTTTCCGACATGATGAAAGCAAGGCTCATTCTGTTGGTTCAAGGTTCAGCCAGTCTAATTCCTAGCAAAAGGCAGAAAATAGGTTGGGTCGTTTGACCCAACCTTTTGCCAGGGGTATTAAATTGTAACTACATATTCAATCCATCCATTTTTACTTCATTATGTTCCTCTCTTTTTTTAGGAGCATGAAAAATACTGTTTCTAGGTTTAGAAGGATGGGAGAGTACTAACTGTGTTTTAGAGTTGTCTAATGTAGTTAAAATTTTTATAGCCTGCGTTTGTGTAAATCTTCGAAACAATTGAGTATTAATAAAGACCATAGCCCTTTTTTCAATCTGAGGATATTCTTTCTTAAATTCGATAGGACCTCGGAGCATTAAAGTGAGGGTTTCTCTTTTATAAGTACTAAAATAAAGATTTTTAATAGTATTTTGACTCTCCTGGATCAGAGCACAGGCATTATTAAATTCCGCAATAGCTTTGGGAATTTTATTATTTTCTCTAAGTCTTTTATATTGTTTTTTCGTAGGTACAATACTTTGTTCAGCTAGTATTTTCATAGCATATGAAAAATTGCTTAGTTCATTACTTGAGTGTCTTTTAGGTGATGCGTCTCGGGGGTGGTTTAAGGGTTGAACTAATAGTTGTCGCAGATGTTTTTCCAATGTTCTCAAAGTTGGCCGATGTTCTGGCTGGTGGACGAGACATAATTGAATGAGACGATTGAGATCCGCGGAGGGTTTTAAAATGGATTGCATCATAGCGCCTAGAGCATAAACATCCATACTTTTTTGGGCAGTTATCGGCTTTTGAGACCAGCACTCGGGTGCAATTTGCGTATATTTCTTTTTATTTAATATCCGCTCCTCGTTCGTTGTTACACAAAAGATATCCGGGTCGAGTGGCCTACCTTTTTTTACAGAGATCCCTCCATCAAGCAAATAACTTTTTCCCGTGTTCTTGTCATAATGGATATTATCCGCTTTTAAATCCAGAACAATATACCCTTTATTATGGCAGTCTTTTAATGCTTCAATTGCAGAAAGAAAAAGCTTTATTTGTTGCCTTTCATTAGTCAAGCGCAACTTTTCATAGGGTACTCCGGCAATATAGGGAAGCACCAAGCGATAAGTGTCATCGCGCTCTATTAATACATGATTTTGTTTCGGATAGAGCGTCTTAAAAAATGTGTATTTATTATAAGCCTCGATAAAATCAATATCGTCTTTATCCACAGGTTTAAGCACGGCAAGTGAGCGTTGACCATCAGGAGATTGGAATTTTCGTGCTCTGGCGTACGTTCCAGAACCAATGTTTTTTTGGGGATAATATTTCGTTTCTCCGTCACTTTCATAACAAGATTCTTCAGAAGTACTATCATCATGGAATTTATAGTTTTTTGGCATATCCTTGCCCTCTCATCCCTGAATTCTTTAAATCCATTTTGCTTATTTTATATGATAAAGTCCATTATTAAAAATTCACTGACTTAAAAATTGGCCAATTCAATCAAACAGTTAAACGCCAAAGACGCGCGCCGGACATAAAGAATGGGACTTTATCTGACGCATTTTGAACCATCCAATTGGTTTGTTTTTTTAATAATATTTTGGTGCTGAATTATCGGATTTTTCTGAATTAGATTGCTCCGATTCCTGCAGTTTTTTCGTTTTACTTATACTTTGGATAACAGCAACACTAGAAGCTCTTCCTTTGCCTTTAAAATCACTTCGTTTATGAGAAACGTTCTCTTTTTTGTCTTCTTCTATCTGTATTGTTTCTCTTGTTGTTTGCGGCGTTTTATCTCTAAACATTAAATGCTTTTCTAAATCACGATGTGAATATTGGCTTGATTTTAGGTTCAACTTCGGAATGGATTTTTTTTCTTGCTCCGGTGTTGTTTGTTCCAATTCTGGATCAACGGCATATGAAGCAGAAGAAGAGGCTAATTCCTGTTCTGGCAACATTTTAATGGAAGCTTTTTTCTTGGTCTTATGTTTCTTCTTCTCTGGGACACTGGCTCTTGGGACATTTAATGGCGGGGAAGATAGCTCTGAATTTGGATTAGCAGTTGATGAAATAACATGCTTCTTCGTAGCTAGCTTTAGAATTAATAAAGCTTGGGAAAACTCCATCCGTTTACTTGATTCCTCATGAGTTAAGCCGCGGATAACCTTTCGTACACTCTTGCCTAAGGGAGAGTTAAATACGGGATGGTTAAAATCGAGTCGTGTAGCGGGTCCTTGAATACCGAGTTGATCTACATAAGCCGATAAATTGGTAACAGCCAACTGAATGGTCTGTATATCCAATCCCAGGGTGGATATGTCTTTTGTTAATTCATACTGTTGTTTGCTCATGAAGTTAAATAACGATTTCTTTGAGTTCCCAAAATTACTGGCAACCCGGATCCCTGTTATCACTTCATAAATACTAATTCCCATTTTATATCGGGATTTATAATCAATTTCCGAAATTGAATATTCATTAGTATTATCTGAGTTGGGTGTTACGCTGAGTGATGTGGGTCTGGAACGATAGATAGGGGTTTGAGCCACTTCCATCTTTGGAATAGAGCTTTCTGTGTATACATTCAATAAAGACTTAATATCAGAAAGGACTAAACGTCCATCATCAGCAATAATAAAATTACTCGGTTTAATATCGGTAAAACGAAAGCCAGCCCTCTCTATATCTACCATTTGCTGTAACATTTTCATGGAATAATCCAAAGAAGTATCGAAATTCTCTGCATCTTGCTCAAGACTTCCCTTGGCACAATATTCTATTAGCTCAAGGTAATAACTACTTTTGCGATTTTTGAAAGGAAGTAAAAGATATCGTTCGGGAAAGTGCTTAGCAACCTCTGGATTTACTCGCAGGACATCATAGGCTGCGACATATTTTTCTTCAGCGGATAACACGCGAAATATAACACTAATATCTTTATATGTTGCTGAAAAAAGAGATATCGCTGATCCACCTAGGAATTTGATTGTAACCGGCTTTTTATCAATTGTAATCAGTAAAACTTGCGGATTATCACCAGCATTAATAAGTGCTGCTAATGGAGCTTTTGCCTGGCCATTCTCTGTCACCAGTTTCTTAAATGCTGCAGTTAATTTCTCAATAATTTTGTTTCTCATTTCCGCAGTTTTGCTAACTTTCCCCATGAGTAAAACCTATAAACAAAAAGGAATAGTATTATCCATTCCAGTGATTTAAAGTCAACGAGTCCGCCTAGATTTTAAACATGCCGAAAACGATGTTGATTAAGTTCCTGTCTAAAACAATTTTTCAATCAAGTAAAATCACTGGCTTTTTGTGGCTCACCCAACTACTTTAAAAGACACGCAAAATTATTCTACGGAAACGGCACTAATACGAAAGGAAGTGAGTATGAAACGTCAAGCAAAAATTGCTTTGGTTTTGCTTCTATTTTTTTTTTTAGCATGCCCACCGCTTGTGCCATGCAGTTTAATATTCATGGTACGCAAGCAAAAAAACTATACAATACGCTCACAGAGCCTGGGTTTCAAAAAGAAGGTGCAGCGGGACATTCGTATCGTAAAGGAAAAAACATTCTTTGCCGTTATACCAATGCTGATATGAGTAAGAATGGAAAAGAAGTTCCTAAGAAGTCGCCATCTCGTTACGGGTGTTCCATTCATTTTAACCACAATGGATTAGCTACTCCGGACAAAATCCAAAATAAACTCCTAGCAAATCGAAGTTAGGTCGTTTGACCCCACAGACGTGTTGATTTGTCCTATAATTAAACATCATTTAATACTCCGAGATTTTTATGGAAAAAAATCCATTTAATATAGGTACTTCAGGATGGAGCTATTCAGGATGGTTGGGTAATTTCTACCCTGAAAAGATCAAATCTAATCTAATACTCCCTTATTATGCTGAGCTGTTGAATAGTGTGGAGCTTAATAACAGCTTCTATCAAATCCCTAAAGAAAAAAATATAAGGAACTGGGTAGAAATAACACCCCCCGATTTTACTTTTTCATGTAAAGCAAACCGATACATTACCCATTTTCAAAAGTTAAAAGACAGCACTGAAAGTGTAGATAAATTACTTAAAGCCTTTAGTAATTTTGAAGAGAAGTTAGGACCTATACTGTTTCAATTTCCTCCTTGGTGGAAAATAGAAATTCCTACTTTGAAGACATTTATACAGCACCTTCCTAAAAATTATTTATACACCTTTGAATTCAGACATAAGAGCTGGTTTTGCGAAGAACTGTATGAGCTGTTAGATAAAAACCAAATGTCACTGTGTTTTTATGATCATAAAATGTATCGTTCACCGGAAATAATCACTAGTTCCTTTATCTATATCCGCATGCATGGACCTAATATAGAGGCTTATAAAGGAGCTTATGAAGAAACTACTTTAGCGGAATATGTGGAGAAATTTGTTAATTGGCATAAAGAGGGGAAAAGGATTTATTGTTATTTTGACAATGATGAAAAAGCCAATGCGCCTAAAGATGCACAACGCATTAATCAATTATTGAAAAATAAAACTGCTTTAATAAGGGCGAATTAGCTTAGTCAGGAATTAACGGTTCCCATCCAAAAACACTCCTGCCACCATACATAGGAGAGGCCTTTTTTTCATGAGCCATTATTTCTTCTACAGAGGGACCAGAAATAATATGTTGTTCTAATTCGCGTGCTTGATTATCAAGTCGTTTAATGGCATCCAATTTATCGCTTTGACCTAAATTTGCTTTTTGTATTGCAGTTTTCAACACCCCAATGGTTTCGTCATAGACTTTAACTGGAACAGGGAAGGGGTGACGATCTTTTCCGCCATGAGCCAAAGAAAAGCGGGCAGGATCGGAAAATCTGTAGGGAGCCCCGTGAATGATTTCAGCTACAAAGGCCAAAGCGAGAATAGTTCTTGCCCCAACGCCAGGTGTTAAAAGAAGCTCGGTAAAATCTTCTGGGCCTCGATTGATGGCTGCAGCAATATTGCCATGCAAACGGGTAATGGAAATATTTTCGGCTCGAACATCATGATGTGCAGGTAAGTCGAGATGGGGGAACGGAAGTTGTGCTGTTGAGTCATTTACTGACTTTAGGCCATTCTTTTTTTGCTTGGATATCTCTGCAAGAATACGCTCAGGAGAACACGTTTTCAAAAGCTCAATTTGCTTAAATCGTGATAATTGAGCCCGTTGATCGGTAAGATTGATTATATTACCTTGATGAAATCCTTCTATGGCAGTATGAGGTGCCTCAATAAAACTCGTCAATCCTTCAGATAACCAGTGATATCGTCGCGCTTGTTTATTAATCGTATTCATGCCTTGTTGAATAATTGTCCACTTGCCATCATCAGTAACGATGAAACCATGCAAGTATAGATCGAATCCATCCTGGACCGCCGCACTATCCACTTTAGCTACCAGACGGCTGCATTGCGCTAACTGCTGCCCGTCAAAACCGACTTTGCTACCAATACTAAGAAGCTCCTGCGGAGTTTGTCGTGAATATTTGCCTCTGCCACCACAAACATGAACCCCAAGTTCTTGCGCAAGTGGTGTTAAACCTCGCTTCAGGGCACCAATAACACTCGTAGTAATCCCCGAAGAATGCCAATCCATGCCCATAACTGCTCCAAAGGATTGGAACCAAAAGGGGTTTGATAAACGGCGAAGAATTTCATCTCGGCCGTAATGATGAATGATAGCTTGACATATGATCGCACCTAATTTTGCCATACGCTCCGCAAGCCAAGTAGGCACACGACCATAATGCAAAGGTAAATTGGCGCTGCCCGTTTTATGAGCCATAGAGTCTTTTTAATGAATTGGAAGTTAATAAAATTATAGCAAATTGCTGTATCAAGAAGCATTAAAATAAATAGGTCGTCTAACTTGTTTTGTCATTTCCCTGCGGGGAATCAATTCCAGAAACACGTAAGAATTAATTTGAGGGATAGATTCCCGCCTACGCGGAATGGCACTATACAGGCATGAGCTTATGTGTGAAATTTTGATAAGAAGTGTGAAGCAAAAAGGTTGGATCGAAAAGATTCAACCTCGTATTGCGCCGAACGCCAACCTGCTTGGTGGTCTAGCTTGCTGTGTTATAAGAATTAAGTCTAGATGAACTTTCGGAATGGGATGGGGCTAGAGACTCAACTACTGGAGCTAATCATGTTTAGAGTCACTCGTCAAACGAAACTCCTGAATGCATGCCTTAAAATCCCCTACATTAATTTCCTTAGCCAACATAGGTGCATCACCTTTGTTTCGATAACTGGTATAATCTATTTGAGGTATCGACTTCGATATATACCAATAATCCGGATTGATATTCTGACTACAAGGACCCTTAGAGGTTAGAGTTGCTCGTTTTGTCAAGATGCAACGGTTCGGTGTTTCAATAAATGATAAATCTTGTTTAATTGTATCTCCTTTGTAACCATAAGTAATTATTAGTGTTACAGTAGAGTAGCCTTGCCCAAGCTCACCGATAGGGCTCTCTATGTCAATTGACCGATTGGGTTTATTTAATAAGTCAGCTTGCATCAGAATAAATTTATCGCAGTGTGTCATTCCATAGTTATGAAACTGCTTTAGTAATTGCTCATTATCACTTAGTGCAACAACCTTAAACGATTGTAAGCTCAAAACAAGAAAGAGGGCGTAAAATTTTTTGTTCATTAAAAAGTTCATCTCATTAAATCGGGAATCATTGAAAACGTTAAATTTGAATCTCTAGAAAGGACCATAATCATGTTTACATTACATGATTTTTTGCTATTTTTCTAAAACTTTCGGAGTATTACATTGTAAATTTTTTTAAAAAATTGCTCAAAGGTCCTTCGACTTCCTCGTATTTTTTTGACCAGACCTCAAGTACACTGGATATTTGAGTTTGTTCTGCTTTTGAATTTTCATCAAATTTTTGCATTTCGCGCTCTATATCACCTTGCGGATCAGAGCTTTCGAGTGAAGCTTTTTTGACGGCTTTCAGTTTATCTTCTCTCTCAAAAGGTTGATAAAAACCTAAATTACCATATCTGAATTCCTTGGCTAATCCATTATTTAGTTGTTCATAATCTCTTAACATTTCTTCCTGATGTTCTATCAGATATTCAAATCGGAGAATTCCTTTTTTAATTTCTTTTATCCTCTGCTCTTTACTATAAAGGTCGATTCGATTTGGATTATATAAAATTGTCCATTTTATACCATTTGATATCAATAATAAGTTAATCAATAAATAATTGGTCCGAAGATTTACGTCATAATATAAGTGTAGAATCTCTAATTCATGGGTTAGTTTATCAATGGCTTTTATTTTATCATCCACTGTAATGGCTTCTTTAATTTCTTTATTATATATTTTAACCGCATCTAAAGCATATTCATAAGCTAACTTAGGCTCTGGAGTTAGTATATAAACAGGTACCCCTTTTTTGATTTTTTGATAAATGTTTTGAGCGAGCGCTTCTATTTCATCATCCTTAAAATTTTGAATGTTCGTGCTGGTAGCTGAAGAAGTTTCACCAGCACATGCGAGTGCATTTTTCCTCGCATCTCTAATTACATCAATTAACTCTTCTTTACTTGAAAATTCTAATTTTGAAGGACTGCCAAGCATAAATCCCTCTGCGTTGTCGTCATTTCTAATTCGAAATAATAATTCTTTGATTCCTTCTATCGTTGCTGTATCTTTGAAAATTGGAAATCCGTTGTAAATAGTGCGGTATTCATTAAGACCTTCTCCATCCCCCTCCATTTGAGCCAAACCTTGACTCAGTTGAAGATGCAATCTGTTTATGATCTCAAGTGATATATGAGTTTTAATTTTTGGATCAAACCTATATAGTTCGAGAATTGTAGTAGTGGTTTCAAACAAATTCTTAACACAATTTCGTTCCCTAAACTCATAATCAATCCAATTTTCCTTGCCATGGTGAAATAACTCAAAGTCAACAAATAATAAATATCGTAATTTTGGAGGGATTGCAGAAATATCTTTTATAATTGAGTGGGTTTTAAATTGGTCTTCCTCAACATCGTCCTTATACGATATATTTTCCTCTTCTTCTTGTTCGTGTTTTGCTGGATCGAGTTCTGCTCGAGTTATGATTATTCCACTCGTATGAGTGATGGATTCTAGCCCCTTTATAAATTGTTCTTGGTTTAACTCTTCTCCCATGGTTGTTCCATCAATTTTAATCTTTGCAATCCCAGTATGATATAATTTATGGGGATAACCATGTCGTTGTAATTCAATTCCTGTTTTTTTATATAGTTTTTTCGATGCATATGCTGCTTTTTTGAAGTCTGGGTAAGTTTTTACAGGAGTTTCTGAAATGGATTGATGTTCTGTAAAAGTTATATGGGCAATACTTTCTAAGGTTTCTCCTGCTCTTAACAACCTAGGAAAATCATTTACAAGAACATAAACATACTTGTGTTTAAGAATGCTCTTCTCTTCCATATATATTCCTCTAAACCAAAATACCTTTTAATATTAATAATAATAGATCATTTATAGACCAGTTTGGTCGTTAATTGTTGATTATGCAAGTAACAGTTTTGAAGATGTGAAAACGATTAACTCATCACAGGCGCAAGGTGAGACTTGCTTCGAGATTGGAAGAAAACAAACAGAGTTAATAGAGTCCAGGGTCTTTAACCCTGGGCGCCCCGATGGGCAACAAGTTCCGGTTTATAAAAATGTTCGATTAAATCGATGTATTCGGCAGTTTTATTGCCTAACCGAGATGTAGTGAGTGCACTAAATTCTTTGTCCTCTAATGGCTTGGTATCCGATTTTTGTTCAAGAAGGTCTATTAAATGACGAGCAGCATTTATTTTTTCTTCAACGCTCGATTCAAATTTGACTTCAATTAGTTTGGTTTTGTATTGTTTGGATGACTCAATATCTTTTCCCAACTCATCTTTTTTTGTCTGTATGTAATGGGATAAGATATTAATTAGCTTTAAGGTTCGGTCAGATTCGGATGCCTGCAGAGGTACATCCGCTTCATTTGGGTGAATTCCAGTGGTATCCAGTAAGGAATCGTCAACAACGGTTTGAACGTGTAGTTTTTCAATGGAATTTTTATCCAGTCGTTCTTTTGAAATGTCTGGGAGACCCTGGGTATTTTCTTTTATATTTTCCTGAGGAATGCTTGCTAAAAGTCTTTGAATGGCTGGATGCAAATCATGCGCTTTCACACGGTGTTCGATTTGGAAATTAAGTTCTTGCAATGCAAAATCTGCATGAGTTTGAGTGTATTGAGGTGCTGGGACTTTAGAAATTATTTCTTTATAAGTTCTATCCAGCAAAGCAACGTTGTTAATATCGTGTTCATATCTATTTAATGCCTGATCAATATAGTCCAGCTTCAATAATAGATTGTCTGTTGTAGATAGAGCATTATGGATACCCTCCAGGGTTAAGTCATCTTCTTGGTCAGATAATAAGGGATTTTCTTTTACTTGGAGTGCGTATTTTCCTAAGTTTTCATTGGTGTCAAAAAAATCTTGAGACGATATTAAATTATTTTCTTTGCCATGCATTGGGTGGAGAATATGCATATGATATCCAAAAATGTCCTCTCCGTTATAAATCGCCATGGTATTTTGGATGCCACGTTTAAGGACTGCCACATGATTACCAAAGGCATCATAAAGGTTAGGCTGGAATAGGGTAGCAGGGGGAAAGCCGTTTTGAATTAATAAACGATTTTGTAATAGATTGACGAATGTTCTGCCATTAGCATCTCCAAAAGGGTGAGTTCGTTCGAAGGCCTCCGTTGTTTCACCAATTAATTGTAAAATTTCATCAGGTTCTGTTAACGTTTTAATTTTCTCATTGTAGTTATTTATGATTTTTTCCATGATCTCATGAGGAGCTTCAGCTGCTTGGTATCTAATCTTCTCACAACGTTCTATCATAAATTTTGCTAAAGCAGAGTTACTATTTTCAATGCTGTATTTTTCTGCAATTTTTTTTCGTGATTCAGTAATGGTTGAGTGTGATAAAAATAAATTTCCGTCTTTTAAGAATGAGTATAGGTATTGCGCTTCGCCATCATTGTCATCTTCATTATCTAAAGAAAAATATCCTTCCTCCATCTTGTCAAGTAAATCAGTAAGACCTTCAACTGTCATCCATTCAGGTGCTAAATCAAAAACTGGAGTTCGTTCCCTGTAGCTTCCTCTTGGGAGGGTGTTAGTTGCACCAATAAAAGACACATCCTTAGAAACAAGAGCATGCAGTTGAAAAATTAATTCATGAGATATGAATTTATCTTCGATATTATCTAAAGCGATATTCAGCGCTGGAAAGAAAGAATTCAAAGAATTAGGCTCTCGTCGAGCATAGTCTACCCATCCATTTTCTCCACCAATTCGTTCACCGCCAATTGTACCTACTGTCTTGCCATAGAGATTTCCATCAACGGCTAATTGCCATAATCGATTTTTAGGGTAATGCTCCTTAAACATTTGCAGGGCTTCAGAAGAACTAAGCGGCTTTATTTCAAAGGATTCATCAGGCATTAATGCTTTTTGGTGGCGTTGATTGTAGGTAACTAAATGTTCCAACTTATAATACCAATCATTCAGTTGCTGGACGTCATCAAGGGTGTAATGTTCAAAGGTAATTTCTTTCAAGTCATCGAAGGAACTATTTTTTGAGCGAAGAAGTTCTTCAATTTGCTCTGAAGGTGCTGGTTGCTTTTTTATATCAATGCTTAACCTATTAGGAGAACCGGATTTTAAAAACAAATGTACTTTCATTTTAACTCTTCAACGAACTTTGGAAACTAATAAGCAGTATAGTAATTGACTTAAAAATGAGCAAACTTTGGCACTACACATTCTTTGTTGGAGTCCCTGGTTAAGTGATCAAAATCTATAAATTCGCATCAGTTAAGTTGGGTCGTTTGCGACCCAACTTCGGTACCACCTACAACAGGTTATTTTAAAAAACCGTACCTAAGCTCAATATTTCATTTATAGTGAGAAGCAGCTCCGGGCTGTTTTTCGCTCTAAATTAGGGCTGCCACGGTGCTCTTCATTCGAGCTTTCATCAAAAAATCTTAGGCCCGCTTGTTTACCTTTAGAATTATTTGATTTGGAGGATTGTTCGGAGGGTGGAGTTAGAGGGTTGTTTTGAAGTGATTGAGAAATAGGGCTTTGATTCATTTTTTTTATCAATGATTGTTCCATCTGTGAAGGATTTCGAGACGATTCTTTCCTATGAAAAACGGTTGGCCAAGTAAAAGCGACGGATACGAATACTAATATGATTGGAGACAAGATTGCCATGGTAATGGTTAAGGCAAGTTTTGCCCCTATGGCCTCACCCAGTGTTTCCCCAACATGAATTCCGCTTCGGATTCCACCGGCTACAGAATACGCAAGGGAATCACCAATCAAAGCTAATAATTTGAGCATATTGAGGGCTCCATATTTTATCTTTTCTGCTTTTGTTTGGCCTTCTTCCAGGGGTTGATATATTGATTCAAATTTCTCTTTAAGGTCGACATAGGTTTTCGGGTTAAAAACTTTATAAACTTGTGAAAAAGTATTAACAACCATGGTTGTCGAAGTACATATCATGGCAATCATATGTGCTAACAAGGTATTAGAGTTCGCCCCTATCGCATTAAAAAGCTTATTAACTCCGGATACCGTAGTAAACCAGGTTAGTGTTGCATAAACAGCTAAAAAAATCGTACTCACAACTCCTAATAAGACACATCGCAACAGACCATAGGGTTTTTGGTAATCTTCAATAAAAAGATTTTTGAATTTTGTATAATTTTCACGTATCCCTACAGCTTGAAACGAATAGAAAGAAACCGCTGCAATAAGAGATAGTCCAATCGTAACTGCCAAAACCAGAGGGTTAGAAGCCATCATACCTGCCCCTAAAAAAGTGAGCAGTCCTACGAGACCAGCATATCCGGAAATGCCCGCAGAAATACAGGCTAATAAGGTTACGATACCAAAAAATAATTTCTGACCTCTATCCAATACCGTTTTTTCTTTAATATTTTCTTCAAGAATCTTAAAGGTTTTTTGCTTTTGAGGTTGAAAGCCAGCACTATCAAGCATGGCTTGGCCACGGCTTAATAAACACACGATGCCGTTACAAAAAGACAAAACTATCGCCAAAGCGAGGCTCAACCCAAAGGGGGCTCCTAAAGTACTTAATAATCCCAGGCAAAACACCATACAAAGTGCCATGGAAGTAACGACTTTACCGGTGACTAATGGCACTCCCTTTAACAGTCTATTTCTATTTTGAGTGGGAGTTCTTGCAAATTCCTGGCCATTGCTAGAGTAGGTTGCGATTTGTAAGACTTCTTGCTTGGATAGTCTTTTTCCACCTGAAAGTATTTCCCCCCACTTAAAGGTGAGGAAACTCCAAAAATGGTGATAAAACGGACGCTCCAGAAGATCGGTTATTCGCAGATCGCCATTTAAAATAGCTTTTTGGACTTGTTGCGATTCTTTTTCGGTAAATTGATATTGGTTGAACGAAGTAATAATCCAGTCTTTTTGCGTATTGAATTTTCTCTTTAAAACCATTAGGACATCAGGACGTTTATAATTAACAAAACTGGATGGCTCTTGTTTTAATAAACTTATTATTTCTTTCATTACGACAAATCCCTTGAATGCAAATCGTGTAGCTTATTTATAATTTCACAAGAATTCCATTTAAATTTTTAATTAGTTATTAATAGATATGAGCTGCTATCATTTTAATTAGAAATGATTTGACATACTTTGTGAGTTACATTCTAATCTTATTTTTTTATCATGATGATGGATAATCATGGCATTTGTGAATTTTTTAAAACCAGCTCCATATCTTGATGAAATTCAGGATAAAACCGTTGTTAAACAGCAATATCGTTATTGGCGTATCCGCACCTTTTATGCCATGTATCTAGGATATGTTTTGTTTTATTTTACGCGAAAAAGTTTTATCTTCGCGATGCCTGCGTTGCAAAGCACCCTAGGAATGACCAAAACTGAACTCGGAATGATCGCTAGCATTTTGAGCTTAAGTTATGGCATCAGCAAATTTTTGAGTGGAATTCTGGGCGATAAGTCAAATCCCCGTTACTTAATGGCGATTGGACTAATTTTGACAGGTGTTTTTAATATTTTGTTTGGTTTGTCTTCCACTTGGTGGTTATTTGCAATCTTTTGGGGATTGAATGGTTGGTTTCAAGGCTGGGGATGGCCAGGATGTACTAAATTATTAACGCATTGGTATTCACAATCAGAACGTGGTCGTTGGTGGAGCATTTGGAATACATCACATAACGTGGGGGGTGCATTAATTCCCTTGATTGTTGCGATGTGCGCGCAATATTTCGGTTGGCGTTCAGCCATGTTTGTGCCGGGAGTAATCTGCATTTTTGGAGGCGTTTTTTTAATCAATCGTTTAAGGGATACCCCGCAATCGCTGGGTTTACCTGCGATAGAGCAATATAATAACGATTTTTCTGGTTCAACAAATCACCACCCAGAAAAAACAGAATTCTCAGTTAAAGAAATTCTTTGGAATTATGTATTAAGCAACCCATATATTTGGATTCTTTCTATTTCTTACTTGTTTATTTATGTGGTTCGAACGGCCATTAATGATTGGAGCATGCTGTACTTAACCGAAGCGAAGGATTATTCATTAATCACAGCAGGTAGTTGTGTCATATGGTTTGAGGTAGGTGGTTTTTTTGGAAGTCTGGCCGCGGGCTGGCTGTCGGATAAAATATTTCAAGGTAAACGCAATCCGATAAATGTGCTCTTTACCGCAGGTGTATTTGTCACTTTGTTGCTCTTTACATTCACTCGAGGATATACACCATTTCTCGATTCATTGTTTCTTTTTTTCTTTGGTTTTTTTATCTTTGGACCACAAATGATGATTGGTATGGCATGTGCGGAGTTAGCACACAAAAAAGCAGCGGCAACCGCAACTGGCTTTGCCGGATTTTTTGCTTATTGTTTAGGTGCTGTTCTGGCTGGTGCTCCTTTGGGTGCAATTATCAAAAATTACGGCTGGGATAATTTCTTTCTCACGCTGTTAATTTGTTGCTTGATTCCATTATTTTTGATGTTGCCACTCTGGCATGTGAAAGCCAATACAAGAGAGGGTAAATCAGAATTTTCAGGCAATTCTGAATTTGCTTAGTTTGCGTAGAATGAGTAGCCCTCTATCAAAAGGGGTAACGCACTGCTATATGTTCTTGTTTTACAAAAATGAGGATATTAGTGAGCTGCGAATTCAATTATGTAAAGAATAGGAAAAAAGTTTCAGAGATGTTATACAAAAGCTCTGGACTATCCTGACATAATCATGTGTAGGTGATATTTATTTACATTCAACAATATATCTTCCTACAAGCTGAGAAATAAATATAGCTAAATAAGCTTGGCCACAGAAGGCTTCCATCCAAGACAGGCATTGCATAATAGGGCCTGTAGCTACCACATCGCCAAATCCCACAGTAGTTAATGTGATGAACGAATAATAAATTGCTCGGGTCTCAGCATGGGGCTCCAAACCTGATATCGATTGAGGGACCAGTTCATAAATAAGCAAGTATAAATAGGCAAAGGTTAATCCAATAAAAAGATAAGCAGAGAGGGAACCAAATAAGGTTGTGATACTAATCTCTAATTTAATAGAAATATTGATTTGAAGTACTGAACTCCCATATTTCGCTTCGCTAATTCGGGCTCCCTATTTGAACCTGACCTATAATGCTAAATTACCCTGGTTGTTCTAGATTATGTTTCAAGACCGCTGAAAGCTTGCTCTTGGGAAAGGCGACAATCCCGTTCAAATTGTTCTATGGCTTGCAACGTTTTCGTTTCTAATACTTTAGCCGTCCTAATAATCTCTTGTCTTATATCTATTAATGAGGTGATGCGGGTCTCTTTTCCTATTTTCAAAAGAGTTGATGAGAGACGATTTAATTCACTTAGGGGAGTGTGCAAGCTAATTTCCAAAATTTGTTTTTTTAGTTCGCGATGCGTATTACTTATGGTTCTAATCTCTTGTAATAAACGACAATATGTTTCAAAAAATTTAAGCTTCAACATGCCGTTTTCGAGAATCAATATGTGGGTTTGATAAGTTTCTGGGGCGTAAAAACGCATGCTTTCTAAGGTGCTGCGTGCTGCTGGGAATAAACCGTTATAAGTGCATCGGAATAAAAGTGCCAAATCGCAGTTCAGTGCTTTGAAAACACACTGGTATACTTCATCAATTGTTCCACAAAATGCCGGGTCATCTGAATTTAAAGAAATCATTTCTTCTTTAAATAAAGCTTGGAATTGAGTATGGGCTTGTAAATCTGGAATGGATTTCGGAAAAAATGCAACATCACTTAAAGGACATATTTCAAGAGTCATCCCCGAAGTTTTAAGTGTTTTTTTGAGCTGGGGATAATCTGCAATATTTCTACCATGGGCAAACCAATCCAAATAATTTCTTGCAACTTCGATGGTACGTTCAGGGGACTCCGGCTCCACATGGGCAGTAAGAAAATACCAGGGATTGCCCATTTTTTGTCTAAAATGATTGAGTGATTCAAAAAATTCAAAAAAATTATCCAATGGAAAACCATCTTCTGATCCGGCAAGGCCTATAGTTGTTATCATAGGATTAGGATATTGTTGAATCATGTCCCATATTTTTTGAAATTCTTCTGAATTTATATGTCGTTCTTGATAATAGCGTAACCTCAATGTAGTGGTGTCACCAAAATCCTTGATACCTCGGGCAAGACCCCGATTATAGGCTTGGTTAAATTCAAGGAAAGTCATTTGTTCTTTACATTGAATCCAAGAAATTCCTGGCAAAGCGAAGATGACACGATGTTCATAACAGTGTTTATAAAATGCATAAATAATGTCTTCAATATCTTGCGGCGTTTGCAAAATATTTGAAATACGTCGAAAGTCTTTGATAAATTGATCAAGATTATCCGAACCAGTAAATTTCCATTGCTGAGTTTGGTCGTCGACCAAGTCATCGGGAAAAGGGATATTATTGCGGGCTGCTATTATTTTGGCTAATTTGGTATCGATCAAAATGCCCGCTTCAGCGTGAACATGCAAATCTGTTTTTGGCATTTTTTGAATAAGCAGGGTATTTATATCAATCCCTTCATCACATAAGGTCTGTAAATGATCCAAATCTTCTGAACTGAGCAAAGGTAATGAAATTGAAAATTCAGAGCGGGTTACTTTAAAAAATCGTTCTTGCATATCATCCTCTTTAAAATATGAGCCATATCCATTCTTGCTGGATATGTTCCCACAGCAACTTATTGTTTTCAAATGAAAAAATATTTAGATTACCTTTTTCAGCGGATAATTTAGTTTGCTGACTGCATGTAAACATGATCAGCTATGAAATTGGTTGTTTGTAACAGTATATTAAGATAAAGACGTCCTTGTTTCTCGTTAATTTTAATGTTTAAATTCTTAATGGCCTGATTAAAAACCGTAACGACAGTCTTTGGTCGGGATTATATTTTTTTTCAGGGAGGAAGAACTATGTCCAATATTATATTTAAAGCAACGCTGATTGGTTTGCTTAGCCTAGGATCTATAGGTATAACATTTGCTGCAGATGAAACCATGAAGGCCGAAAAGCCAACACTGTTTACCCCAAAGGATATGCAATGGAGCGAGGGTCCGAATTCAATACCAAAAGGTGCAAAGATTTCTGTATTAGAAGGTGATCTATCTAAAGAAGGGCCTTTTACAATTCGAATAATGTTGCCAGCTAATTACACTATTTCTCCCCACACTCATCCTGGAATTGAACATGTAACTGTAATTTCTGGGGAATTTAATATTGGTATGGGAGACAAATTAGATAAAAACATTGCAACAAAATTACCTACTGGGAGTTTCGCTTTTATGGATCCTCAAATGCATCATTATGCATTTACTCGAGGTAAAACTGTTATTCAATTGCATGGTATTGGACCTTGGGATATTATTTATATTAATCCAAAAGACGATCCAAGAAATAGCAATAAAACCCATGAAACTATGTAATTTATTAGAAACTGTAGGAACAAGCTCCATTGCCTCTTGCTCCTCAAAGTTCTTTCATTTTGCCTCAAGGATAACATGCACATATGGGCTTCAGACAACACACCTAAAAAACGGACCCACATTACCTCATTGAGCAAGGGGCTTTTTCAAGAGGAAGAGAGTGTGACAGGGGGAGATTTTCTTGTTTTCCAGGTAATGGGGTTATAAACTAGGAAGAGATTCTTAAAGTTCTTCCTGGTGTATACAAGTTAATTTAATCGGATTGCCCACAAACGCTCTTGGAGATGTATTGCTACGAGGATCCGCCCCATCGTAAAGTGCTATATACTGAGCACGATACCCGTGTGTAGTTTTTGTATATTTAACCGTTTCTGGTAGCGCATAAAAATATCCCATAAAAAGTTCACCATTTTCAGTAGGTTCAACAAAATAAATGGTAAATACTTTTTTATTTAGCGCTTCAACTATGTAGAGGTCTCCATATTTCTCTCTCTTTGAGCAGTATATATCACTACATTTATCCACATAACGCAGTACATGATCATTTATTTTTATTTTTAAATCATAGCCTTCACCTCGGGGATAACCTGAAATGACCATATGTTCGGATAAAGATTTACAATCAAGATTAAGTTGTGGGACACCTGCAAGGAGAGGTACAGAATAGTTTACTAAAATTAAATTAACTAAAATAATAATTAATTTTCTCACAATGTACACTCCATTATTTATGGTTTTTGCAGTGCTCTCGTTAAGTTAGTCAATAATCCATGATTCATACATGGCCTTAGCAATAGGGAGATTTATATCATATTGATCTGAAGGGGCAGTATACGCCCAAGTATAAAAAGCCAATTCATCATCTCTGGAAATGATAAATTCCAGTTGTTTAAACGTTTTACCCTTAAAAGTATAAGTAAAAACAAGGTATTCCCCATGAAATCTCTTGGGATTTTTAGGTAACTCTCCCTCACCTTGAGACAAAATTTTCGCATTAGATGCTTTCGTGGAAAGTTGTGTTTTTAAATCATCCACTATTTCTTTGATACTTGAATACTTACCTCCGGATTTTTTTGAAAGTATGGTTTGAATATTAACATTAACATGATAAGCAGCGGTTCCTTTTTTACCCATGAACACAATAGTCCCCTTTGAAGGAGAGACATAGGACCAATCGTCAGGATATCTGATTGAATATTTATTGCCCTTAGCTTCAAATAACTTGGGTAAAGAATTTTCTTGAGATGGTGTAGTACTGGGGGGCTCACTAGTTTTATTATTTATCATTATCGCTGCACCAGTAGGAACCACCTTAATATTTAAGATTTTCCAAGTATCATCTTCTTTTATTAAGCGATATTCGATTGGTGTTTTAGCACCATCTTTTGCAGTTAAAGTTCCCTTCACAAATCCTAAATTATTCTCAATTTCTCTTGTGTTAAAAAAATAGCTTTCATTATTTTTTATTGAGGGATATTGGTCTAAAAATTTTTTGAAATCATTTATAGAGGTGGTTTTTTGAAAATCTTTCGATGTATATGAGTACGCTTTTTCAATATTGCCAGATTGTAGAGCATTCAGCTGATGCTCAATGGTATAAACCAGCCCACTAGTAAAGTAAAATACGAGTGCCAATACCATAAGTACATACAATAGCAACCATGCTAAAACTGTACTAATCACTATTATTGCTGTTTTGAATGGTGAAGAGTTTTGGGTTAACTCCAATAAACCTCCTTGCTTGTCTTCAAACTTGTTAGTCACAATAAGAATCAAATCAACCAAAACCCAAATACCAAACCCACCTATTGTAACGAGCATTAATAATCCAGTGCCTATTTTACCGACATATAACCTGTGTGCACCCAACACTCCTAAAAAAAAGTTGAGGAGAAGTGCTGTGGTTGCTGATTTTGGGCTTATATGTTTAGACAATTGAATTGTTTCTTTTGGAGCTTGATCGTGTGATAAATTAGACTCATTTTTCGCACCACATTTACTACAAAATTGATCAACTGATTCAAGAGGGTTTCTGCATTGTTTACAAAAACTAGCACCGTCCATGATTTTCCTTTTTGGACACCTACTCGGCCATGACACCGAAAAATATAAGCATCACATTTGTTTTATTAAATTAATATGCATTATTTTTATAATAGGCTAAAAAACGATAATATCAACGCAAATAGATCGTAAGAGGCAAAGCGATTTCTTCTTTTGTGTTTTCTGACTTTTCGGGTATTTGTTTATTATAAATTCCTAAAAAATGCATTGCGTCACTCATAGTCAGCTTTTCATAGGGTGACTAATTGATTCATTGATATACGAGTACTCTATTCTACCTAGAAAAGAGTACTTGTATATTTCCAGACATGATTAAATCGTGGCACTACTATATCAATCAAAATGATCTGCATTCATAACTTTCGCCCAGGCAGCAACAAAGTCCTGCACGAATTTTTCTTTGTTATCATCCTGAGCATACAATTCCGCATAGGCGCGAAGAATTGAATTAGAACCAAAAACAAGATCCACTCGAGTGGCGGTCCACTTTAATGCTCCAGTTTTACGGTCACGAATTTCATACAAATTATTGCTTATAGGATTCCAGGTGTTGGCCATATCGGTCAGGTTGACAAAGAAGTCATTTGTTAGAACTTCTTCACGTTCAGTAAACACTCCATGCTTCGTACCGCTGTGGTTAGACCCTAACACACGCATGCCTCCAACAAGAACGGTCATCTCTGGGGCAGTCAGTCCCATAAGTTGGGTGCGATCGAGCATAAGCTCTTCGGCACTGACCGCATAATCTTCTTTAAGCCAGTTACGATAACCATCATAAAGTGGTTCTAACACAGCAAAAGAGGCAGCATCAGTCATCTCGTCAGTCGCATCACCACGTCCTGGAGTGAAAGGGACGGTGATGTCAAATCCAGCTTTTTTGGCAGCCTGCTCGACTCCGACATTACCTGAAAGCACAATCACATCAGCCACACTGGCGCCTGTCTCAGCGGCGATAGCCTCTAAAATCTGCAATACTTTTGCAAGACGTTGCGGCTCATTACCTTCCCAATTCTTTTGCGGTAACAGTCGGATACGTGCTCCATTAGCACCGCCTCGCATATCAGAACCACGGAAAGTTCTCGCACTATCCCATGCGGTAGAAACCATTTGACTAATACTCAGCTTGCTGGAAGTGATCTTGGCTTTGACAGCAGCAACATCATAATCTTTCTTACCTACAGGTACTGGATCCTGCCAAATCAAATCTTCCTTCGGTACATCAGGCCCAATGTAGCGTGCTTTTGGCCCCATGTCTCGGTGGGTGAGTTTGAACCAGGCTCGCGCAAAAACTTCTGAAAAATATTCAGGGTCTTTGTAAAAGCGTTCAGCAATTTTACGATAAACGGGATCCATCTTCATTGCCATATCAGCATCGGTCATGATGGGATTGTAACGAATGGAAGGATCTTCGACATCCACCGGCTTATCGTCTTCCTTGATATTAATCGGCTCCCATTGGTTG